>MVQO01000083.1 GCA_002067585.1 Syntrophorhabdus sp. PtaB.Bin027
CCCCCTTTCAAGGATTCAAAAAATGCCTGCAATCTTGTTCTCAGGTGGGAAAGTGATGTGGTCTGGTACTCGGTATCAACCACATGCATCGGTATTCCTTCCTTTCGAATCATATTTTTGAGGTCAGGCAGATCGTATTCTTCCGATTCGCAGAATTCAATATGAATATAAACGACTGCCTTTGCGTTGGTTGCCTTGTACAGGGCTTTCACTTCCTCAAAATTTCTTAAAACATCGTCATGGATAGGTGAGAAAAACCCTCTCCTGAAGTGCCTGGCTGTAAGCGCATCTACTGGCCCTCCATTTTGAGTAAACAATTCAACATGTGGAGACGGGCCAAAAACACTCATAAGGTCTTCATTGGGTCCCCCTTTCTCGGGTACTATGCCCTGAAGATAACGACCGCCAGTTACGAGAGTATCCCCTGCGATATTTATCTTGATCTCATCGAAGAGATCGAATATTTCTGGTGGATCGCATGTGATGCCCACCATTATTACATCGGTGTACCCTTCAGCCTTTGTTTTTGTATCAAGGCTATCTTTAATTTTCTTGATACTCTTGTTCAGCTCTGCCTTATCTACTTGCATGGATAGTTTAATCAGGGCAAAATACTCTTTGTTCGTGATAGCAGCCGGATTCTTCTGTTTGATTTCATAAATTTCTTTCAGAAGGGCCTTGTTTTCATTAAATACTTTTATTGATTCCTGCAAGTCTTCATCTTTGAGAGTCTTGCCTGTCCATTCCGAGAGGGATGCAATCAACCTCTTGATTTCCTCTCTGACCCAGTACCAGGCGCTCGGGCGGTCACCCTGGCGCGGCGCAAGAAAACTTTCAACATATTTGTCAGGGAAGTTGATCCGCCAGATGTCTGACAGGTGCTGTGTTGTGTCGCACACCTGGGGCAAGACAAATCCATCGAAAAGATCGCCCTCGTAACTCATAACCAATTCAAGGTTACTCCGAGCCAGAGAGCATGCATTGTCTGGCAACTTTGCTGGCGCCTTCTTTAGAGGCTTCTGCGTGCCTATCAGCGTTACTGGTAAAAAACCAAAAGCATGAACGATCTCCTCAGGTACGTCAGCAATTGTGCTGCCCACAACCTTCTTTCCCTTTTCTTTCGCCCATTCTCTTATGGACGGATAGGGATCGTTCGCATACTCGACCACTTCCTTAAGGCTTAGGTTGTCCCACATAAGTCCTCCACATTGTATAGGAAAAATTTCACATATTATAGAAAGCCCTTACTTTTTTGTCAACAATAGAATACACTGTAAATCTTTTTAGTGAATAAATAGGGAAAAATTAGCTGGAAATCACAAAAGTATCAGGTATTCCATGAAGCAAACAGGCAAGCCGAGGAGGG
>MVQO01000084.1 GCA_002067585.1 Syntrophorhabdus sp. PtaB.Bin027
GAAGGAATTTATGCATTCGCAGAAAATGATTTATGGGTAACTCTTGGAGGTGCACCCGCCCATTGGAATGGACAGAGCTGGAAACTGTATCATTTGTGGGACATGGGAATTTTAGAACCTGATGATGGAGGTGTTACATGTATATGGGGAAGCTCTCCGGATAATATCTATTTCGCTGGACGAGGAGGCACCATTGCCCATTACGACGGGCAGCGCTGGCAGCGGATCGAGAGTGGGACGGACTTGAATTTCAGGGATATATGGGGAGTATATGATAGAATGGTTAATAAATATGAGATATTAGCTCTGGCTTCTACAGTAACGGTAAACATTCAGGAAAGCAGAATATTTAAGATTAGAAATGATCAGGTTGAAGAACTAGACAATGAAGGTCTTTCACCGGAAGTTTCAAGTCTATGGTTCATTCCAAATAAAAGGTATTATATAGTTGGTGCTGGTATTCATCAAAAACGAAACTTACATGATATTAAATGGAGAGTATATTCCCCGGGAATTGTAACGAGATTTCTTTCTGCAGGAGTTCGTGGTAGTAATATAAACAATGTAATCGTAGTTGGTTCATTTGGAGAGATTGTCCATTTTAATGGTATTTCGTGGTATAATTATTATCCACAAATTTCTCTTTCTAGTGGTGTTTTTGGAGAGGTATCCGTTAAAAATAATATCATCGTTGCTGTTGGATTTAATAGTAAAGGATTCGGAAGTTATGCAGTGATATTAATTGGAAGAAAGTAGTATTCAAAACAGGCAAAAATGAAAAGGTTTATAAGAGCTCCACCAAAATATAGATATAAAAAGTTGTATAAATTATTAAAGCTCATTTATTTTATAAATTTAACCGCGATAACCTCAATGTGAAAGGATTATGTGACTCTTGGTGAAATTTAATTTTTTGTGTTAATAAAATAAAGTATTAAAAACAGCTGGAGGGTGTCATGAAGATTAATAATTATTTTAAGATAATGATAGTATTAATAATTTTGATTTTCCCATTCCAGGAAGTATTATTTGGGAAAAAGAAACCATCAAAAATTATTTTACCATTTGAAGTTTATAATCCTTTTCATTCTGTTGATATGATTAAAGAGGGTAACAAATGGCTGGATCCTAAAACCCTTCAAATTCGTTCATGGTTTTTTATTAATGATTCTACTATAAAGGGAACCCCTGCAGAAATAGCATGGTCTTTCCTTGATCGGAATAGAAAAACCTTAAATTTATCTCCAGAAGAACTTGAAATAGACAAAATAATAGAATCACCAGCAGGAATTCATATTCGTTTTCAACAACTGATTCATGAAATTCCTGTTTATAATGGAGGTGTAACGGTAAGCCTGAATAAAAAAAATATAGTTACTACAGTAATGAATGATTTTTATTCAGGACTAAACCTGAGTTCATATCAACCATTACTTACTCCGAATGATGCCCAAGAAATTTCTAAAAATTACATTGGATTAAAAAAGGAAATTAAGAAATATGAAAAAATTGAACTGATGGTATTCCCGGATGAAGAGAAGACTTTTTTGGCCTATCGAGTAATTCTTGTGGCGATAGATCCTTTGGGGGACTGGGAAATAATGATTGACGCCATTAACGGAGATATTTTAAGGGTGGTAGATCAAATGGTTTTCGCAAATGGAACTGGTAGAATATTTAATCCAGATCCTTTGACATCTGCTCAAGTTAATTATGGAACACCTGGCTATAAGGATAATAATGATTCTGATACTCAACAATTAAATAATGAAAGACAGGAAGTTAATTTATCCGGGATTTCTTATCAAAATAATATGTATAAATTAATCGGGGATTATTGTACTATTGATGATTTGGAGCCCCCGAATGATAATAATGATGCTCAGGCCTGGCCACAAGACACGACTGATTATGGTTCGACGCGATCTCAGCAGAAATTTGAGGCAGCGATGGTATATTATTATATTACTGAAAGTCAGCAATGGATACAGTCATTGGGATTTACAAATATTCAACCCGTTTCTATACACTGTGATCCACATGGATTGAATGGGGCCGATAATTCACACTATTCACCCAGTGGTAATTTTATTGCTTTTGGTGAAGGAGGAGTGGATGATGCAGAGGACGCAGACGTAATACTTCACGAATATGGACATGCGATTCAAAATTATACCGGATATTTAGGTAGCTGGGCTTCTTCAGGGGAAGGTGGCGCACTAGGTGAAGGTTTTGGCGACTACTGGGCAGGTTCTTATTCAAAATCTGTTTCAAGCTATCATTCGGATTGGGTATTCAACTGGGATGGGCATAATGAATTTTGGTCAGGGAGAATTTTAAATACCAGTGAAACTTATAATGATCGAAATGGGGATATTTATCACGATGGTACTATCTGGGCAACTACACTAATGCTTATATGGAATCAACTAGGTAAAGAAATAACAGATAAGTTAGTTCTTCAAAGTCATTATTATATTATTAGCTCTGGGAATCGTACACTAGCAACAAATGCACAGGCAGTAATACAGGCTGATGTAGATCTTTATAATGGAGAACATGTTGATACTCTTATTTCTATTTTTCAATCAAAAGAATTTCCGGTAACAGAACCTTCAACAGTTAAGGTCACGGTTCATCAATTACTAAATGATGGAGTAACAGAAGTGGGTACGATTGGCCGTTGGAACGGAAGTTCGTTTAACCCTCGTGATTCTGTCCCAAAAGAATTCACTTTTAATGTGAATTCTTCAGAGGTATTACATGGTGACACCACCATTTACTCTGGCCAAAAGTATCGAACCTGGAAAAAGGGAGATATTGAAGAACCAAGTGTTGTAAATCATCATGAATTTCCAGTATCTTCAAATTTTGTAGCAACATCAACCTCACAATTCCACCCTACCAAACCCGGCATCACCATTCGCAATGAGTTTGTGTCGGCACCGGGAGCGAATCCGGAAAATGATGTGATTGAGTTCAAAGACCCCTGGCTGATTGACTCCACCGATGCCACTCATGGAAACAATCCCATGAACCGGGGAACCTCGGCTATTTTCCACACGCAGGCCTCTCCCTTTAATCCCAACACCAACCCCTCCGGCCCCGGTTCTGAATATAA
>MVQO01000085.1 GCA_002067585.1 Syntrophorhabdus sp. PtaB.Bin027
AAGAGATCGGGTGCAGCCATAACCACCACAAACGGCTCGTACACCCTGCCCCAAATGTTAAGGGACTTCTTGAATGCCTTTTCAAAGAGGGAATCTATACCAAGCGATTCCTTTACAGCCCGAACCACATCTGGTATTCGAATTTCCCAAGGACAGGCAACGGTACACCGATAACAATTTGTACAGTAATGTACGAGGGGATTATCGTCTTTTATTTCTTCCCCGGTAAAAAGTTTCAAGAGGAGTTCCTGTGGGTTGACATTCAGCTCAAGGTCGTTGACCGTGCACACAGATGCACAGATTTTGCAGCCCAGGCACACAGAAAAATCTTCCCGATTGTAACCGGTAAGCCTGAAAACCATTTCATGATCTTTCTTATTCATCGTTCTCTACTTCGCTTTTATTTGGTTCTTCCTTCTCCCATCTTCTCTCTTTTTATCAATCCGTAGCATCCTTAAGTTCGTCCTCAAGAAAGGTAACATAGGGGATAGGCTCATCGAAGCTTCTTCCTGACATGTAAGAGAATATGTCCTGGAGCCTCTCAGACACACCTTTAAAATATTTTGTCAGGGGTATCCCCTGTGGGCAAGCCTCTTCGCACGCACCACAACCAACACAAGTCTGTGACACGTGGTACATCCTTATAAAGTGAAAAAGATCCTTTCCCCTCGGCATTTTCACTGAGCCGATTCTAAAAACCTTGTTGAGAAGGGCATCACCCTTCGGAAGGTACTCATCTCCGTTAAAAACACAGTCAATACAATAGCAGACAGGGCACATATCTCTGCAGTTCATACACATAATGCATTTTTCAAAATCTTTATTGAAAATTTCCATGTCTACCTGGAACTTATCCTTTTTTTGCTCCTTAGCTGCCAATAACTCAGCAGGAACCTCCTCGGGTTCACCGTCAATAAGGGAAAGAAGCACCTCCCCTTTTTCCGTGTAAGGGATTGCCCAGTAATTCCCCTTTTCATCAATTCTGATACCCGCGTCGCCCACAACCGCTCTTTTTTCGCCACATACGCTGCATGCCCATCGCATAGAGTCTTTGTTCTTAAAATAATCGTTCAGCTCATGGAGTTCTGCAGGCACCTCTTCTTTCTTTTCCTTCGAAGAGACAGTCCCGGGACAATCGATAGACACTGCAATGATGTCTTCCCGCTCTATCTGCGTCAGTTTGTTCAATTCTACACAAGCCCTTATCTCGCAGGGTCTCAACATAAGCATTACCTGTGACCCCTTGGAAAACAGTCTGCGCAAGTACAACGCTGCATTGGCACCAAAAACAGGGTTCAGGAGAGAATAATGATCGAGGCTTCCCTTGAATATATGGTGACTAACACCGCTTTCATCCTTCTTAAATCCAAGGACGAGATGCTGTTCATCCTTGAGAAACCGGTTAAGAGCATTTTCAATTTCGCCGGTTTTAAGCTTTTTCCCTTTCATTTTTCTTTTCCTTTATATCATTATAGAACGTGGTGACCTTATCGATAAAGCGTCGTGCCTCAGCAGCACTCACCCAGAAAAGACGAAGTTTTTCTTTCATAGAGAAGGCATCGAACATCTCTTTCAATGCAACTATCTTACGCCTGGTGTAATAATTGCCCTTGATAAAGTGACAGTCGCCCGGATGGCATCCGGCAACAAACACGCCATCCGCCCCTTCAAAGACAGCCTTAATAACAAATGCTGGGTCAACCCTACTCGAACACGGAACCTGAATGAGCTTGACCCCTTCCGGATATTTCATTCTCAGGCTGCCTGCCATTTCAGATGCTTTGAATGTACAGTAAGAGCATGCAAAACCGACTATTTCCGGATTTTTCTCTTTTGCCTCGTCAGTCATTGTACCTCCCTCTATTAACCGTAGGGCGTAGGACGTTCGCTACGCTTGGGCGTTGGACGTTCACAGAATTCTCCAGATTTCTTTTCCATGTTTTTAGCATTGCAAAAATGTGTTCATACCTTTCGTATAATTCTTCAAAAACCACAAATGCAAAATAATTACATCGATCAGAAAATTCCAACCACGTTTGTGTTTCAGCAGCTTCTTGCGCTGCGTCGAGAAGCTTATTGACAAAAACAGCTTTATATTTTCGTTTTCTCCATCCTTCTGCCAAATTCGTACAAACTGATCTTGATGATCGTCTGATCTGGTCGGTGAGAGAATATTTCTCCTCAGATGGAAATGATTTCGTGATTTCAAATATTTCCATAGCAGTTTCAAGGACCAATTTGTAAACCACTAAATCCTGTACCCGCTTAGCTAATCTTTCCATATTCTAACAATCTTACGTTCCGTCCCCCATCCTACGTCACACGGTAATCAGATCGCCTCCATGAATGCGCTAATCTCGTCATCTATCATTCTATCGATATACCCTTTGAGAATTATTGCCGACGACGGGCAGGTTGCGTTACAGAGACCACACCCCATGCACGCAGCTTCCTCAACACGGACAATCCTCTTTTCCTCGTCATATTTTATTGCCTTTGCAACGCACGCCTGCTCGCACATTCTGCATCCGCTGCATCTTTTTGGATCAACCCATGAAATAAAGGGATCCACATAAGCGTAACCAAGATTTAGAAACCCAAAAAGCTTGACTGCCGATGCCCTTCCATGGTTGATCGATTCTTCAACATCCTTGGGGCCGGAACACGACCCTGCAATAAAAATCCCCTTTACAGCCGTGTCGAATGGTCGGAGTTTAATATGCGCCTCAAGAAAAAACTGATCCTTGTCGAGAGTAATTTTCAAGAGGTTCGCGATTAATTTACTATCTTCTGGTGGAGACATCCCGATTGATAAAACAACAAGATCGAATCGTCGCTCAAAGATTTCACCAAAAAGTGTGTCCTCTCCACGGACCACAACACCCGTGGGTGTCGGAGTTATTTCTGCCACATTCGCTCTTGTAAAAAGAACACCCTTTTCCTGAGTATCCTCGAAGAACTCTTCCCCACCTTTTGGATGGGCCCGTACATCCATGTAAAAAGATTCAACGTAGGAATCCTTGTATCTGGACTTGAGAGCATCCCCCACCCGTAAGGCGTTGACACAGCACACTCTTGAGCAATAAGGTTTTCCCAGCTGGTCATCCCGTGATCCCACGCAATGGAGTATTGCAACACGGGGATTTTCAGGAAGTTGCAACTGATCGACATTCTGCTCAAATTCAAGGGTTGTGATGACCCGTTTGTCATATCCGTAACCTAGTTCAGGTTTAATGCTTGGATCAAAGGGTGAGAAACCGATAGCAATTATGGCGCCACCTGCTATTACCTTCCGCTGGCCTTCTGGAGTATCCAGCTTCACTTCATAGTTTCCAAAAAAACCCTCAAAACCTCCGATAGTTGTCGAGGTGAATATTTCTACATTATTACGACTTTGCAATTCTGCGACCATTTCATCAACAATACTTTTTCCATCTCTTCCAGAGGGCCATACGTTTTTGAGGGCTCTCACATGACCGCCAAGTTCGGCTTCTTTTTCAACTAGATAAACCTGCATCCCCATCTTCGACAGAAACAGTGCAGCGCTCAACCCTGACACTCCTCCACCTATAATAAGTGCGGATTTCTCCACCTCTACAATCTTCTCTTCAAGGGGAACGTGATGAGCGGACGAATAGAGCCCCGCAAGTATATATCTCTTTGCTTTTTCAGTGTTTGCCTCTATATCATCACCTACCCAGGAGCAGTGTTCCCTGATACTAACCCTCCTTAAAAGAAATGGATTCAGGTCTGCCTTTTTTAAGACATCTTTAAACATTTCTCCATGAAGAGAGGGGGTGCATGAAGCGATAATAACACGATCAAGGCCTTCCTTTTCAATTGCCTCTTTTATCATATCCTGACCAGGTTCCGAGCAGACAAACACGTAATCTTGCGAAACAGTTACATTCGGAAATTTCTTAAAATACTCGCTCAGCTTTTTGACATCAACTGTATGCTTAATATTGTGGCCGCAATGGCAGATAAAGATTCCGGTTTTCATGTTCAAACTTCCGTGACGCGTGACGCGTGACGCGTAATCAGTTGATTTTTCCTATCGTCCATAGCCTATAGCCCACCTTATTACTTTTCATTTTTCACTCCGTTATGTACTCCATACAGCTTGCTGCTGCTTCACCTCCTGAAGCTACTGTATCGGGAATATCCTTAGGTCCTGAGCCCATGCCACATACAAAGATTCCTTCCACATTCGTCTTTGAGGGATTTATTGAGTCTGCCCGAATAAAACCATATTCATCGCGCTCCAACGACATAATGTCACAGAGTTCTTCGATTCCTTTGCGCGGCCTTACACCTGTTGCAAGTATTACAAGGTCTACTTCAATCTCAAGAAGTTCTCCACTGAACATATCTTCTACCCGTACCAACAGGCCATTCTCCGATTTTGTCACCTCTCCGGGAATACCTCTTATATAAAATGTACCGTTCTCCTGGGTGGTCTTGTAGAACTCTTCGTATCCCTTGCCATAAGCCCTCACATCTATGTAAGACACATAAATCTGTATATCTTTTATCCTGTCCCTTATGATACTTGCGTGTTTTGCTGTATACATGCAGCATACTCTGGAACAATACCGGGCCCCGTTTTGTCTGTCTCTTGAGCCGACGCACTGTATGAAAAAAAACCGTTTTGGGACTTTTCCATTTAACACGATGTCGCCCCCCGTGGGACCAGTAACAGATGATAACCGTTCAAACTCCATTCCCGTCATAACACCGTCCAGTGAACCATATCCATATTCTTTTTTTTCTGTGGGATCATATAGGTCAAAGCCAGGAGCAAGTATTATGCTGTCAAAGTCCAGCTCTACAATTTCATCCTTCATAGTATGATCGATAGCCCCAACTTCACACAATCTCTCACATTCCCCACACTGGATACATCCTTCTATCTGGCCGGCAAGGCAGCGAGCGGCTTCAGCCATGGCTTCTTCAGTGCTATATCCCATGGCCACTTCTTCGAAATTCTTTATTCTATCTTCTACCGTGGCCTCAGGCATATGAATGCGCTCTGTTCTGGGGTATTTCGCTGTTAGATCAGCAATCTCAGCATCGGTCAATTTCTCCGGCTCTTTCCTTTCCTTTGTTACAACCACCGGTTCCCCTTTCAGGTAGCGGTTTATCGATTTCGCTGCCCTCTGGCCTGCAGCAATAGCATCAACAACATAGGCAGGTCCTGTATAAACATCACCCCCTGCAAATATTCCTTCCACATTTGTAGCACCGGTAGCGGGATTAATATCGATAGTTCCGTTTTTTGCGAGCAAAACCCCGACCACCTGAGTAAAAGCTGTCTGCGCAGCCTGACCAAGGGCGGTGATAACCGAATCGACTGGCACCATAAACTCAGAATTCTTAACCGGAACAGGCCTTCTTCTGCCGCTTCCATCGGGCTCACCAAGTTCCATACGGATACACTCCATTTTTGCAAGTTCTCCATTTTCTGCGTGAAAGCGAATAGGGGTTGTGAGAAAATCGATCTCTATCCCTTCATGAAGAAGAGCCTCTACCTCTTCACGGGCTGCCGGCATCTCATCACGGGTTCTCCGGTAGATGAGTTTAACAGATTCACTTCCCAGTCTCTTTACTGTCCTTGCGCAGTCTACAGCAGTATTGCCGCCACCGATAACGGCAACCCTCTGCCCGGTCTTAACTGCTTCACCACTGTTGACTGAACGGAGAAAGCGAATACCATCTATCACGCCGGGGAGATTCTCCCCCTCTACTTCAAGCGGCAATCCCTTTGGTGTACCGGTACCAATGAAAACTGCATCATAGTCATTCCTTATTGTATCGAGAGTGATGTCTTTTCCTATCTCTGTTCCGCACTGAATCGTGACGCCAAGTTTTTCTATATAGCCTATTTCCTTTCTCACTTCTTCTCTTGGAAGCCTGTATTCCGGTATTGCGTATCTCAGCAT
>MVQO01000086.1 GCA_002067585.1 Syntrophorhabdus sp. PtaB.Bin027
TGTGTCCATATCTTCCTTCACCTGCAGTTCCAGTTCCGCGAGCTTGTCCAGGTCTGTGTTACTGAATACCGACTTGGCCCGAAGTATTTGTGGTACACAGGCCAGGGAGCGAATTTGCTTTAACGGCACCCCTCTTTGAATTAAATCACGACCCTTGTGATAGAGAGTAAGGATGATGCGCATGAGGGCAATCTGTCTTTCCGGAGTGCAATACATATCGTTTTCATCGAAAGAGCTCTGAGCGAGGAAACCATCTTTCATTATCTCGGCTATGAAAAGGATCAAACGTTGTCCCTCAGGCAGGACATCAGGTCCAACGAGCTTGACGATTTGCTGGAGGCGGTCCTCACGCTGGAGAAGAGTGAGCGCCTCTGTTCTCATTTCAACCCAGTCAGGAGCTTCTTTCTTCCACCACGGTCCAACATCCTCCACATATTCGGAATACGAGTGCAGCCAGTGGATAGATGGATAATGCCGGGCATTGGCAAGTTCGGTATCGAGGGCCCAGAAACATCGTATGAATCGGCGCGTGTGCTGGGTGACCGGCTCGGAGAAATCACCACCTGGCGGGCTCACCGCACCCACTATGCTTACCGATGCCCGATTGCCTCCCAGGGTTGTAACGGCCCCGCCGCGCTCATAAAACTGTGCCAGTCGTGTAGGCAATGACGCGGGGAAGCCTTCTTCCGCCGGCATCTCTTCCAGCCGAGCTGCAAGTTCCCGCAACGCTTCTGCCCAGCGGCTGGTGGAATCTGCAAAAACAGCAACGGATAGTCCCATGTCCCGATAATACTCTGCAAGGGTAATGCCGGTATATATGGATACTTCACGTGCTGCCACCGGCATATTGGAGGTGTTGGCTATGAGGATGGTCCTCTCCATGAGCGGCATGCCCGACCTGGGATCTTTAAGCTCAGGAAACTCTCGAAGAACCTCGGTCATTTCATTTCCCCGCTCGCCGCAACCGATGAAGACAATGATATCAGCATTTGACCATTTTGCAAGCTGGTGCTGGGTGATCGTTTTCCCTGTGCCAAATCCTCCGGGTATAGCAGCAGCGCCTCCCTTGCCAATGGGAAAAAAAGTGTCGATAATACGCTGACCTGTAATCAGCGGTTCTGTGATACGCAAGCGTTCCCGGATGGGGCGAGGCTCCCGCACGGGCCATTGCTGAAGCATGGTTATATACCGCAGGCCAGATGCAGTCTCCATCACAGCCAGTTGATCGAGGAGCCTATAATCCCCTTTGTCGACAATCGATCTTATCGTACCGTCACAGTTTGGGGGAGCCAAGATCAGGTGATTGACCAGCGGTGTCTCTGCAACCTGCCCAATGGGCTGGCCTGATGCAATGCGCTCGCCTGGGCTGACGAGCGGTTCAAAAGTCCATACTTTTTCCGTATTCAAAGGATCGACCTTTTCTCCGCGACAGATCCATGCCCCGCTACGTGCTTGGATACCTGGCAAGGGTCGCTGAATACCGTCATAAATGTTGCCAACCAGGCCAGGGCCAAGCCACACAGACAAAGGAGTGCCAGTGCATGTGACCGGAGCTCCGGGCTTCAACATGGTAGTATCCTCATACACCTGAATAGTGGCATAATCGCCGATGAGTCGCACCACTTCACCCACCAGCCCAAGACTACCAACATGGACTACCTCGTACATCTGGGCTGCATGCATACCCGCAGCCGTGACGATGGGGCCGCTGATACGGGTGACAACCGGTTGAGTAGTTTTTTCTTCAGCGATCATTGGCTGCTCTCTCCTGCTCCCGGTTTACGGACAAGCGACGTCTGTACAGCTATCTGCCTGCGCAACTCTGGCCACAATCGTTCCAGTCTTTTCAGAAGACGATTATCCCAGACCTGGTGAGCCTCACCATCTTCTATGATGACCCCGTCCTCTGGAGGGTTTTCCGAGTGTGAAATAGTGATGTGTAACGATCTCCCGTCACGGCGTACGATTTGCTCAGCAAGACTATCGTCCGCAAGTGCGGGCTTTTTTCCAGAGAGCCTGACCACAAATTTATTGCCTGTCATCTGGCGTATTGCCTGCGAAGAGAGAGAGATTACTGCTTCGTCATAATCAAAACCCTCGTGGGCATGCAATCGTTGACGAGCTTCATCATATATAGAATCAAGGAGTGCTTCAACACGTGCCGCAAGCAGCCTGCCTTTCTCTACAGAGACGGTAGCCAGAATCAGTTCCCTCCGACGCCTACCCTCGGCCCCGGCCTCTTCAAGTATCTTTTGCCTGACCTGATCTGCCTCGACAGCAGCGCTGTTCAAGATGGCCTCAGACTCTTGCTTAGCACGGAGGATAGCTTCTGCAGCTTTTCTGCGAGCGTCTGCAAGGATTTCTGTGCTAAGTTTCTCAGCAGAGTCTTGATTTGTCACCA
The DNA here is from genome assembly GCA_002067585.1 of Syntrophorhabdus sp. PtaB.Bin027. Taxonomy (GTDB): domain Bacteria; phylum Desulfobacterota; class Syntrophorhabdia; order Syntrophorhabdales; family Syntrophorhabdaceae; genus Syntrophorhabdus. The sequence continues at coordinate 2,402 of MVQO01000086.1, forward strand.
TGATCAGCTCCTCTTATCCGACCTTTATGCCTACTGCTTCCTGTACGAGTTCGCGCAGGCTCTTGCGTCCTGGCAGAGGCCCCTCCGGTCCAGGTATCTCGACAATGAGCGGATAATCCTTTTCCAGTCGAATCATATCTATGTGTGATTGAACCAAGGAAGCCACCTTTTCAGTTATGATAATTATTGCACAGTCAGTACTGGCAACTGCATCGTTGATACCCCTCTGGGCCTGATCCGCTGTCGATGCAACATATGCATTGATACCTGCTAAGCGAAACCCTCTCGCTGTTATCTCGTCGGCAATGCAATAGAATTTCACAGTGAACCTCTTAAATCTTTTGTATGAGCATCATGGCAATAGCAAAGCCAAGCACAGCCAGCCCCTCTGCCAATGCCACGAACAGGAGGCTTCGAGTAAGAAGCTCAGGTTTCTCCGCTGCTGCACCTAATGCGGCAGACCCAATTCGTCCGACTGCATAGGCAGCGCCGATAACGGTGGCAGAAATGGCAATGGCAGCAGCAACACCAAGACCGATGGCTTTGTACACGGACATCTGATCTGCAGGCATAGCTCCGCCGGCAGTCTCTGCTCCCGTAACCACCGTAGCAGAGAAAATTATACCTACCAGAACTGCTCCGATCATATTAATTCGTTGTAAGACCGACTTTATCATGCAACACCTCCATTTCTGGGGCTTACGCTGTTACCTCCATGAAGAAAGTCCATAGATCCTCTCCTTCACACCCGTTTCCCATACTCCTTGGCATCTGCCGCAAGGCGAAAAGGCGCAAATGGCTGGCCGCTGCCCGAGAAAAATTTACTGAAGAACTCATAATATTCGAGACGCAACGCCTGTACCGAGGCTATGATCCCTTCCAGTACAATGGCTATTATGTTGCCCAATATAATGATTGATAGGCTAAAGGCCCCACCCACAAAAGGAAGATCTCTGACCTCAGCGGAAACCATAAAAGCGGCGAAGAGTAATGCGGCATGGCTCATGGCGTAAGCCGCAAGACGTACAAAACTTATGGTGTTTGCAAGGTAGCTGAGAATTGCTTCAAATGCACCAACACAGGATTCCATGATGGCGCTTGCAAGTCCGCCATCCATCTCCTTTTGGCCACCAGCTCTGTGTCTGATGAGATGCTGTATCGGCTCCTTGAGGGACCAGCCTGCTATGGGTACTACAAAGAACAGAATGACTGATACACTCATAAGCCCCCATGATTGAATGGTTGCCCCGTGCAATAGAAGGGCTAATGTACCCCAGTAGAAAAGAAGGCCAACGAGGCCGAACTTATCGAGAATGCCACCGATCACATCACCTCGCTGAAAGCGATTGATGATATTCAACACGAGACCGAGGCTTATCAATGCAATACCAACGCCAATAGAGCCATACATCAGTTGTATTGGGTTACCCTCCAGGGGGTCATGCCACAGAGCGTATTTCTTTAACGTTTCCACGCCAAAATAACTTCCATACACCACGCCAAAAATGGTACTTGAAAAACCCGCAAAAAGAAGAAGCACGCCAAGGTCTTTCAATTTTTTGGACTGCCCGGCAATGAGTGCGGTCAAACCTGCTGCCGCAAGAACCAGCCCGTGTCCGGCATCACCGAACATAATACCGAACATCACTATGTAACTTAGTGCAACAAAGAGGGTCGGCTCCAACTCATGGTAGTCAGGCAGTCCATAGGTAGAAATCAGCATCTCAAAGGGCCGCAGAAGGCGAGAATGCTTCAGCAGAACCGGAGCTTGTTCCCTTGTAGAAGCATCCGGGGGAGTAACTTTAAGCACATACCGACCGCTGGTGATTTGCCCCAAATGTTTCTCCAGGGTTGTTACTTCTTCTGCTGGAATCCACCCTGAAATAAAAACAGCTGCCTCCGTGCGTGGAAAACTCTGGATCGCAGTGAGGAGCCTGTATTCTGTCTCCACAGATCTCTCAACCTCAGCCAGGGGCAATGCAAATTCCTCAGCCATGGTTTTGATTTTACCTTCCAGTTCCTCCAGTTCCGCTGCCAGCTTCGCCTGTTCTTTCTCATCTTCTTCTGACACCCTATCCACCGTTGCGCCTTCAACAATAGGAAGGAACTCCTGCTGAAAGCCCGACTGATACAGTTTTTTTTCCAGAGCAGGCCAATCCTGGGACGAGGTGATCACAAGCAGGGGCTGTTGTCCATTTTGTTTAACCAAAGGAAGGAGAACAACGTTTTCGCCTACTTCTTTATCAAGGTCTTCGAGGTTTTGAACCGGCATTCTTCCAGTGGCAAAATGAAGGAAAGAAAATTGGTCAAGCCCATCCAATGGAATATCATATCCACGGTAACATAATATCTGTTCGCACAGATTGGCTAAATCTTTTTGGCGCTGAATTATATGTTGGCGGTGTGCCACCAGGTCTTTGCTCTGTTTTTCCAGATCAAACAGACTTTTTTCAGCATGATTCGCTGTAAATCCTTCCAGCGAACCTAATTTCTTATTCAAAGGAGGGATTTCAAGAGACTGGCGAAGTTCCTTAATGCGGGTTCGAAGGTGGTCCCAGTGTGCCAGTTCTTCAGTATAGTCGGCAGGCGCCAGAGGCGCTGAGTCAGGACCGGGATTTGAGTGGGTGAGGTGCACAACCCCGAGTTGACCCAGACTGCTGAGAACAGCACGCTCATCCTGGGCAAGCACAAGTACCTGGAGTCGCATCATGGGCACTGTTCTAAACATGTTTAACCTCTAAGCCAATCCGTGGAATCATATGAGCGCGGATTGTTTCTGCAGGTATATCCATTCGGATCCCTTCGGAAATCCTGATGAGGTTTGCCAGTTCTACACGACGAAGACCTGTGTACCCCACAATTGCCGCCAATCCCATGTGGCTTTGACGAAAGGCCAGATTAGCCAGACGATAAAATCGATTCCATGCAAGACCTTCCAGGACTGAAGCGTCAACATCGATGGATCCTCCCTCGCGGTTGAATTGAGGCAGATCAGTGTCAAATACG
>MVQO01000087.1 GCA_002067585.1 Syntrophorhabdus sp. PtaB.Bin027
CGATTTACTGTTTGCTTTCAATTTCCGGGGTATAGATACAGAAGCTGTTGCCCCCTTTTGCTTTCGCACTATACATGGCTATGTCAGCACATCGTATTAATACTTCGCTGTTGTCTCCATCTTTAGGATACATTGCAACCCCTATACTCGTAGAACTCGATTGTTTGAAGCTATTACAGTCGAAGGGTATTTGAAAGACCCCCAGAATCTTTTGAGCAACTGTGGCCACATCCTCCGGCCTTTCCGTTTCAGGAACAATAACAAGAAACTCGTCTCCTCCCATCCTTGCAATCGTGTCGCTTTTCCTCAGGACGTGCCCGATACGGTCTGCAACAGATTTCAACAGTTTATCTCCTGTTTCGTGACCCCATTTATCGTTAATGCTCTTAAATTTGTCGATATCGAGCATCATGACTGCCACCTTCTTTCCGCTTCTCTGTGCACGTGCTAAGGCCATGTCCAGACGGTCGTTGAAGAGCACCCTGTTGGGAAGGCCGGTGAGAGGATCATGGTAAGCCATGTAATGGATCATTTCCTGGGCCTTCTTATAGGCACTTATGTCGCGGACAATCCCGTTGTACTCAATAATATTTCCATCATCCCCTCTTTTTGTGGTCACAGAGAGGAGACAGTCCATGATGGTGCCATCTTTTTTTCTGAGCTGTATTGCAAAATCCCTTATTGAACCCTTCTCTTGTATGGCCTGTTTGAAGATTTTTTGGTCTTTCACCGAAGCATAGGCCTGTTTTGCGTTCGAATGAATGATTTCCTCCCGTGTGTATCCGAAAAGATCGAGAAAGGCCTGGTTAGCATCTACGAGTTGCCCGTCTGATGCAGCAATGTATATGGCGTCTCTTGACCCTTCAAAAAGAGACCGGTACTTCTCCTCGCTCTCTTTTAAGGTTTGCTCGAACTGTTTGCGCTCGGTAATGTCAATAAAACTTTCCAGAAGGTATCGATGTCCTTTAACAGAAATAGGGATTACGGTTTTCACAACCGATATCATTTGACCATCCGCAGCTTTAATGAGCCTTTCTGAATTATCGATGGTTTTCCCAAGATCGGTAATCGGGCATTGATTGCGTTCGGTAGGACATATGTAATTGTGACATTCTTTACCAACAATACTCATGACATCAGCCTTGATCATGCTGGCAGCAGTGGAGTTGACATCGACAATGGTGTGATCTTCCGGGTCAATGATGATCATGCCTGTTGGCATGTAATTAAAGATTGTTTTTAAATAATCTTCACTTTCCCTTCGCGCTGCTTCCATCCGCTTCTGCTCAGTAATGTCAACCAGCATCATGACAGCCTGCCCATCGTCGAGAAACGCTGTCCTTATTTCGAACTCCTTTGCTATCCCATCCTTACATGCTATTGTAAAGTTTTTAATGATGCCCCTGGATCCGATGTCTTTCTTCCATTCTTCAATAACGTAGTGTCGGTATTTTTCGTCAGGATAAGCTTTATTGAACCATTCCTTTCCCGTGGGAATGTCTTCAATGGTGTAACCGGTAAGAGAAGTAAACTCAGGGTTTACAAAAATGTACCTGCCATCTTTGCCAATAAGGGCAGCACCGAACGGAGCCTTATGAAGTATCCCGTAAAATGTTTCCCTTTCCCTTTCAAGGAGCTGTTCCATCTCCTTTCGCGCAGTAATATCTATTGAAGTCCCTTCATAACAAACAATATCTCCTGATTCATCACGAACTGCCCTGGCTGTCATGGAAATCCACATTTTTGTTCCATCTTTCCGGAACATCTGTGTTTCAAAACCTTCGACATATCCTTTCTCTTCGATAGAAGCTTTCAGCCTGTCTCGGTCTTCGGGATCAACATACTTCTTTCTAAGATCTGTGATGGCAGCAGTCAATTCTTCTGCAGAATCATAGCCATACATTTTTGCAAGTGAGGGGTTTGCGCTTATATAACGTCCGTCGGGTGTTGTCTGAAACATTCCATCTACTGCATTTTCAAAAATGCTCCTGTATTTTTCCTCGCTTTCCTTTAAAGCAGCTTCAGCGATCTTCTGTTTTGTAATATCCCGTATTATTGCCTGGACAAAGGTCTTACCGCCCAGCTCAACCCGGTTCAGGCTTATCTCCGTATCCAGAGGGGTCCCGTCAAGGCAACAGTGCTGCCATTCGAAGCGCTGTTGATAGCCGAACAGGGCAGCATAAATCTTTTTAAGGGCTTTTTCTTTGGAATTTTTTCCATCAGGCTGGGTTGGCGGAAATAATTTGAAAGGAGGTTGACCAATAATCTCGTCCTTGGCACAGCCGAACATTCTGAGGGCCTCGTTGTTGCAGTCAACAAAGGTATTTTCTCTCAAAAGAAAAATGGCATCATTGGCATTTTCAAAGAGTGCTTTATATCTTCCCTCGCTTTCTTTTAAAAGCTCTATGGAATGCTTTCCTTCAAGAGCGGATGCCAATATCTCGCCTACCACCTTCAACAGGGTTATTATCTCTTCAGGCCATGGTCTTATCGCGCTGACAGCGTCGAACCCGATAAATCCCGCAAGAGTATCCCTGCACACAATAGGAATACTGATGAGTGAGCGGATGTTCTGTGCTTCCCACCTTGTTCTCTCAGCCGTGGCCTCGGGCGGAAGCTGGAACACGTCAGGGACATGAACAACTTCACCACGGCTGATTTTTTCGTAGAACCAGGGAAAGTCGCTTGTAGCTATACCCTGGAGTGTGTGCATTTGGGGCTCTGTGTCCCGGCCACACCATTCGTGAGTATTGCTCATCTCCTGTCCGTCTGGGGAAAACCGGAATATGCAAACCCTGTCGGCCCGGACAAATTCGCCAATTGCTTTCAGCGCATCATCAATGCCTTCATCTATCTGGTCAGGTGAAAGACTGATGAGACTCCTGGATATGTCCAGTATAATTTGAAGCAAAGATTGTGCATTCGGATTGTCCGTGTCTGTTCCAGGCTGGCCAGTCATTTTGCCTTCGAAAAAATCGTCGGGTTTTATACTCCCTGGCCCGACTTTTGTCCTTTTAATTGCACAAGTACCCATAAGTATTTGCGTTTATATATTCTATTCGGAATGGGGCAATAATTACTTAAGAATTGTAACAATCCCGGGACTCTCCAGTATACCCATGGCTGATGGAGACAGAGAACCTATGCGATGCCATATATATCTGCGCGCTGCGGCAAAAAGGTGTTGCAGAGAACCTCGGAAAGGTATAAGATTGGATATAATCATTTACAAGGAGGTATCATATGAAAAAGGTTTCAATTTTAATCGGAATTGCTGTAGCTCTCTTCTTTGTTATGGGTAGTTATAATGTCCAGGCACAGAACCTCAGTGCCCTCGATGGAACATGGCTGAAGATGACAGTCAAACCACAGAAAGGACTCGAATTCACCGGGTATGACTCAACTTCTCTCCCCAGAAAGATGAGCGCCCGTGGCGGGAGTCTCTATGTTTGTATGGACGTTGATGTGAATGCACCACACGTGGCATATCTGAGGTTCTTCGAAAAAGACGGAACGCCAATGGGGGATGGTTTGCTTCATTGGGACGCAGGAACCAACCTGCAATTTCTAGGCTATTTGGAGGCATCTCTGGGTGTCGATGTAGATTATTTGGCTGGGGAGGATGGCTTTCCTGCTGAAGGTAGTCTCACTGATACCTACCTGAAGGGCTATGTGAATGTGGCAGGGAAAACAGCTGACAAGATAAAGATTACATCGATTTCCGGGGAGGGCTGGATT
>MVQO01000088.1 GCA_002067585.1 Syntrophorhabdus sp. PtaB.Bin027
TGAAGGAAAAACCCTGCTCATAGACAAGATCGAAATCAGGGACAAGCATGTTTATCCACAACCTCCATTCATCACGAGCAGACTGCAACAGGAGGCTTCCAGAAAACTAAAATTCTCTCCCAAGAGAACTATGATATTAGCTCAAAAGCTCTATGAAGGGGTTGACATTGGCGAGGAAGGCGTAACAGGGCTTATCACCTATATGAGAACTGATTCGGTGAGAGTTTCAAATGAAGCAGTCAAGGATGCCAGAAAGTTTATTGTGAACAGTTTTGGAGAACCCTATCTTCCAAAGATACCACATTTTTTTCGAAATAGAAAAACTGCACAGGATGCCCATGAGGCAATCAGACCGACCTATGTTGAACTGAGTCCTGACAAGATCAAGTCGCATATGGACAAAGACATGCTGGCCCTTTATGAGCTTATCTGGAAACGGTTTATTGCGTCCCAAATGGCCCAGGAAAAAATAAAAACAAAAACAGTCGAAATCGAAGGTGGGGATTACACCTTTGTTGCTCACGGGTCAGAAGTCATCTTCGATGGTTTTACAAAGATTTATGAAGAAGAAAAAGAAGATGAAGAAGAAGGGACTTACCTACCTGATATGAAACAGGGGGAAGAGGTTATTCTAAAAGACACAATCCTTAACCAGCGCTTTACCATGCCTCCCCCAAGGTTCTCTGAAGCCTCTCTCATAAAAACACTCGAAACCAAGGGAATTGGGAGACCCTCAACCTTCGCTACCATAGTAAGTACTGTCCAGGAAAGGGCCTATGTAAAGAAAGATAAAGGGAGGCTTTTTCCTACACCGCTTGGCAGAACCGTAAACAAGCTTCTCAAGCAGTTCTTCCCTCTCATCCTTGATATTGACTTCACAGCAAAAATGGAAGACAGACTCGACCTCATTGAGGTCGGCAAGAAAAACTGGATACAGTCACTTGAAAAATTCTATGAGCTTTTTGATAAAGACCTCTCAGCAGCTCAGGAGGGGATGAAAAGCCTGAAGAAGGAAGAGACAGAGACAGATATTATCTGTGATAAATGCGGTAAAACCATGCTTCTTAGATGGGGAAAAAATGGTGAATATTTGGTATGTAGCGGTAAACCCACCTGTAAAAACAAAAAAAATGTGAAAGTTGAAGATAATGGGACCATCAGGATCGTGGAAGCTGAAATTATGGGAACATGTGGACAATGCGGAGGCAACCTCATTGAAAAGAGGGGCAGGTTCGGAAGGTTTATCGCATGCAGTAACTACCCTGAATGTAAGTATACAGAGCCTTTCAATATCGGTTTCCAGTGCCCAGAAGAAGGTTGTACTGGAAAACTCATTGAAAAGATCTCAAAGAAAAAAAAGAAGTTCATAAGCTGCTCCAGATATCCAAACTGCACGTTCGCCACCAACACGGAGCCAACTGAAGGCCCATGTCCGCAATGTGGGGCACCCACCCTTTTTTCTTCTAGAAAAAAAACCCGTTGCCTTCGTAAGGACTGTGGATGGACATTACAGTAGTAGGAGGTGGTCTCGCCGGAGTAGAGGCCGCCTACCAGCTCGCCAGCCGGGGCCATTCTGTCAGCCTTTTTGAGATGAGGCCCACCAGATACTCGCCTGCCCATAAAACACCACTTCTCTCCGAGCTTGTCTGCAGCAATTCGCTCAAGTCCAAGGAGCTTACCAATGCACACGGCCTGCTTAAAGAGGAGCTCAGAATACTAGGATCGATAGTGATAAATACAGCAGATCAGGCAGCAATCCCAGGGGGAAAAGCCCTTGTTGTAGACAGGGAGATATTTGCAAAAAGAATTACCAGGGAAATTGAGGCCAATCCACTTATCACTGTTATCAGGAGAGAAATCCAGGATATCCCGGCCGGGACTGTCATTATTGCTTCTGGTCCACTTACAAGTAATGCCCTTGCAAAAAGACTGGCAGAGATTACAGGTGTCAATAATCTTTTCTTTTTTGATGCTATCTCGCCGATCATTGATGGCGGGACAGTCGATATGGATAAGGCATTTTTTGGATCCAGGTATGATGAGAATAGCGATGATTACCTGAATTGTCCCATGACAGGAGAGGAGTATGATGCATTTTATAATGCCCTCATAGGAGCTGAAAAAGTTGATTTGCAGCCCTTTGAGAAAACATCATTTTTCGAAGGGTGTCTCCCAGTTGAGATCATGGCACAAAGAGGTCGTCAGACCCTTGCTTACGGGCCTATGAAACCGGTAGGGCTCAAGGATAAAACTGCTGGCAAAGAACCATATGCTGTCCTACAGCTCCGCAGAGAGAACATGGCTGGCACAATGTACAATATGGTTGGCTTCCAAACAAAGCTTACCTACGCAGAACAAGACAGGGTTTTCAGGATGATCCCCGCCTTACGCAATGCTGTATTTCTCAGATATGGGAGTATACACCGAAACACGTATATCAACTCGCCTGCCCTTCTCAATAACTCTCTTTGCCTTAAAGGCCAAGACCAGACATTCTTCGCTGGGCAGATAACAGGCGTTGAAGGTTATGTAGAGTCTGTTGCCATGGGTCTTGTAGCCGGAATTTCAGCTCACGTAAGCATCATGAACCAAGTTTTTTCACCACCTCCGGAAGATACTTGCGTTGGTGCCCTGCTCAACTATATCACTACACCAAATGATAACTTTCAGCCCATGAATATCAACTTTGGGCTGATAAAAAATTACCGAAAGAGAGCGAAAGAAAAGGTTATTCATAATGCTCTCCAAGCAATTTCGTTATGGAATGAAGAAATCGATGAGATCAGTAAAAAGTGAAAAGCAAGAAGTGCTAACACTGGCTCTTTTTGGAGGATTGAAATGGAATCTAAGATAAAAAGGTTGGCGACAAAGGCCATCAACAAGAAAGGTATTTCTGAGGACGATGCAAAATCGCTCTATGAGATAGGGAAGGATTATCCTTTCATGGTATTCGCCTATGGATCAGAAATACGGGAACATTTCAAGGGCAAAAAGATCGATTTGTGTTGTATCATCAACGCAAAATCAGGCATATGTCCGGAGAATTGCAGGTTCTGTGCTCAATCAGCCCATTATCATACTACTGCTCCCGTGTATCCACTCTTGTCAGCGGCTGAGATCATAAAAAAAGCACAGGAAGCAAAGGAGTCGGGTGCACATTTTTTCAGTATCGTTACGAGTGGAACAGCAATAGGAAACAAGGAAGAGTGGAATGAAATCTATGAAGCTATAAAGGGTATCGCGGCTCTTGGCTTAAAGCCCTGTGGCTCCCTAGGTATGCTGACCGACGAACAAGCATCAGCATTGAAGAATTCAGGACTTTACCGGTATCACCACAACCTGGAGACTTCACGAACCTACTTTAAAAAAATATGCTCCACCCATGACTATCAGGATGATATAGAAACAAACATGGCGGCAAAACGGGCCGGCCTATCTGTTTGCTGTGGGGGGATCATTGGTCTTGGAGAGACAATGGACCATCGCATTGAAATGGCAATAACCCTGAAAGAAATAGGTGTAGATTCAGTGCCGATTAATATTCTCAATCCGATCCCCGGTACACCGTTAGAGGGGAATCCCCCTCTCTCCCCCTTTGAAATACTTTTGACAGTTGCGATTTATCGTTTTATTTTGCCTGATAAAGATATCAGACTTTGTGGAGGAAAAGAAAAAAACCTACGTCAACTATTGCCTCTTGCAATCATAGCGGGGTGTAACTCTCTTATGACGGGCAATTATCTTACCACGCTTGGAAGGGAAACAGCACAAGACGTGGAGATGATTCATGACCTCGGACTGAGAGCCACATACGGCTGATACCTATGTTACACCTGTCCATCTGAAATATATCTCTGGTTTATCTTGCTTTTTGTGCTTGATTTTTACCGAAATTCCCAAACTCAACGCTGCAAATTATTGCGCGTTATCCTACTGCCTGTCCGAGTTTAAAGATGGGCAGGTACATAGCAATGATGAGCCCACCAAGTACAACACCAAGAAACATCATGATGAGTGGTTCCATGAGCGATGTCAGGTTCGTGACGAGATTGTCCACATCTTCTTCGTAAAAATCTGCAATCTTGTTCAACATATTGTCCAACGCACCTGTGGATTCGCCTACCTGGACCATTTGTACAACCATAGGAGGGAAGATACCGCTATCCTGAAGTGGTTCCGACATGCTTTTGCCCTCGCTGATTTTTGCCCGGGCTACTATGAGGGCATCCTCAACAATCTTGTTTTTTGCCACCCTGGCTACAATCACAAGGCTTTCAAGGATTGCAACGCCACTGGAAAGAAGGGTGGCCAGGGTTCTTGTTACTCTTGCTACCGACGACTTGAGCGCCAACACACCAAAAACAGGTGCTTTAAGTACCAGTCTGTCTATGGTTCTCTGACCACTTTCGGTTTTGTAGTATCTCCGGAAAAGGAAAACCCCAATGGCCAGGGCAATAATCATGTAAATTATGTAAGATTTCACAATTTTGCTAATATTAATAACAACCTGGGTAGGCAAAGGAAGCTCCGCTCCCATATCTTTAAACATGCCTTCGAACACTGGTATAACAAAAATCAACAACACCATGACCACAGCGATGGCAACAACGATAATGCTGATCGGATAAATCATCGCTGACTTTATTTTCTTTTTCAGCTTCTCGATTTTTTCCATATAGATGGCCAGTCTGTTGAGGACTGTATCGAGCATACCACCCTCTTCACCTGCCACCACAAGGTTCACGTAAAGCTCATCAAAGCATTTCGGGTAGTCTCTCAGCGCATCTGCAAACCTGGAACCACCCTCTATTTTTGCCTTTATTTCTTTTACAATACCACAGAGATTCTTATCTTCTATCTGATTAGATAGGATTTCAAGCGACTGAACAAGGGGTAGGCCCGATGTGATCATCGTTGACAATTGTCTGGTGAAAAGAACTACTGCAAGGGGCTTGATCTTCTTATTTGTATTGACCTTGACAGCCTTCTCCCCGCCCTTTTTCTCAGTAATTTTGGTAACTATTACGCCTTCTTTGCGAAGCGTTGTCCTCAGTATGGCCTCGGAGTCGGCCTTCAACGTCCCGCTTCGTGCCTCACCTCTGCCAGTTTTACCTTGCCATTCGTATAGTGGCATAATGCTATCTTACCTTATCAAAAAAAAGTTTGAAAGAAAAAAGCACCAGATGCAGTCTCGTTTTAACATCGCAGAATAACCTTCTATCATAGTCCATACACGTGACAAATGACAATTATCACCGATCTTTTTATCCTCGGAGAACCGTAAAGAATGTGGTATTGTCTCTTTGTAAGAGGATTACCGCACCTTCTTTAATATTAACTGTTTTCATGGCCTCCTTGAAATCTTCTATATTCTTTATCGGCTTTCTGTTAATTTCTTTAATAATATCTCCTGATTTTATATCACCCTCCTGAGCAGGGCTTCCTGGTTGAATATCAGTTACAATTACGCCACGTCTGTCTTTGATGTTGAGATGTTTGGCTATTTCTGGCGTTATGTTCTGGACGACTAGGCCGAAATCTTTCTCAACTTCGGGCTTTTTTGATGCCTGAATCTTTTCATCTTTAAGTTCGCCAATTACAACGTCCACGGCAAGAGATTTTCCTTCCCTGATGATTCCAACTTTTGCCTTTTTCCCAACTTCAGTCCCACCAACAAGTTTTGGAAGAGTATCTACGTCCTTGATATCTTTCCCATTAAAAGACACGATCACATCACCTCTTTTGATCCCGGCCTTATCTGCAGGACCACCTTCGGTAACATCGGAAACAAGGGCGCCTTCTGATTCTTTCACTCCAAAAGTTCTGGCTATTTCAGGTGTTATCTTCTGTATGACCACTCCCAGCCAACCGCGCGTCACTTTGCCTTTGCTTTTTAATTGTGGGAGAAGTTCTTTTGCCATATTTATGGGAATGGCAAACCCGATCCCCTGGCCACCCGAGACAATGGCTGTATTGATTCCTACAACCTCTCCATTAAGATTGAAGAGAGGTCCGCCACTGTTTCCAGGATTGATGGAAGCGTCTGTTTGAATAAAATCATCGTAAGGCCCTGCACCAATAACCCTGCCTTTTGCGCTAACAATCCCTGCAGTTACAGTTGTTTCAAGTCCAAATGGGTTGCCAATGGCTACAACCCAATCGCCTATCTCCAGATTATCTGAATTACCAAAACTTGCAGCAGGTAGACTGTTCCTTGCATCTATCTTTATCAATGCCAGATCGGTTTTTGGATCCCTTCCCACTATTGTTGCATCATATTCCTTTCCATCGATCAATTTTACTCTGATGGTTTGTGCTTTCTCCACAACATGGTTATTCGTTATAATGTATCCTTCCCGGTCAATGATACAGCCAGATCCAAGACTCCTTTGCTTGAACTCCCGTTTTTGAGAATCACCAAAAAATCTTTCAAAAAACTCCTCACCAAAGAAATCTTTGAATGGATTTTGCTGGCCGAAGAACCGGTCGTGCATATTAGGCCCTTTGATCACGCTCGTTGTGCTGATGTTTACTACCGAGGGCTTTACAGATTTTACCAGCCCACTAAAGCTTGGCAAGCCCTTATCAAAAACTACATTTTTTACATTTGACTGATTAGCGTCAAACCACGTATCGCCTGTGTTCACCTTACCTCTCAGGTACCCGAACGCAAGCACCACGATGATGAGAGCAAAAATAGTGAAATACCATCTTTTGTTTTTCATAAACTCCTCCGGACTATATAGGCAATTTTATTGTAAACATACTACCCTGGGCTGGCTGACTCTCCACCTCAATTCCACCCTGATGAGCCTCGGCAATCCAACGGCTGATGGAAAGCCCGAGGCCACTGCCGCTCGCCCTTTTTCGTGATCGATCGGCCCTGTAAAACCTATCGAAGATATACTTAATGTCCATTTCTGATATCCCTATCCCATTGTCTTTTACATAAATAATTGCATATCCGTTATTCGCATGAGATGATACGCGGACTCTCCCTCCCGCGTGCGAATACTTGATTGCATTTTCAACAATGTTGAGGAGCATCCTTCGTAGCTTTAATTCGTCTCCTTTTAGCCTTATATCTTCGAGTTCGTTAGCCTCTAGTTCAACGTTTTTTTTATCGGCAACTACTTTCATATCCATACACACATCTAAGATCAAATCCCTCAGGGAAACTTCCTCCACATCGAGTTTTATCTTTCTTGTATCAGCCTTGGAGAGTAGGAGTAAATCATCAATGATGCAGGACATTCTGTCTATCTCTTCGAGATTACTCTTGAGAAGTACCTGATAGTCTTGCTTTTCCCTCTCCTTGCGGAGTGCTACTTCCGTTTCTCCCTTTAAAATGGTGAGAGGGGTTTTTAACTCATGTGAAACATCGATGCTGAACTGGTTTATTCTCTGGAAGGTGTCTTTCAGCCTGTCGATCATAGCATTGAATGTTTCTGCCAGCCGACCGAGTTCATCTCTTCTTCCGGAAACATCTATTCTCTCATCAAGGTTGCTCGATGATATCTTTACTGCTGCCCTCCTTATCTGATCAACCGGTCTTAGCGCTTTTTTCGCCATAAAGTAACCAACAACTATGGTTACGCAGATTGATGAAGGTATACTGATAATCATAATCAGCAAAAGCTTTTTTATTGTCTCATCAAACTCCTCCAGGGATGTTCCAACCTGAACTACACTCGTTACTTTCTTATTCTCAATTATAGGGATTGTTATCATCCGCAGGCGGGGTTTTGTCCTATCTGTGGTTTCATAGACAACCTCGCCTCGCATTGCTTTTTCAAGGGTACTGAAGCTTGTCGGCAGGGCTTCTCCTTCGATATCGCTCATTTTTGCACCGATTCTCCCTGAAGAGTCCATAATCTGGATAAATTTCCCCTTGGGTTTCTTACCAAGCACATTCTCCAAATATCGCTCGAAATTACCGAATACGCTTGTATTGTGTGAGTCTGTCATGGATGATGACAGAACTTCGCCTATGGAACGTATTTTTGTATCAATGCTTTCTTGCAGGCTGTTTTTGAAATAGATGAATATTCCACTGGCAAAACCTACGAGAATGAGAGAGAGCACAGCACCATACCAGATAGTGAGACGCCATTTTATCGGGAGGTTAACCTTTTTCATCATCTTCCTTTAATACGTATCCGGTTCCCCTCACTGTGTGGATGTATCTCTTGCTTGTCACAGACTCGATCTTTTTTCGTAAAAAATTTACATAAACGTCAACTATATTGGTTGAATCTGTCTGGCTTTGCCAGACATAATCTGCAATTTCCTTCCTTGTCAATGGCTTTTCACTATTTTTGAGCAAAAACTCCATGATAAGGAATTCTTTCTCGGTCAGTTCAACTGCTTTCGTTTCTATGTGGAGTTTCCTGGTATATGGGTTCAGGATAATGCTCTTATAGTCTATGATATGGGAATCTGAAATTTTGCTCCTTCTCAGGAGAGCACGGATTCGAGCGAGCAATTCATCAAAGGAAAAGGGTTTGGTAAGGTAGTCGTCGCTTCCTGTATCAAGCCCTTTTACCACATCTTCTTTTGAGCTTTTTGCAGTAATAATAAGAACAGGTGTATTATTGCCCCATCCCCTGATAGTCTTGAGGAGATCCAGCCCGTCTATTTCCGGGATCATAAGGTCAAGCAACAAAAGGTCGTAGGTAGACTCCTTCAGGAGTTCAAGCCCTCTTCTGCCGTCATAAGCAATATCTATCGTATAACCTTCTTCCTCCAGGCCCTTGCTTATGAAATGGGCGACCTTTTCCTCATCTTCTACAAGAAGTAACTTCATGGCTCTTGTTAGTATAACAAAAATCGTTTATTTGCTGCAACTCAAGGGCAATACAATATAGATCGGGTAACCATATAAAAAGTTTGACAAACTATTCGCAATACTATTAAGTATATAGTCTGCCATGTCGTTGAGCAGAGGTCAGCAGTTATCAGCGATGAGTATCCGGAAAAACTGTTTAGGTCCGTGTCTGTTATGCTGTGAGCTGATTACCGACACCATATTTTATCATGGAGGTTATTCTCGATGAATTTGCTGGAGGCTTACATCGTTATGTTTATTGCAAGTTTCTGCACCCTCGTTATTGAGATGGTTGCTGGCCGAATTCTGGCCCCTTTCGTGGGTGTTTCAATTTACACCTGGACCAGCATCATAGGTGTAATCCTCGCCGGCATCAGTATTGGGGCATATATTGGAGGCAAGCTCATCGACAAGTTTCCCGTGAGAAAAACATTGGGTTGGCTGTTGCTTTTATCGGGCATTTCCGCGCTTACCATTATCCCACTTACCAACCTTATTGCAGCGTATCGCTTCAATATGCCACTCATGATGAGAATATTTCTCGTGACTGCGGTAATCTTCTTCCTTCCCGGTTGTATCCTTGGAACGGTCTCGCCTGTTGTGGTGCGTCTCACGCTGAAAAACCTTGAGAACGCCGGGAACGTAATCGGTAAGATTTATGCTGTATCAACCCTTGGAGCAATTATTGGAACATTTGCCACGGGTTTTCTCTTCATCTCGTGGATGGGAACACGGAGCATTATTCTGACCATGGCTATAATTCTCATACTTCTTGCTCTTTTTTGCGGTGCCCTTTTCAAAACTAAGAAAGCTCTTGCTGCATTTATTGTAATTGCCGCCCTGTGTATCTGGGGGGTCTATGCCTATGCATACAAAATCCCAAGCAGAGAAAACATGTATCTTTATAAAGAGAGCGATTATTACACAATCAAGCTGCTGACAACAACAAGTTCGGATCAAAAAACGCCATTACAGGCGATGGTGCTCGACAACCTTATACATTCCTATGTCTGTCTTGAAAACCCATTTCACATTGAGTATGAATATGAGAGGATATATTCGGATGTTCTTAAGTGGAAGTTCAGAAAAAATGAGGATTTTAAGAGCCTCACGATTGGAGGCGGTGGCTATACCTTTCCAAGGTATATGGAGCTCTTTTATCCAAATGCTCAGATTGATGTCGTTGAAATTGACCCTGAAGTCACCAAGATCGTTTACAACCACCTCGGTTTATCTGCTAATACAAGAATCAAAACATACAACACGGATGGCCGCTGGTTTGTCATGAATTGCGCAGAAAAATATGATCTTATTTTTACAGATGCATACAACGATCTCTCAATCCCCTATCACCTTACTACAAAAGAATTCGCCATGCAGCTCAAATCAATCATGAAACCCGATGCCCTTCTCATGTCAAACATCATAGACAATTTCCAGGTTGGAGCCTTCCTTCCTTCTTACATTAGAACTTTGCGCGAAGTCTTTGGCCACAACAACGTTTACCTCTTGTCTGTAAGCCCTGATTTTGAAAATACTCGTATTAGCACTTTCATTGTAATAGCAGGAAACGGTAAGCTTGACATAAAGGACTTCGATGCCCACGTCAAAAGCTATCAGCAGAAGCATGCCACGTCTGTCATTGTACCCGATAATTTGATGGAGGAGTTCATGACAAAACGCTCGTCCATAATAATCCGTGACGATTATGCGCCTGTTGACAACCTTATTGCACCAATCTTCGAGGAAAGATTCGGATATAATAGGAAGAGCTGATAAAAGCAAGCGATAGGTAAGAGGTTATAAGCAATAGATAAAAATGGATATTGCTTTACAGGAATAAATCCTATAATATTATTTGTGGGCGGGCATAACTCAGTTGGTAGAGTGCAAGCTTCCCAAGCTTGATGCCGCGGGTTCGAGCCCCGTTGCCCGCTCCATATTTCTCCAATGATTTCAACGCCTGTACCCTTAAAAACTCGTTTCTAAGTCGTTTCGGTCTGACTTAATTCTGACCCCCTATTTTTCTATACATTAAGCAGTCACTCATATATTAAGGTACAAAAAGATACCTTAACTACTTTAAGGCGATACTTTGCTGTGTTTTATTATTTTGGCTTCTCGGGATAACTATCTTTCTTTGGAGAACTATCCACGGAGTATGTTTTCTTAAATTCAGAAAAGACAAGCACGGCAGTAAGAACAGCAATGACAATGGTTAGTATCAGAATCCATAAAGTCATTTTGCTCATCCTTTTTTCCCCTTCCTTCTGCCGTTTATGAAGAATAACATCTGCTTCTGCCATAAGGTCAGCAGGAGTGGTGGTGCTCTTTGCACTCATAAAATGGGGCATTTTGCCATTCTTAATTCTCAACAACTCTTCGTCAGACTTCTTATTCAAATCTTCTAATGAATATGTCATCGCAGATGGACACCATTTAAATGGCTGCTTTTGCCTTTTACTCTTGAGGGATTTGCTACGCCTATTTTCATCTTTTAAGTTGATTTACTTGGCTGTTCAAACACGCGTTGTACGCAGCAGGTCCTTGGAGGTAGGCACTGCTACAGGCTGCGCTGGCTGAATTCCTCTCTTCAGAAGACAATCCGGAGAAATCAGGTTTCTCTGTTGACCCAGATTTGCTTGGTGACACTACTGAAGGATGGTCATTGTCTATGCTTGCGGAGTCTTTCTTTTGTGATGGAGTAATAGCTCGTTTTGTGGGCGTTGTCTTAGTGGAAGGAAGCTCCAACACTATATTTGTTTCTCTTTTTGCCGGTTGTTCTACAATAGATTTGGGTACATCTATTTTTTCCTCGCTGAAAGGAGAAGTGGCTCGTGGAGGTGAAGGGGTTCTCACTGATGGCTGTGGGCGGTCGTCTCGGTTGGCCCTGACATTTACCAGGAATAGGAATAAGAGAAAAAGAAGTATTCCGGTTACCACAATGACTATCGGTGACGATTTATTAATATTTTGGTTGGCTTGTGGGCGTGTATGATAAGACTCTTCTTGCTTCGGAGTTGGTTCTGAAGACGGTTCTGGGGGTGGGTCTCTTGGTGGCTCCCTTTTATAGCTATATCCAGAGTAAGAACTGCCCGACTTTTCAAAAAAAGACATTAATTCCTTATACGCAGCGTTTATCTGTTTTAGTTTTTCCTCCGCTTTTTTCTGTAAACGTGGATTATGGGCGAAACGGTCTGGATGCCACACATTGACCAAATCTTTGTACGCCTGCTTCACTTCTTCAAGGGAAGCCCCATTATGCAAGCCCCAAGGTCTCATAGCATTGATTTAAATTAGCCATACCCAATGAGTTGAATTATTTTCAATTTTTACACTCTACAGGTGAATAGTCAAGGTAATCTTTTATTGACAGAACTACCAAATGTTATTGTGCATTAGATGATTGGTAGATGCTTTGTCAAAACTGCTATTTCAGTCCAAGGATAGCATACCATTCCCTTTGATATTCTTTTAACTCTGTAGTCTTGATGAAATAATTCAAAACCTTGTTTTTTTAAAGCACCGGACTATGCCTGCAACGCCCTCCATGATTGCTAGCCTGAATACCTCACGGGGATGGACCAAAGAAGCATTGAGGGTGCCCAAGCTCGTAAGATCAACGTACTTCACCACATTCCTGGTATTGAGCCCGATTGTCCAGAAGTGCTCTTTGTCCCGATCAATGGGTGACTCTGTTTTCAAGATGGACTGCAGGAGATCTGCAACATTTCCATCGTTCCGTATGCCAACATTGTCTTCCTTAAATTGAACTAACATAGCGCCCTCCTTATGATGAAAGAAAAAGGAGAAGGTTCCCCTTCCCCTTAACAGGTCATTGCCTTCTGGTCTTCTTCTTCCTTTAAGACCTCATAGCCGTACTTTGCCCGGAGATCATCCAAGGCAAAGTGTCTCTTATTTCTTCTCCATAACCCCACATGGAAGCACCAGGCGTGTTTTTTACTTGCCCAGTGGAAGCCTCTTTCTCGGAACTTGTTGCTGATGGGGAAGGTTTTGCCCGATACCCAGAGCCATGTTCCAATCAATTCAACCTTGCAGAATGACAACGTCATGGCCCAGTCCATGGCCTCTTCAAATTCCTTTTCCATGGCTTCGTTGTAACGGTATGCCTGCTTCTCCCCGTTATACTCACATCCGGTATACAGGCAGGATTTCAATGCATCATGGTATTGCCCCACAATCTCCTGGCATATCTGGAGATTCCCTCCCCTGTCCGGGTGGTGGATCAACATCAATTCATGAAACCTCTTCTTGATCTGTTGCTCTGTTGCACATCCGAAGAACCAGTGTGTTGTTCCCATAAGTAAAACCTCCTTTTCTTGGAATAAAAAAGGCATCCGGATGGGATGCCTTCATAGTCATATTCGATTGTCATGTATGGTCTAATATACCATAATCATTGGGTATTCTGTCAAACGAGGTTCATGGGCCGGGGTTGATTGGGTGTGTGATGGAGGCCTAATCTTTTCATGAATTCTTCTGGCTCCTGGTCGTTCCTTTTTGAGGGTAGAAAAGCATTCTTTTTTCTGGAGAGGGGGTACCACCCGGAAGCGAAAATCACCCCCCTGCCGTTTATTCTTGTAGGGAACCCTATGTATAACTATCGTTATAGAAGAAGCCTGAGTCTATTGGCAAAAAAGTATACAATATATGCACGTGGGTTTAGCAGTGAACAGCTTGCACAAAATTAATATACAAATTATGCTACATGCAGAAAAAGATTGAAAAACATCGAGGAAAATATTACAAAAAACTAAACATTCTAATTTCTATGAAGCGTCGCCCATGAGGTAACCGATGATCGATTATCGTAAAGAATTGGCTGAGATTGAGAAGCTTATCAATGAGAATCGGTACGAGGAATGCTCCATGCTGTGTGGCAAGCGCATCGAGCTTGTTCTAAAGGAACTGGCCAAAGATTACCTAAAAAAGGTATCTGAAACCTCTCAACGAGCTTTCAAGGAAAACATTCGGCAGGGTCAGCCACTGGAGAGAATGACCCTTCGTCCCCTTGCAAAACTTTACAAAGATCACGGAATACTGAAAGTGCTGATTGACCGAAATAATCCGAATCACAGCGAGTTGCATGCGCTTGATCTCGATATGGTTGCTCGTATCCGAAATAAAGTTGCACATGACAGGCAAGATGATATGTATCTGGAGAAATCCGACGCCCTTCTTCTTTATGGCAGTTTCATGAAACTACTTGCCATCACCGGATTGCTAGCTGCTGATGGAAGCGACAAAGCACATATCATCTCTGTGGAAGATGGCAAAGGGCAAGCTGTATCGACCCAATCCAACACCATCAATGGCCGAGAAGTCCAGGCCTGTGAAGAAAACAATCTGAAGATACGGATGACTCCAATCGAGGCTGACGAGGATGAACCGGCGTTACACCAACAACCTGTCATAAAGAAAAAAGCTCAGATTGTCATAAGCGGTAAGACTGTTACCCTATATAAGAATAAGAAATCGGGGAAATATTTTGTGTATGAGGACCATATCAACGCCAAAACGATGTCTTTGATAACACCAAGCGGTGTACTTAAATCACTTGACGAACACCTCTTTGAGGAATACGGGGAGTTTCTGCAAGATGAGGCTGTTGACAAAGGACTGGCTACGACTGCGCAGATTGCAAGACACAGAAGCCTAGAGGCGGAAAACACTCGACTACAAGATTCGATGCAACAGGCGACAGGGTATGAAAAGACGGCAAAAGTTTCCCGACATCATAGGCTGGATAATGCACCACAACAGCCTAATCAATATAATAGAATCACTCAAGATGAGCTTATGCCTCATATAGTGCGAGTTCTTCGTGAGCATGGTGGGCGAGCACGAAAGAAAGAGGTTGAACAAGCAATTTATCGCAAATTCAAAGATACCTTCAGTCAGCCGCGGTATCAGGAAACATTGTTAGGTGGGCAAATACGTTGGCGACATTATATTGATTGGGCAAGACAAAAAGCCAAAACCAAAGGGCTGATCAAGCCCCCTGAAGATTCAGGCCGAGGCTTCTGGGAGTTAACGGATATGGGGTGGAAATACTTGCTGGAACTGGATAGGAAGGTATGAAAAACAATTTTTCCAGATCAGCTAACTTAACCAAGTACCGGTTCAATATTCTGTGGTCGACAGGAATTAACGCGTACATGGAGGAGGACAGGTTTTGGCTGTCCTGATTGAAGCTATTTCTGTTGTGATTCTTGTTGAGGCTATAGTTGAAAAGTTCCTCGGCGGGTTGGATGCTTTCGAGCAGATTGTTCCAAATCAAACGCTCTGTGCTGATGGTGAGATTGTCAGGGTTGGGTTTATGACACCCCAGGACGTTGAAGCATTTGTCAAGGAGCTGCAAGGCGGTGGTTTGGAATTTTTACGCGATGCTGAATCGGTTGACATAGCGGTGGTTGATCAGCTTCGTGGACCTACATCTCGATGCAGTTGGCTTGAATTCGGCCATGTAAATCTGGGTGATGACGGCCCGCTCGTCGCAGCATGCCGTCGTACCGGCAGCCAGATTATGACGATCGCCCACCCACTTGGCTGGAATTTTGAGACCTCCCTGAGTGCCAACTCTGGTTTCATACCAACCGAAGACATTCAAAATGATCTGGTATACCTGAGACACGAGAATGGTCTTGATGTATATTACAATACGAAGACGGGCAAAGAAGTTTATTTAGGTAGAACTCACAAATAAGCTCAATAGGCAGCCCTGTGGCCGCCATCAATACATCGCGTACCTTCTTTTTAGAGAAAAGTGAATAACCGCATAATGGATAGATGGGTGGAGAAAAACTGCCAGCTATGTGGGTAATGTGCATTTATTATTGCATTAATGCTCCCGAAGCGGTAGGATTTTTGCATACAAGTTAAGGTAAACAACGAGGGAAGATTGTTCGTACCATGGACTGTGTTTTTTATTGATCGAAATAGCCCTAGCGTGGATTTAAGGCGTTGAATCGACTGTTTAATAACGTTTGCCTAGTAAGGAGAAGGTAATGAAAACTGTGCGTGATGCTTGTGTGCTTCAGCCAAACGCTCTGTCCATTAAACTCAGTGACCAGATCGAACAACTTGACGAATTGATTCATACAGAGGGCGATGGAACAGCTTTTTTCGAAAGAACGGCTATTACTCAAGGAATGCAGGACCTCATCAGCGAGGGCATTGCACGTCTAGCAGGTGTTTCGAGTCAAGCAGTCTTCCACCTCAAACAGGCAATGGGTGGAGGTAAGACTCACTTGCTCGTTGGTTTCGGTCTTCTCGCAAAACATCCAGAGTTACGCAAGAAATACTGTAGTGGTACCCTCCACGCATCTGCTTTTAAAAGCGCAAACATCGCTGCTTTTAACGGTCGTAACAATCCTGATCACTTCTTCTGAGGTGAAATAGCCAACCAGCTTGGGAAAGGAGAGCAATTCAAATCTTTCTGGACGGCAGGGCCAAAGGCACCGGATGAAAAAGATTGGCTATCTTTGTTTGAAGGCGACAAGCCTGTGCTTATCTTGCTCGATGAAATGCCGCCATACTTCCACTACCTTGATACACAGAAGGTAGGGGGCGGGACTGTGGCTGATATCGCCACCCGCGCTTTTGCAAACATGCTTACGGCAGCCGGTAAGAAAAGTAATGTCTGTGTGGTTGTATCAGACCTTGCTGCCACGTATGATACTGGTATGCGGCTTATTAATAGGGCTCTCGAAGACGCCCGGGCAGAGCTTGGCCGCCAGGAGCGTAACATTACTCCGGTAGATCTTGCTGCCAACGAGATTTACGACATTCTTCGCAAGCGGCTTTTTAAATCGCTCCCTGACAAGGCAGAGATGGAGGACATAGCTGACACCTTCGGGAGAAAACTTGAGGAGGCTGCTAAGTCGAAGACTATCAGCCGCGGAGCTGAAGCAATAGCTGATGAAATTATTGCAACTTATCCTTTTCACCCGCGCCTAAAAAACGTTAT
Source organism: Syntrophorhabdus sp. PtaB.Bin027 (assembly GCA_002067585.1). Classification (GTDB taxonomy): domain Bacteria; phylum Desulfobacterota; class Syntrophorhabdia; order Syntrophorhabdales; family Syntrophorhabdaceae; genus Syntrophorhabdus. The sequence goes on from MVQO01000088.1 coordinate 16,818, forward strand.
TGCTCTTTTCAAAGAAAATGAACAGTTCAAACAGACCCGTGGTCTTATCGAAATAGTGTCAAGGCTCCTTCGGTCGGTGTGGGATCGCCAGGCCAATGATGTTTTCCTGATTGGCCCCCAGCACTTTGACCTCTCAATACCGGATGTCCGCGATAAACTGACTGAGATATCCGGAATGCGAGACGTCATAGCCAAGGATCTCTGGGATGCCCAGGGGTCTGCCCATGCTCAGATCATTGATGTGCAAAGTGGTAAGGAGGCGGCTACGCAAGTTGGATCTCTTCTTCTGACTGCCAGTCTCTCCACGGCGGTAAATGCTGTAAAGGGCCTTACCCGGGAGGAGATGGTAGAATGCTGCGTCACCCCATTACGAGAGCCTTCAGAGTTTCTCACTGCTTTTGAGGAACTGGAAAAATCAGCCTGGTACTTGCACCATACCCCCGAGGGGCGTTACTACTTCGATCGACAAGAAAACCTCACCAAGCTTCTCCAAAGCCTCGCCAAAGATGCACCAGAGCCACAGGTAGATGAGCTGATCAGGCATCGGTTGAAGGAAATGTTCAAATCATTTCGCAAAAGTGTATATGAAGACGTTCTGCCTCTACCAAAACTCGAAGATGTCGCAGATCGGGTCCGAAAGGGCCGCGTTCTTCTTATTGTCAGCCCAGATTCAAAGATTCCACCGGAAGAGGTTCAAAAATTTTTTGAAGGATTGAGCCAGAAGAACAACCTTTGTGTTTTGACCGGCGATAAGACTGCCATGGGAAGCGTAGAAAAGGCCGCACGCCAGCTCTACGCAGCCCAAAAAGCTGATGGACGAATACCACAGGGCCATCCCCAGCGTGAAGACCTTGAAAAGAAGCAGGAAACCTACGAACACGACTTCACTTCCACCATTCTCAGCCTTTTCGATAAGGTTCTTTTCCCGATACACCGTGCAGGAAAAACACCACAGCTCGCGAGCAAGCCACTCGATATGAGCCGGGATACCAAAAAGGACTTCAAAGGCGAAGAGCAGATAGAGAAAACTTTAATCTTAAACCCCATCAAGTTATACCTCGACGTGGAGAAAGAATTTGATGCTATTCGTGACAAGGCGCAGGATCTCCTCTGGCCGGAAAATCAGGATGAAGCCCGCTGGGTGGATGTAGCAGACCGCTATGCTGAACAAGCGGGAATGTACTGGCTGCCCCCGAAGGGCCTTGACAACCTTAAATCCATAGCATGTAATCGTGGTATCTGGGAAGATCTCGGCAGCGGCTATGTGACAAAAAAACCAAAGAAGAAACGAACCTCGCTACAGGTCACAGCTGACTCAGAACCGGACGATGAGGGCAAGGTTCGTCTTCACGTCAACCCGCAGAACGCTGGCCCTGCACCGCGTATCCATTATGCGGAGGATGGAATTGTCTCGGAATCGAGCCCTCAGTTACAGGAGCAAATATACTCCACAAGTGCTTTACGGGTGAACTTCCTGGTTGTCGATCCGTCCGGTCAGTACGAAACAGGTGATCCCGTCACCTGGACTAATAAACTCGTGCTCCGCAACAAACTTACTGAGCCAGCAGGGAAACGGAAGGTGGAACTCTTTGTGGCTCCGAAAGGAACCATCAGGTACACTCTTGACGGTAGTGAACCCCGAGAGGGCATGGCCTATGAAAAAGCAATCGATATAGGTGACGGAGATACATTAATAAGGGTCTTCGCGGAGGCAGACGGCCTCGAAACGAAAGCAGAGTTTCGTTTCCCTGCCCAGGGCAAGAAAGGATTTCAGGTTGATCCTGTCAAGCCTGCCAGCTTGATCTCCCGAACAGGTCGTAAGCTTGACTCTCGCGCCAGGACATTCGAGGGACTGAAGCAGGCAGCCGATAAATCAGCAACCTTCGAAGGTATTGCTCTTACTGTAGGACAGGGAGCTCAGATGATCGGTATAAATGTTGGTGAAATTGAGGTCGATGCATCATTCATCGAGGCATTGCTTACAAAGGTTCTTGAGAAGTTCTCCCCCGATACGCCAATAACCATGATATTCAGGAAGGCTCATTTCCGCTCTGGCCATGACCTATCAGACTTTGCAGATAAACTCGGTATTGCATTGCAGCCTGGGGAAGTTGAGCAGTGAGCGAAAGGATCAAGACCATCGATTTTGGTGCGCCGGAGAAATTCGGAGCCCACATTTTTCGCGTTGAGATACCAACAGCCAGGATTGAACCTGTCCGTATAATAGAGGACTATGGCTACCGCGGTGAGGAGGGCGGTATCCCCCGATACGAAGAGCGGATTATCCTCAAGCGACAAGTCTGGTCAGCCATATCCGATACTGCTCGTCGTGAGTTTAACGAACGTCTCAAGGCTGCCAGAATTCAGACAGGTCGCTGGCACACCGGTACCAATCTTGTTGATCGCCTCCTGGGAAGAGAGCTCTGTATCCTTGCATGGGCTGCAGAAACGGCCAACGAAGATCAGATCCCTGTCATATGCAGCAAGTGGGCGGCTCTTCGTCCAGAGGAACGGTGGTGGCTCTTCGCCATGACTGTGGCCGAGGCTGGTCTTCCCGAAGACACGCAGCGGGGATGGCGCAAAGCGCTCTTCTATGCTTTCTCTGATGGTGAAAAACCTTCTTTTGGACGCAAGCGCCGTCCTGTGGAACAGGACCTTTTCAATCTTCCGCTACTAAAGGATCTTAAATGAACACACCAGTAAAACCTTATTCTCTCAAAGATGCACCCGCTCTCATCGAAAGACTATTACCCGTTCAGAAGCTCTCTGCCGAGTCCTACAAGGAGCAAATGGCAGGGACCGGAAAAACACTTACAGCCCTGGGCAGCTACTGGAAGGGCCGTAAGCCGCTCATTCTTGCTAAAGCCTGTATATTGGGCTGCCTACTGCCTGCTACCGACAACCTGAGCCGTGATCTGGAGATATTTGAGAAGCTTATGGCCATGGATGACGAGTCCTTTGTTATCCGCTATCCACGCCGACCCAAGCCTAAAGAAATACTGGCCACATTATCTTTGACCAGGATCAGTGATTACTTTGTTGTAAATCAGCCTGATGTTCTTCCCGATTGCGCCCCGGTTGATTGGTCAAATCCTGAATACAATGATATCAAGGTAGCGTGGCGGGAAGATCTTACAGAATTGGACCGGAGAAGGCTTGAAGCACAGATGCTGCCAAAAACGACATACAAGGCACGCGTCCAAACTGCGAAAAGGCCTGAGGAGGTTATAGATACAATACACAACCACATCTGGGAAACCGTAAACGATCATCTCGGTACCAATGCCTATTCTTTCCCAGAACTGGTTGAGCAACTTGGTATAATGAGATTTGGCAATCGCCCTCGCTTAGCTGACACCTTCTGCGGTTCGGGCCAGATTCCTTTCGAGGCTGCTCGGCTTGGTTGCGATGTTTATGCCTCAGATCTAAACCCGGTGGCCTGCATGCTTACTTGGGGCGCGTTCAATATTGTAGGAGGACAAAAGGACAGCCGGGATAAATTGACTGAGGATCAGAAAAAATTGGTCAACCTGGTGCAAGAAGAGATCGACAAGCTCGATGTTGAGAGTGATGGAAAAGGATGGCAAGCACGCGGTTTTCTTTATTGTGTGGAAGTAGAATGTCCTGAAACTGGTTGGAAAGTACCCCTGATCCCATCTCTGTTACTAAGCGAAGACTATGGCGTAATCGCGGAATTAATTCCTGATTATACACAAAAATGTTACCAAGTGAAGATTCGAACAGGGGTCTCTGCTGGGGAAATGAGCCTTGCCAGCAAGGGAACAGTGCGCTCTGACGGACGCGGCCAGGGCCCCTATATGATACATGCTGTGGATGGTCAAATATACCGTACCAAGATTTCAACACTGCGCGGAGATTTTCGCGATTCTGCCGGTACCACAGGGAACAAGCTGCGTATGTGGAACAAGGGTGATTTCAGCCCTCACCCAAATGATATTTATCAGGAGAGGTTATATGCGGTCTTATGGGCCCGTCGCAGAAGTAATTTTAGAACTGATGAATACGAATTTCGCGCAGCCACTGAAGATGATCTGAAGCGCGAGAAGATTGTCGAAGACTTTATCTCAAAGCACATTGATGATTGGCAGGCCAAGGGATGGATACCAGACATGCATATCGAACCGGGCGCAGAAACAACCCGTCTTTTCCGAGAACGTGGTTGGACCCACTGGCATCATCTATTCAACCCGCGGCAATTGCTACTGGCAGGGCTGCTAAATAGGCACATGGGCACCACACTTACTTTCGGATTTGCCCAGGTTTTGACCAATATCAGTAGACTTAGTAGGTGGAATGGGACAAGAACACGGGGATATGGAAATACAAAGCAGGTATTCGATAATCAGGCTCTAAACACTCTTTTCAATTATGGTTGTAGAGGGTTTTCCGGTTGTGTGGATTTACTGATGAACTCTTTCAGATCATATCCTTTCGAGCAATCTGTATCGTTCAAAATTAGATGCCATCCAGCAGATCAGATGGAAACCGAGAACAACATTATCATCACGGATCCACCCTATGGGGATGCCATCAACTATGACGAAATTTTGGAATTTTTTATAGCTTGGCTCCGCAAAAATCCACCACCAGAATTTGCAGACTGGATCTGGGATAGCCGCCGATCATTGGCGATCAAGGGCGATGGAGAAGATTTCCGACAAGGCATGGTCGCGGCCTATAAACGTATGACCGAATGCATGTCTGATAACGGTATTCAAGTCATTATGTTCACCCATCAGTCGGGCGCTATCTGGGCTGATATGGCTAATATCGTCTGGGCGTCGGGTTTACAGGTTACAGCCGCATGGTATGTCGTCACTGAGACCGATAGTGCCCTGCGAGAGGGTAGCTATGTGAAGGGCACGGTTCTCCTTGTCCTGCGCAAGCGACAGGGCATTTTCAAAACGACCCGCGACGATCTCGCGTGGGAGATTCAGGAAGAAGTGGAGGCGCAGGTCCAGTCTTTGACGGGTCTCAACCAGGACGCTAAGGGGCTATATCGGGATGAGAATGTTTTCGAGGACGCAGATATACAGATGGCAGGTTACGCGGCGGCCCTCCGCGTGCTCACGCGCTATGCGATTATAGACGGCAAGGATATGACTGCCGAAGCGATTCGGCCGAGGGTAAGGGGTGAGACTACCCTGGTAGATGATCTCATCGCCTATGCTGTAGACACTGCGAACCAGTGTCTCGTACCTCAGGGCATTTCAAAAAACCATTGGGAAAAACTCAGCGGGGCAGAACGTTTTTATCTCAAGATGCTCGACATGGAAGCAAGAGGCGCTAAGACTCTCGACAACTATCAAAATTTCGCAAAGGCATTCAAGGTTCTCGATTTTCGTCCATTCATGTGCAGTCAAAGGGCCAATGCGGCACGGCTTAAAAGCGCAGTCGAGTTCGGCAAGACTGAAATGTCCGAAGGTTCTGAGTTTTATCAGTCGGTCCTCAGGGCCATACTCTACTCCATCATGGAGCTGGTAAACAATATCGATGGTGCCGAGGTGCTTACTCATTTGATGCTCAATGTGCCTGATTATTATGGAGATATGACTAAACGTGATCTTGCTATACAACTGGCTGATTACCTTGCTGTGAAGCTTGAAACACTTCGGCCCGATGAAGCGAGTGCAGCACGTGTCTTGTGCGAGCTGATCAAAAACCAGAGGCTTGGTTAAAGGTTATGTCCAATATCAACCGTTTTTCATCCCGCCGGCAACGCCTCGATCACACCTTTCTAAAAAAGAGACTTCAAGACGCAAAATCATACAGGCGGATTGCCGGTTACTTCCGGAGCTCCATCTTCGAGCTGGTTGGAGAAGAGCTGTCTAGCATCCCCAAGGTGCAGATCGTGTGCAACAGTGAACTGACCGAGGCAGATGTGGCGATTTCACGACATGTGAGGGAAACGGCACTAAAAGAACGATGGAATGAGGTGTCTCCTGAAGTAGAGTCCTTGCTGCATCGGGATCGATATCGAAAACTCTATGACCTGCTCAGTAGTGGACGCGTTGAGGTTCGTGTTGTACCCAAAGAACAGGTCTTCATTCATGGAAAGGCAGGTGTCATCGAGGCATCTGATGGCACAAAAACATGTTTTCTAGGGTCCATCAATGAGACAAAAAGCGCCTTTGCTCAAAACTACGAGATATTGTGGGAGGATACCTCCGCAGAAGGAGTAACATGGGTCGAAGAAGAATTTGAGGCACTCTGGAAGAAAGGCTACCCGCTTCCTGATGCCATCATTGAAGAGATAAAGCGTGTCGCAGACCGTGTAGAGATTCGCTTTGGAGAGACAAAGACTGAGGAACTGCCTGGTGCGGTTCTTGCTGAAAGCCCAATCTATCGGGGCGGTGAGCAACTCCAGCCATGGCAGCGATCCTTTGTGACCTTGTTTTTGAAGCACAGGGAAACGTATGGCAAAGCACGCCTTCTGCTGGCTGACGAAGTGGGTGTAGGGAAGACTCTTTCTATGGCGGCCAGTGCCATGTTATCGGCTCTCCTCAATGATGGTGTTGTTCTCATCCTCTGTCCTTCCACGCTCACATTGCAATGGCAGGTGGAGCTCAAGGACAGGCTGGGCATCCCGAGTGCCGTCTGGTCCTCGGCAAAAAAGATCTGGCTGGATCCCCACGGCCATGTAATCAAGACACGTGGACCCGAGGATATTGCGCGTTGCCCTTTCCAGATCGCCATTGTATCCACCGGCCTCATAGTCCATGAGTCTGAAGAGCGTCAGTACCTGTTGGAAAGGAAGTACGGAACAGTTGTTCTTGACGAGGCTCATAAAGCCCGAAGGCGAGGAGGTCTTGGTGAAAAGAAAGGTGAGGCAAACAACCTGCTGGACTTCATGCTAAACGTCGGCCTCAGAACCAGGAATTTACTCCTTGGAACTGCAACACCTATCCAGACAGAAGTCCGTGAATTATGGGATCTCATGAGTATCCTCAATGCAGGTGTCGATTTTGTGTTCGGGCGTGATCTTTACAGCCAGTGGGCTGAGTTCGAAAAGGCACTTCCCCTGGTAAAGGGCGAGGGAGCCCCAACCGATGAGCGCGATGCCTGGGAGTGGCTTCGTAATCCACTACCGCCGGCGAGCGAGGACACCTTTTTTGCGACGCTTCGCCTGCGAATTGGTATGCCGGAACAATCTTTTTACACTGATCGCGGGTTTGGCTCGTTAGGGTTCCTTGAACAACAGGAAATCGGCCAAACTCTTGCCCCTGGGTTTTTCCAGAAAAACAATCCCATTGTCCGGCATACTGTACATCGGCGCAGACAGACGCTCGAAGAGGCTGGTTTGTTGGAGCGGGTTGGTGTTGACATCCATCCAGATCCGGAAGCATCAGGGACTGCCTATCCGGGTGTCGGTTTCAGCGGAATGGGTTTATTGACCAATCATCCTTTCGACCTTGCGTACCGAGCTGCAGAGGCATTTACGAACGCGTTGAAGAAACGTAATAAAGCTGCCGGATTTATGAAGACCATGCTTCTTCAGCGCATCTGTTCGAGTTTTGCTTCGGGTCGTGCTACAGCAGAAAAGATGTTGCACCGTGAAATCCCAGACGATGAGGAGCAAGCAAGCCTTATGGAAGCTACGCTGGCTGGCCTGGAACCGGATGAGGCCAAACATCTTCATGCCATCGTCGATGAGCTTTCCCGACCTGAGGCTCGTGACCCCAAGCTTGCCGCTGTTCGGTATTTCCTTACGAACCATCGCACCGAAGGCAAAACATGGCTTGAACACGGATGCATTGTATTTAGTCAGTATTATGATACTGCCTATTGGATTGGATCGGAATTGGCAAAGACCATGCAGGGCGAAACTGTCGCCGTGTATGCCGGGGCAGGGAAAAGCGGACTGTTTCGTGGGGAAGAGTTCGCATCTGTAGAGCGTGAAGCCATCAAGACCGCAGTGCGAAAAAGGGAGATACGACTCGTCGTTGCAACCGATGCTGCGTGCGAGGGATTGAACCTTCAGACACTCGGGACCCTTATCAATGTGGACCTGCCGTGGAACCCGTCCCGTCTTGAGCAGCGTCTTGGACGCATCAAACGGTTTGGGCAGGCCCGGCATACGGTCGATATGCTCAATCTAGTCTATCATGAAACCCAGGACGAGAAAATCTATCAGGTCCTTTCAAGGAGGATGAAGGACCGGTACGACATTTTTGGCGGATTGCCTGATACCATTGAAGATGAATGGATAGATAACATCGAAGATCTTGAGGACATGATGGACAAATATATCCATCTCCGCCAGAACGCCCGGAATGCTTTTGAGATGCGCTACGAGGAAACCATAGACCCCGACAAGAACCGATGGGAACTCTGTTCGAGAGTACTATCGCGGAAAGATGTGGTGGAGAAACTGTCGGAGGCCTGGTAGACATCAAACATAGAATAACTGTCTGAGTCAGTTCATGAATGAAAGATAAATGACAGCACCGTAAAATATAACAGCGCGGAGGCAAGAATAGAATGAAGGCCCAAGCTCGAAGCATTGTTCATCTCTTCGATGGTAAACGCCGGTATCTAGTGCCGTTGTTTCAGCGGCAATATGTATGGACTCAGACTCGTCAGTGGGAGCCACTATGGGAGGACATAGACCGCATGGCAGAAAAACGGCTTACCGACGGGCAATCAAAAGCTCCTCACTTCATGGGTGCTCTAGTAATTGACCAAATGCGTACCTTTGGTAATCAAGTGCCCTCGCACTTAATCATAGACGGGCAGCAAAGACTCACAACATTTCAGATTATCATGGCAGTGTTACGAGATTTAGCCTTGAAGAAGGGAAGTAAGATATATAGCGATGAACTTGACCGATATCTTTTTAATTCGGGCATAATGGAAAATCCCGATGAAGAGCGGTTCAAGGTGTGGCCCACACAAGTGGATCAAGAAGCGTACACAGTCCTTATGAACGCACAGTCCTTTGAAAGACTTCCAAGCCAAGGTATTTTGGCTACCTCAAATCTCTTGCAAGCATATCGGTATTTTCACCAGGAATTAGTTGAATTTGTTGAAGCATCTGAATCGGAAGAGCAGCACAAGAGGATTGAGATCATCTTTCAATGCTTACGTGATGACCTTGAGGTGGTAACAATCGAGCTTGAGGGTGATGATGATCCACAGGTAATTTTTGAAACATTGAATGCCCGGGGCGAACCTCTTCTGCCATCAGATTTGCTTCGTAACTACATCTTCTGGCGTGCAAGCAGAGAAGATGGAGACCGGGATTTATTATATAAGAAATACTGGCTACCCTTTGACCAACACTTCTGGAAAAAAGAACACCGTATAGGGCGATTGAAGCGCCCCCGTATCGATATATTTCTGCAATATTTTTTGGAGAGCCAAAAAGGCGATGAGGTCAATGTCAGCCGTCTCTTTCATGAATACAAGGACTGGATAAACGAGATCAGCCCATTTGATTCCGTGGAAAGCGAACTTGTGACGTTGTCAAAGAATTCAGAAGCATTTAGACATATCCTTGAAGCGACACCAGGAGGCAAAGAAGACAGTGTGTTCTTCTGGCGCATAGGACAGATAGACGTGGGGACAATTAATCCGCTTCTTTTATACATATCGACTCACGAGGACAAGCCTGCAACAGACGTGGCTGGGATGTTCAAGGACTTGGAATCTTATCTGTTCAGAAGGTTGATTTGTGGCATGACTACAAAGAACTACAACAAGATATTCCTTCAGGTAATCCGCGATCTTGTCAACTCGGGATTGTCCAGGACAGCTTTGCAGCAAAGCCTTATAAACCTAAAAGGAGAAGCAAGCTTATGGCCTGACGACAGACAGTTTGCTGAATCTTGGATGACCCGCAAAGTATATAATGAGGTAAAACCAATTTCCCGAGTAAATGTGATATTGCGTGCTTTGGAAGATGGCCTGCGGTCAGCCAAGAGCGAAGAGGTCGAAATTCACTCGGTATTAACAATCGAGCATGTTATGCCGCAAGACTGGTACACAAATTGGCCCTTATCTGATGGAAGCTTGGCGAAGCCCTGGTGGGATAGGGATAGGTTGTTGAATGGTCAACCGCACCAGGAGGCAGATGAGAGAGATGCACTGGTACATACAATTGGGAACCTAACGCTTCTGACACAAGCCCTGAACTCTTCTGTAAGCAATGCTGCCTTCTCGATCAAGAAGCCTGAAATATGCAAGCAATCTGCTCTTGCACTAAATAGATATTTTCAAGATCCAGATAAGGATATCTGGAATGCTGACGCAATTAAGAAACGCGCCCAGGAACTTTTCGAAGTAGCCAAACGTATCTGGCCATATCCGACATTAAAGCAATATGTTGGAACCAAGTAGGACTCTCATTCGCCAATGGAGGTGGAATATGGGAAAATTGGATTCTTTGATTGGGCGTTGCAGATGCAGGGAACACGCTGAGACGTATAATCCTAGGGAACATAACAGGGCCCGAACATTTTATTTTCTGCCAGAAAAACATACCCCAGATGATCTTTTATGTGGCGCTTGTTTACAAAACTCAGGAAAACAGGTGCATGGCGGCTTAGTCATCTCAGAGGAATCAAGAAAAGCAGGTATCGTTGTCTTTCAGGCATTTGCGGCTTTTAGGATCAACCCTTCCTTTTTGACCGATTTGCAGAGGATATGGCCAAAGGATTTATGAGGGGTGAACGTTAATGATGGGTGTGTCATGAATTCTGAGGAAACTAAAACCACCACCACGACTTCTTTCGGAATCATCCAGAGCACAATGGAAGGCCTGATACCAACGACGATAACACAATGTCCAGAAACGTTTATGGATTATTCAGAGATAGACACCGACCGTGACCTTCATGGCAAAGTTGAATCTATGGTAACAAAAAGACTAGACAACAGCATTGGTAATATTAAGGAGCAAGATAAAATTCTTGAGACTATAGCAGGTACCCTTTGGAACCCCGCTCAAGCTGAAGGAAAATATTTTCTGGCTAATTTAATTTGGGAAAATACCTTTCATATTATTTATGAATGGGAGCAAAACCATCCTGGCCAAAGAGTTCATAAAGGCACAGGCTATTACTTCTGGGCTGTTACGTGTATACAGGCGGGTGCCTTGGAGAAGGGTTTTCTATTGATGCATCAAGCGCTGGAGGAAGATAAGAATAGCTATGGTGTGCCAGATCCTCCAACACCGGCACATGCTTTCGTCACGTTAAATCATAAAAAGAAGAGTCAATACTTCAGGGACAAAGTGATGCAGGTAGCGCAATTTGTTGACGAAAAACTTATAGAATACAGGTCAGAAAGAGGGATGGTTCTCTCGTTCTCTGATTTTCGAGCAAAGTTTTTAAAGAATAAGACATTACAAGAAGAGGTTTTTTCATTTGTTTACGAGGCATTCCATCTGAGAGTGCTATCAACAGATATACATCAGAACTTGACGCACAATACGTTTGGGTCCTTGTCGCAAACAAAGACTTTACTTAGCCTCTGTTTAATAATTGAAAATGTCATTGCTCTGAAAAATCCTAAAAAAAGACAATTTTCGGATCATATAATATTCCTATGCAATCAAGCTGGGTTGAGCCTTAATATCAATAAGGTCAAGGAACAACTCAATCATGAGGGTTTCAAAAAGGATTTCCCAGGTACGTTACAAAAAATAATCGATTCAAAATATACGTTTCTCGATGGATCACCGCTATTACTGATTGAAGGAGACCTTGCAATCACCTATGGGTTTAGAAATTTTGGCGCTCATCGCTTGGAAGACCAACCTATTATATATAAGAGGTTCGCAGAGTTTGTACAGAAGATTTTAAACGTACTTTTTTTCTCTATTGAGAAACTCTATTAAATCGTTAGGGTATTTGATGAGTATATGGCGGTGGAAGGGTTTTAATATTTTTGGGTCACTCGCTGGAGAGGTTTGCCTCTGAATTCGACCATCGGTAAGTAGCACGTTTTGAGAGGGCAATGACTAGGAGATTTGACTGCACGTACCCTATTGTAGAATGCGACATAGTGGATAAGGCAAGCGTCAAAATATACCGTGAGAAACGTCTCAGATGGCTGGAGTGGCTGAACGGTGACGATCCGTATTCAATATTTCATCAAATTTACTCCCTTGTTTGGGATTATGCCTTATTCTGCGCAGTGAATGAATTAAGGCGAATAGCATTCACTGAACCCAGCGAGAGCGTAGCCTTCAATGGGTCTGTAATTAATCTATTTGATGCTGGGTTTGTCGTGACCCAAGCTACGGCCATAAGGAGACTTATAGAAAAATCTAAAAGTGATCCTAAGCTGGCCGTTATATCTCTCCGCAGCGTGCTCGCGGACATCGAAGAAAGCAGACACTTAATTACCCGAGAGAATTGTGTATGTCTTGATGGGTTGCCATATGATTATGAAACAGTCAGTCAGCAGTGGGTGTCGGCATTGCCAAGTAATTCCGATGGTGTCCACGTGAGGTGGCTGCCCACGAGCGGCCCGACCGCTTGGCACATGTCGGAGTGGAGTTGCCCCTATAAAGCCGGACACCCTTCTAACGTAATGCCTGTCTTTTATACTCCCTCGGTGACTCCATCTTCAATCCCTTATGGGGATGATATTCATTATAGTCCTCGAACCAGGATGAAAGCAATCCCATTACGGTTCGTGCATCGGGTAAGATATGGGTAGATACATAATCCCTCTTGAAGGTCTTCACAAAGGACTCTGCCATGCCATTTGATTCAGGACTGTGATATGGTGTGTGGTGCACAGGGTAATCCCGACGGGAATGGCAAACTCACAGGTTGCACGGGACGTATAGGCAGAGCCATTATCCGAAAGCCACTCGATCCTGTGAGGTAATGCGGTAATGAGGCTAAAGTGATATTCGATAGCTTCCGTCGTCAGGTCCTTGATGATCTCGGAGGTAATTCCTCCGGTGGTGGCAACGGAGCTTACAACCTCACGGTCACAGCAGTCCATGGCAAAGACAACCCTGATCCGTTCCCTGTTCTCGCAGGCAATCTCGAAGACATGGGAGCACCAGTGCATGTTGCTGTTTAAGAGTGATGTTTGTCCCTTCGTGGGATCCTATGGGTCTTCCCGTATGTCTTCTGGAGTAAGAGATGATTCATCTTCATGATCCCATAGATACGCTTATGGTTCACCCTGGGTTGTCCTTGTTCACCAGGCATCCTGTTGAGAAGGGCAGTGACTCTCCGGTATCCGCAGGTAGGGCGGTCGCCGGCAATTATCCCGATAAGGGCACACTCTATTCCATCATCAGGATGGGTGGGTCTCCTCCGGGATCCTGCAGGCTTTTCGTATCGGCGATACATGCAGGTGTGGGGGTATGGGCATCCGCACGATCAGTTTTTCTTCACGGGCAATCTCGATGGCATCCTTTAAGATTTCAACTTCCATGGTCTTCTTACTCAGGATACGCTCTGGCTCACAGACCTTGGTTTTCAGTTCCCTGACCTCCGGGAGGGGAACAACTGCCTCTTCAACCATCGCCCTTTTCTGTGCTGCGCTCCATCGCCTTCTTCTCTTAACTGACGTCATGACTTCTACCGGGCTCATAGGCCACCTTTCCTTGATTATAGGAATAACTCCAGGGTTATTACTACAACTTATTTTGGTTGTATGAGTGTCCGGTCTAAACAGGGGTTACTACACTGGGCAAAGTATCAACGCTTGGCAAAGAAACGTTGGAAATGCCTTTTGCCTATCGGACGAATGAACGGGAAATGCCCACACAGTAGAAAGAATTGTGGAGCTTCAGACAAGAAAGAGCAAGGTAGAACGCCATATGACCACCTTATATGACAGACATCCCGGAATCATGTCTCCTTGTGGGTTTCAAAGGAATAGGAATGGTGAGTACAGCTCTGATTCTTGGGGGTAGTGAAGGGTTTACCTGATATAGCTATGCACGGGAAATTATCAACCTTGACTTTGATTAAACCAGCACATCCCCAACCACAGTTAAATTCTGTTGCCAAAGGTAAAAAAGGCGCTATACTATTTAATCAAACATACCTGCTGTTTTCATCATAAAGCTGACTCCTGGAAGAAGCTATGCTATCCAGGGTCACAGAGGGTGTATATGATGGGTATGCACAGCACATCTCTGCAATAATCAAGGAGGATGATGACATGAGAAAAATCATTATCAGCTTCATTGCAATGCTTCTTGCACTGTATGGTACTGTTGCCTC
>MVQO01000089.1 GCA_002067585.1 Syntrophorhabdus sp. PtaB.Bin027
CGCGCACAGTTCACAAAAATGACATTGTGCTTCATCATGGCAATTTCCTCGGCCTTTATCATGTTGCGTGTAGCCGGTGTAAGAGGCGTATGAAAAGTAATGACGTCAACTATCTTCAGGAGATCTTCAAGCTTGTCATATAGGATAACGCCAAGAGAATCTGCCTTGCTCTTTTTAATATATGGATCATAGGCAATCACCTTCATACCAAAACTCTTGGCACGAATAGCTACTGCGCTTCCTATACGGCCAAGCCCTACAATGCCAAGAATCTTGTTATAAAGCTGGATCCCCATGAACCTTTTTCTGTCCCACTTGCCTTCCTTGAGTGAGTTATTCGCAAGAGGAATTTTTCTCGCCGCAGCCAACATGATGCCCATTGTAAGCTCTGTTGCCGCCAGTGTATTGCCGGTTGGCGCGTTCATTACAATGATTCCTTTCTTGCTTGCCGCTTCAACATTGATATTTTCAATACCAACACCGGCACGACCTATAATTCTCAATCTCCCGGGTTTTTCGAGGATGCCTGCAGTAATGCTAGTTCCACTTCTTGTAATCAATGCATCGTATTCACCAATAACCTTTTTCAGCTCATCACTTTTAATACCATACTTAATGTCAACATCTATGTCCCCTTCTCTGTTGAGTATTTCAATTCCTTCTTCAGAAATGTTATCAGTAATAAGTATTTTGTATCTTTTCATGTCGCTGGCACCTTTCACCCTTTTTATATCTTGATCTCTGGGAACTGCGTTTCCCATGATCGCTTGTGAATAATATCACGGGTAGTGTAAAAAAAGCAATAAAATCGGGCAATACATAATGAACGACGGATTACCGGAAGATCTGGCTGCTACCGTTCCTGCCTGTGGATAAGCAAGCCAGAAAGTCACAATAAGTAAGCAATCAAAAAAGCTTCTATAGCTAACCCAATACTTTTCAATTGCGGTTAACTGATATCATACAATATTTATCCTTGTAACCCATTACCCACCTCCTGTTGCCGGTCCCGTTATAAACTTTTCCTTGACTTGAACCCTCTAAATATATTAAGTTAAACAAATTTTTTAAGGACAATGTGATGAAAACCTACTTTCCAAAAACAGATGAAATAGTAAAAGATTGGTACCTCATTAGCGCTGAGGGGGCAACCCTTGGCAGGCTCGCAGCTCAAATAGCAATGATGTTGAGAGGTAAAACCAAACCAACATTTACCCCCCATACAGATGTTGGGGATTTTGTGGTTGTTATCAACGCTGAAAAAATCAGACTTACAGGACGAAAGATAGACTTAAAGACCTATGCAAGGCATTCTGGCTACCATGGGGGTTTTAAGGCTGTAAATATGAAAACCATGCTGGAAAAGAAGCCGGAAGAAGTTATTAGACTTGCAGTCAGAGGCATGCTTCCAAAAAATGCACTCGGTAGGAAAATAATCAAGAAACTGAAGATATACAAGGGTGCAGAACATCCTCATAAAGCTCAGATGCCAAAAGAATTTGTTTATAAGGAGGTAAGAGGTGCCTGAAAAGCGGTACTATGCAACTGGAAAGAGAAAGACAGCCGTGGCAAGGGTCTGGATTAAATTAGGCGCCGGCAACTTCGTAATTAACGGTAGGGCCATTGATGACTATTTCCCCCTTGAAGAACTGAAGCTTATGGTTAATAAACCCTTCCTGCTTACCGGCAACCTTGGAAAATTTGATGTGATTGCCAATATTTACGGTGGAGGGGTTCCTGCGCAAGCATGGGCTTTGGGCCACGGAATCGCAAAGGCTCTCCTTGAATACAACATAAATTTTAGAACAACCCTAAAGAAGCAGGGACTCATCACAAGAGATCCACGTGCGAAAGAAAGAAAAAAATACGGCAAAAAAGGAGCACGTGCAAGCTTCCAGTTTTCCAAGAGATAAGATGCTGAAGGCAGGTATTATAGGGGCCACCGGTTACACCGGCCTGGCCCTTATTTCAGCTCTCGTTTCTCATCCGGATGTAACGGTCAGTCTCATAACATCCAACACGTATAAGGGTAAAAAAATATCTGACATCTTTCCTCTACTTAAGGGGAGATTTGAAACAATTCTTGTGCCTACAGATGACGACCATGCTGGCAAATGCGATGTATACTTTCTCTGTCTGCCCCATGGCACGTCTATGGAGGCAGCAAAAAAGCTTTATGATGGTAAAGCGCTTATCATCGATCTTAGTGCTGATTTTCGCTTCGAAGATGTGGATACCTATGAACAAGTATATATCCCCCATACTGCCAAAGAACTCATTCCTCAATCAATTTTTGGCCTTCCAGAGATTTATCGTCACAGAATCAAAGGTGCAACACTCATCGGCAACCCAGGGTGTTATCCTACCTCTGCGATTTTAGGGTTATACCCGCTTCTTAAGGCTGGCTATCTAGCTGGGGATATATTCATCGATTCAAAGTCCGGTGTCAGCGGAGCAGGGCGAGAAACTAAACTGGGAAGCATGTTCTGTGAAGTCTCGGAGGGTTTCAGGCCATACGGGGTCGGGGTTCATCGTCATGAACCTGAAATCCAGAAAGAGGTTTCCAAGTTTTCCAAACTAAGAGTCATGTTCGTACCCCATCTTCTTCCTATGAATCGGGGCATTCTGACCACGATGTACAGCAGACTGAGTCAACCCCTTAAGACAAAGGATCTTCTTGCTCTTTACAGAAAGACATATGATGGCGAACCATTCGTGCGCGTCATGGATGAAGGGGTGTATCCCGATACCCGGTTTGTAAGGTTTTCCAATTATATTGACATCGGTCTCAAAAGTTTTGATGATGGTCGTATCGTAATTATTTCTGCAATCGACAATCTTGTCAAAGGGGCTTCAGGTCAAGCTATCCAGAACATGAATGTTGCCCTCGGACTTTCTGAGACAGCTTCTCTAACTGCTGTGCCCCAATTTCCTTAGAAGACACCATTTAAAAATTAGTTATCGGTTATTGGAAAAACAATCTATGAAGATCAACGTTTCATCCTGCATTGTGTGTATTATGGCTTGATCATTAATCTGGATCATCTATGTTTTCAGATTTGTCCGGACAATCAGAGATCATACAGATTCAGGTAACAGGCCCCTTGTTTTCACGGTAAAACCTGACTCATAAACTACAGTTCTCCGATCATCGTGATCATTATTTTGGGTGACAATTGATTGAAACATTAGGTCTCAGCCTGCAAATTATCTGCAATTCTCTCTATGTCAGGTCTTGTTTCATCAGATCACTAATGCAGACATCTTCAACGCTCTTTGTTGCTGCCTGGCCGCCCGCCATGCTGCATCCTCTTCTGATTTTTGTTCACAACTACAGGCCCTGCGTTCACAATGCACACACTTCCTGCCATACAGCCTCCTCCCAATTTTTTTACCTTTAAAGACCTATATGTTGTTAGTACCAAAAATGATGTGTATTTGGACCTTTTCAGCAAAAGTAAAACCTCATTCATTGATTTGCATTGAACACACGAGAGCTAATTGCTATAACTATTTCGTTCCTGATTGACCATGGCGGACAAAAACATTATACACGTTTCTGATTTGACCAAGACCTTCAACGGATTTACTGCTGTAAACCATATCTCGTTTTCCGTAGCAGCAGGGGAAATATTCGCTTTTCTTGGACCGAATGGAGCTGGCAAATCAACAACCATCAATATGCTTACAACGTTGCTCCGTCCTACGAGCGGCAGCATATCTCTAAACGGGTATGATCCCGTTACATCACCCCACCGCGTCCGTCAGAGTTTTGGCATCGTTTTTCAAGACCCAAGCCTTGATGAAGATCTGACAGCGTGGGAAAACATGGATTACCACGGCATTCTTTACGGCATATCAAGAAATATTAGAGGCAAAAGAAGTGAGGAACTGCTGAAGATTGTGGAGCTGTGGGAGAGAAGAAAAGAACAGGTTAAAAAATTTTCAGG
This sequence comes from Syntrophorhabdus sp. PtaB.Bin027, assembly GCA_002067585.1. GTDB lineage: Bacteria > Desulfobacterota > Syntrophorhabdia > Syntrophorhabdales > Syntrophorhabdaceae > Syntrophorhabdus. Next base: position 3,951 of record MVQO01000089.1, read on the forward strand.
TGGTATGAAAAGAAGGCTTGAAATTGCTCGCGGCCTCCTACATCATCCAAAAATCCTCTTTCTTGATGAGCCCACATTAGGGCTTGATCCTCAAACACGGAGTCTCATCTGGAATTACATTAAAGGTCTCAACCAGTCAGAAGGAACAACGATCTTTCTTACTACGCATTACATGGAGGAGGCGGAACGGGTTGCTCACCGCATTGCTATTATCGACCATGGGAAGATTATTGTCCATGGAACCCCTGATGAGCTGAAAGCTCAGACAGGAACTAGCTCTCTCGAAGCAGCTTTTATTGCCCTCACAGGCCGGGACATTCGTGATGAAGAACCGAACAATCTGGAGCAAATGAGAATGCGTAGGAAGATATTTAGGAGACATCAACGGTGAAAGTCATTTACATACTCTGGCTCAGACAACTGAAACGATATTTTCGGTCGAAAGCACGGATAATTGGTTCCCTTGGACAACCCCTCCTTTTCTTTGTTGCCCTTGGGTTTGGTTTTGGACCAATATACACGAGAGCTGGTGGAGGTGATTATATCCAATTTCTGGCGCCGGGTATTATCACTATGAGCATCCTTTTTACAGCTACGTTTTCAGGGATTGAAGTGCTCTGGGACAGGAGGTTTGGTTTTCTTAAAGAGACACTGGTGGCGCCTGTCTCTCGCCTTCAGATTATGCTTGGCCGTACCTTAGGAGGGGCTACTGTTGCCGTGGTACAAGGCTTGATTGTCTTCATTCTTTCTGTCATTGTTGGGTTCAGACCTACAACCGTGTCCATGATTCCTCTTGCCCTTCTCTATATGGCACTCATTGCGATAACCTTTACCGCTCTCGGCACGGCTATAGCGTCGTTCATAGAGGATATGCAGGGCTTTCAAATCATTATCAATTTCCTGATTATGCCCCTATTCTTTCTTTCAGGCGCCTTGTTCCCCCTTGAAAATTTGCCAAAAGCTGTGGTTGTTCTATCGATGATAAATCCCCTCGCTTACGGTGTTGATGGACTTCGCGGAACCCTAATCAGTATGGTCCATTTCGGCCTTGCCACTGACTTTGTTGTTCTTGGCTGTATAGCGGTGTTTGTCCTGCTTGGCGGGGCATATCTTTTTTCAAGAATAGAAGTATAATTCAAATTTAGTGAAAAAACGAAAAAGGTTTATTCCCAGTATGTGATTCGAACCTGGCTCAAATTTTTAGCTTTTCATTTCACCTCTTTTACTGATTCCCTGTTAATTCCAT
>MVQO01000090.1 GCA_002067585.1 Syntrophorhabdus sp. PtaB.Bin027
GCCCGAGAAAAGGGTAAAGTGGGTTAATTTTCAAATGCCCAGCAAAGCAGCACAGGTAAAGGCTATGTTTGAAATAGCTAAGGCAGAAATAGCAGGTGCAGTGACAAAGGTTCCACTCTTCTGGCGAGCCATAGCAAAGGCCGAGTGCAAGGAGGAATTCTGGGAAATATGGGGTAAGGAGACGGAAGAATCAATAAAAAACTTTTTTATCGTCCGTGTCCTCCTTATTGGGTACACTTCGGAAGAGCAGATGCAGTACGATGAGAATGTTTTAACAGATATCATGACTGAGCTGGGCGGCATTGCTCGGCCTACCAAACCATCGGATGAATCATGGATCAAGAATGCAGACTCTGCCGGCATGTGGCTCATGTGTGGCTCCTATGTATCTGTCGACTACATCATAGAATCGCTTTCTCAGGCTACAGTTCACGGAGAATCATATGCAGAGCTCAAGAGGAAATACACACCGCCTCTCATGCCAGATAATGGTGACCCTGGCTGGTTCCAGAGCTTTGAACTCGGGCACCAGGGTTATTCCGAGTTCCTGATCTACTGGGATCAACGGGAAGATACAACAGGAGTGGACCACTTCTATCTTGAGACAGCCAAGATGAATATAAAAAATCGCTTCTACACATCCCTTTTGGGGCCTCATCAACCGCTTTATCTGACAGGACCTATGTATGGTCCGAACTATCACGAATGGCTTCTGAAGGTCAAAGACGCATTCGATCCTCTTTGGATTTGTCATCCCCCGGTGCCTCTGGCACATGATGAGTTTGTGGAGCGAGCGCCTTGGATGAAAGAGATAAAAGATTGGAAAAGTCCGAAAAAGCTCCCCATGCCAAAGTGGTAGCACGAAAGGTCTGATTAGCGCCTTTCCCGTATTCTGGGAAAGGCGCTTCAGCCCCCCCCCTGCAAAGTTGCGTGAGTTTTCCCGTCAAACTCATTGTGCTTGTTGTACAGCCTCCCGCGAAATAGGCAGGCCACGCGGAGGACTGCGCTTTTCAGCATGAGTAGGATGCACATATTCATCTTGCAGCGTGTATGCTCTTTGCCAAGGACTTGCCTGAGGAATCTGTTGGGAATTCTGATAGGATGATACTGAGAAATTTAGGAGAAAATATTGGGCAAGATGACGCTCCGTACATATAATATTTCCCAACCTGTATGAACCTCCAATAAATTGCTGTAAAATTTTCAAAATGAATTAAAAAATAAATTATTAATCACTTGTATGTTAGATAATACAAAAATGCGAAGCCACTACCAAAGGTTTATGATACATGTTTTGGTGAAAGACGTGTTCCTTTGGCTGAACCGCAGTTCCGGACTTGAACCCTGAACTGAGCAAATAAAAAATATATTGTTCTGAATAATTTCAAGGGAGTTATGAAAGCACAACATCTGATATTCTGGTATAGAGGACTACTGTAAAACAGTAGCATAAAGCCCCATGGAGCTTAGTTTAAAAGCGATTATTGTTCATCATGATGAACATTAATTTGAAGAGCTTTTTTGAAAATTATCTTGAAATAATAGTACAATTTATTATAAGATGTACGAGCGGAATTCGTAAGAGTGAACACATGTAAGATAATTCTCATGAAAGTATAATGGTCTCCATAAGCTCTACGCTCAGTATAGGTATGGAATGAAAGAGAGTTATGAGGAGGTGAGTCAATGTCAAAGCTATATATGACCTGTCCCTTTTCCAAAGGAAAGTGCATACAATGTGCGATTTACAGAGGTAGGCATGCAGAGATTTGTTTTGCTGCAGGTTATCATGGCGGGGAATTTAAAGACCTTATGAAACCGAAGGCTAAGCCAACCAACCCCACTACGGAGTTAAAGTTCCCATTCCCGAGTATCTCTGAATCCCCGAATCGTATTTCAAATGTTGAGGACTGTGTTTTGACAGGTGATGGTGTTAAAACAAAATGATGGCACTATTAGTATAAGGAGGGAAGCATGATTCACGATTTTACGTATCTTAAACCTGGCTCGGTTAAAGAGGCACTTGCCATGCTCGCTGACCATGCAGAGGAATGTAAGGTTATCTGTGGTGGGCAATCACTGCTCATAGTCATGAGGCAGGGCCTTGTAGCGGTTGATTACCTTATCGACCTCAAGGGACTGAATGAGCTAAGCTACATCAAGTATGATGCAAAAGAAGGTCTCAAACTCGGAGCTACCACAACCCACAGAATGATTGAAAAATCAGATATTATCAAAAAGAACTACCCCGTTCTTGCGATCATGGAGGAGAAACTTGCTTCTGTTCAGGTTCGTAACTGGGGTACAATTGGTGGTAACCTGGCTCATGCTGATGCAGCAGGTGATCCGGCCCCTGTGCTCATCTCGCTCGGCGCCACAGTAAAACTTGGCTCAAAGAAGGGCGACAGAGTTATGGCTCTCGAGGACTTCTACACTGATCTTTTTGAGACAGCCATGGAGCAGGGTGAGATGATTCTCGAGGTGCAGGTACCACCGCCCCCGCCGAAAACAGGCTCTGCATACCAGAAGTTTAACCTTATCGAGGATGATCAGGGTATCGTCGCAGTTGCGGTGACAGTGACTGCAGATAAGAGCGGTGTGTGCTCTGATGCAAAAATAATATTAGGTAATGCAGGTGTTACACCGATTCGGGCAAAAACTGCTGAAAAGATTCTTATCGGCAATAAATTAACCGACAAGCTGATGGTCGAAGCAGGAGAGGCAGCAGCCGGTGATGCAGATCCTGTATCAGACATTCATGCTTCTGCAGATTTCCGGCGCCATTTGATCAAAGTGCTGACCAAGCGCATGGTCAAACAGGCCTGGGACCAGGCTATTAAGGGTTAAGGAGGGCTTCTATCATGGAAAAGAAATTAATTACACTTACAGTAAATGGCATAGATTACGAACTGTATTTAAACCCCAAAACTCTCCTTGTGGAAGCCATAAGGGATCACATCGGCCTTACAGGAACAAAAAGAGGTTGCGAGACCGTTTCCTGCGGTGCATGCACGGTTATGATTGATGATATGGCTGTAAAATCATGCTCAGTTCTTGCAGTTCAGGCAGAAGGACACCGAATAACCACAGCAGAGGGTCTGGAGAAGAACGGAGAGTTGGCTCCGATCCAGAAGGCATTCCTTGATGAAGGCTCGTACCAGTGCGGTTTCTGTACCTCAGGCATGCTCATGTCTGCTGAGGCTTTTCTGAAGGAAACTAAAAACCCCAGTGAAGAGCAAATCAAAGAGGCTATTGAAGGGAATATTTGCCGTTGCACCGGTTATAATAGTATCGTACGAGCCATTGCGGCTGTAGCAAAAGGTAAGTATGCGGAGGTTAAATCATGAACAAATATACTGTAATCAATCCACATGAACCATTCAGGGTTCTCAATACCCATGTTCACAACATTGACGGCATTGCTAAGGTCACGGGCCGGGCGACCTATACCTTCGACGTGAAGCTTCCTGGAATGCTCTATGGAAAGATCCTCCGGAGCCCATACCCACATGCAAAAATTGTCAAAATAGACGCAAGTAAAGCTCTGGCACTTCCGGGTGTTATAGCAGTTGCAAATGGTAAGGATGACACACTTGGTATAAAGCAGGGAATCTGGCGAAGATATAAGGATCTTTGCGATGAGCAGGTGCTTCCTGTTGATAAAGTCCGTTACATAGGCGAGCCTGTTGTGGCAGTGGCAGCGATAACAGAAGAGATTGCAGAGAAAGCTCTCGACCTTATCGACGTTGAATATGAAGAACTGCCTGCTACTTTCGAACCTCTTGATGCGATCAAGAAGGATGCCCCGGAGATCCACGAAGGCTTTGAAAGAAACATCAATGTTACCCGCCATATCGAGTGGGGTGATGTGGAGGAAGCATTCGAAGAGGCTGAATATATCAGGGAAGACTGGTTTAAATGCGGCGGTCAGGCACATATGTGCATGGAGACAAGAGCAGCAGTAGCAAGTTATACACCTGACGGAAAAATGACTGTGTGGACATCAACCCAATCTGCCTATTATCATCAGGCTCTTCTCGCGGGTGTTCTTGGACTCAGAGAAGGTAATGTA
>MVQO01000091.1 GCA_002067585.1 Syntrophorhabdus sp. PtaB.Bin027
GACCTGCTTTGAGGTATGTCCTCCGAAATTCCGCGCAGTGACAAAGCTCGTTGGTGTGCCTGCACCGCCTCCCCTACCTGAAGATCAACGGGGTGTGGTAAGAAAGGCTAAAGAGAAAGAGGTAGCCTGAGGGGAAAGAAAACTAAAATGGGATCAAAGAGATCTAGTTCCGCCAGCCTGTATATTATGCATAACAAAAATCTGACTGTATCTGTAGAAGAAGCCTTAGAAATTGTTTTAAGGTCTGTCAACCCACTCAGCTTCGAAAATATTCCTCTCATGCGAGCATTCAACCGGATATTATATGAAGATGTTGTTTCGGATAGAATGATGCCTCCTGTAGCTGATTCGGCTATGGATGGTTATGCAATAATCGCTGATGACACACGAGGCGCATCTCTCAATTGTCCGGTAAAACTGCATGTGGTAGGAGAGATAAGGGCAGGCAGTTCCAGTACAGGGTATCAAGTCTCAAAAGGAACAGCAATAAGAATAATGACTGGTGCTCCCATTCCGCAAGGTGCTGATTCTGTAGTCCGCTTTGAAGATACAGAAGAAGAAAGTGGTTATATAAAATTATTCTGTGAAACAGAAAAATATGAGAATTACAGGGAAGCAGGAGAACACATAAGGGAAGGAGAGCATATCCTGTCAAAAGGAAAACGGTTGAATTCGGCAGATGTAGGCATTCTTGCATCGCTCCACCGCAATGCAGTAAAAGTATATAAACGGCCCACCGTATCAGTTATATCAACGGGTGATGAATTAGCTGATACAGGCGAGGAAATTCAAATCCATCAGATAAGAAACAGCAATGCTTACACCATATGCTCAGAGGTGACAAAATATGGTGGCCATGCACGTTACCTGGGGATTGCTAAAGATTCACTGGGTGAAATGAGGAAAATATTTGCTAACGCCTTGAAATCAGACGTTATAATATCTACGGGAGGGGTTTCGGCTGGAAAGTATGATCTTGTCAAAGAGGTTTGTTCTGATCTGAATATTGAAATACACTTTGACCGAGTCAACATCAAACCTGGCAGGCCATGCGTTTTTGGAACAAAAGGCGATAAAATGGTTTTTGGTCTGCCTGGAAATCCTGTTCCTGCCCTCACATCATTTATTCAATTTGTCAGGCCTGCATTACTCAGGTTAATGGGTGCGACCAAGATAAGAAAACCGATTGTTAACGCATCCCTTGAGCAGGATATCACTTCGGGGAAGATTCACCATTTAGTAAGGGGCCGCTACACTATTATAAATAATGAATTTTATGTTTCAAAAACATCACATCAGAAACCATCCATGCTTCGTTCAATGAGCGATGCAAATTGTCTGATAATTATTCCGGAAACTGTTACAAAGGTAATGGCAGGGGATAGGGTAGCTATTCAATTGATTGACCATGATGAGATATAGCAACGATGGTTTCACAGGTACTCGAGGCATGAGATTCATGGTATATATCGATATCTGAAAAAAATATTTGCCCAAGATTAGCATTATTTTAACAAAGTGAGAGCTTTTTTTGAATTGTTTCCAGGATATGGGCTACAAAAAAACAATTTGACAGATTAATAACATGACAGCAGAACAGAAGAATGCTTATCAGCACATAAGCCTGTTTATTTCTGAAGAAGTGGAACGTCTTATGAATGATAGAGGCATCCTTAAGGAGGATGTACAGAGGACAATCCATCATGCCGAGACTATTGGAGAAAAATTTATCAATCCTGCCACCGGGCGCTTTCTCGCATCTTTTCGGCCGGATAGAGTCACATATTGGGTGGAATACAGTGTTGTTGGAGAAGATTATCACGTGCACACCACCTATTCACACCGGATGGAGCTAAAGAGAAAAGGCAAACCATGACGGAGTTGAACAAGACAGGAAGTGATAAAGGGTGGATCTGCCATGGATGCGAAAGCCCTTTGGAGGTTCAAACGGTTAGACTTGAGTATAGGGGGAATATATTTGCTGTTCATCTTCCCGTATGTCCCCTTTGCGGAATGATACTGATCGATGAAGAACTGGCTACAGGGGAGATGGCTGAGGGAGAACAAATCGTTGAGGATAAGTAAATCGTAAGCCCGTTCGATGCGGTTTTATTCTGAGTATTTTCTTTCCATTTCACTATAAAAACAGGTATGTTGATTGAATTCACGCACTTTTATTAAATCCATGACAACGGAGATTACATACTATGGACAACATATTTCTGCAAATAATGAAATTGTACGCAAAAGGCTTCTGTTGTTCCCAAATCATTGTTATGCTGGCAATGGAAGCAGAAGGTAAAAAAAATCCTGACCTGGTCAGGTCCCTGGGTGGGCTCTGTTTTGGAGTTAACTGGAGCGGCGAAGTTTGCGGCGCCTTGTCTGGGGGTGCTTGTCTGATTTCTCTTTATTCAGGAAAGGGCAGTGAGGGAGAAACACAGGATAACCGTTGCACAACTATGATTGGTGACCTCGTGGAATGGTTTACCTTGGCAGCCCACGAGGAGTATGGAGGGACCAGGTGCCATGAGATTCTGGAGAAGTACCCCGACCGCAGTATGTGCGGCCTTATTGTCTCCGAAACGTACAAGAAGTGCATGGATATCCTTGCAGATCATGGGTTACAGCCTGCCTGCCATAAAAGGTGAATAACAATGAAAAAAAACCAGACACAAATATGATGGGACGCCTCTATTGCAAGGGAACACGCACAGGGGTTGCCAGAAAAGAAAGCTGTCCTGGTCTGGAGGTTTTTCTCTATGATGCCACCACTCAAAGTTTCACTATATCAGTCATACCATTTCAGAACCCAGAGAGCCTTAATCTTGAACAGCCCAGGAGATACTGTATATCAGCACCAACATATGATGGCAGGCTTGTTTTCTGTCCATACTTTGATTGGCAGGATAGGGTAAATCCAACATTGCTCCTGGCATGAATCAAGATGACCATGATCTCCTTAACACCATTAGAGGTTTGGATTAGAAATAAGATCGAGATAGGTCTGTCAACACCGGATAGATCTTTTCAGGACGCCCTAAACAATTATCACCTTCAGCGCCTGAAGAATGTAATCAATTATGCCCGTCAAAAATCACAATTTTATGCTCACCATTTGGCGCTTGTACCTGAGGAGCCGCTGAATACCCTCGCAGACATGAGTCAACTTCCATTTACGATGCCGTCCGACCTTTCAGATAACCCCTGGCATTTTTTAACTGTCCATCAGGAGGATATAACCAGAATTGTTACCCTCCGCACTTCAGGGAGTACCGGGAAGCCAAAGCGCATTTTCTTTACACAGGAAGACCTTGAACTCACTATCGACTTTTTTGCTATCGGTATGTCAACCTTTGTTAAACCAGGTCAAAGAGTGCTGATTCTATTACCGGGAGATCAACCGGACAGTGTGGGTGAATTGCTGGCAAGGGGGCTCAAACGGATAAAGGTTGATAGTTTTGCCCATGGACCGGTACGAGACATAAAAACTGCAATAGATAAAATTGTTAGTCTTGAGATCGACTCTCTCGTGGGAATCCCCACCCAGGTCCTTACCCTTGCAAGGAGTAGGGAAGGGGCTGTTTTGAAAAAAGGAATGATCAAGAACGTTCTTTTAAGCACTGATTATGTTCCCCAATCAATCATTAAAAGCCTCGAAGAAATCTGGGGCTGCTCAGTATTTAATCATTATGGAATGACCGAGATGGGCCTTGGGGGAGGCGTTGAGTGTGATGCTCATAATGGGTACCACCTGCGTGAAGCAGATCTTTATTTTGAGGTGATTAACCCTGAGACAGGAGAGATCATTGATGATGGATCGTCAGGGGAAATTGTATTCACAACGCTGACACGTAAAGGTATGCCACTGATCCGATATAGAACAGGGGATATAGCCCGGTTCATACGTGAACCTTGTCCCTGCGGGACGGTTTTGAGAAGGATGGAACGCGTCAGAGGAAGGTGGGATGGCAGAGTGTTTTTGGGTATGGGCCAAACAATTACGCTTCCTGAAATGGATGAGGCCCTTTTTTCAGTACCCTGGCTTCTGAACTATCGGGTAACAATGACAAATCACAATGAAAGGATACTTCTTGGAATTGAGGTTTATGCAGATTCAGACCACTCCCATCAGGGTCCCGAGGTCACCCGTGTCCTTAGGGACATACCACAGATATCCAAAGCCATTGAAAGAAAGAGCCTCGAATTGGGGCCTGTACAATTCAGAGAAGATGATTGGTTCACCACAGGAGTGGCAAAACGAGGAATCATTGTGAATGAACGTGGGTAAAGTGGAGGCGGAAAGAATATTATAAGAAAAAATAAGATGTAAGACAATCCAGCATTTAAATCGAGTGGGGCACCTGGATGCCAAAAAACGATGAATAAGGTGGATATGATCGTGTGGTATAAAATGTGGAAATGCTGGTTCAAACATCTTAAAAGGTTTCAAAGCTCCGACAATCGATAACACAGGAAAGAAATGATGAAATGCTATAGGAAGGCAAGGTTTCTTAAAAAAGACGGAGACTTTCTACGATAAGTTTCAGGTTGTCCATGAGTCTACTCTTCCGATTATGGTGGATGAACAGACAGAAAAAATGGGTAATGGTGCTCACAAAAGACTTTTTCAATGATAGCAAACAACCATATGGGGACAGTTTATGTTTTTGTGATTATATTGATTGGTAAATCGGAGGTAATGCTATGAAAAATATCTTGCTTTTAATCGTGATTGTTGC
>MVQO01000092.1 GCA_002067585.1 Syntrophorhabdus sp. PtaB.Bin027
GGTGTCCTTGATAATCTGATTCACCTTGAACAGGGTGTTCTTGCCAAGAGGAAGCTTTTCCTCTCTCACAAGGGTCTGCAACACGCTCGCCCTGCCTTCTTCGCCTAAACTGCCAGGGGGCATTTTCATTGTTCGGGCATAGATACTTTCCGGTAATTCTGTCTTGCTTAAAAGTGTCCTTACCCCTCCTGCTGCCTCAAAAGGAGCGGTAACAGGATTCAGCACTTTCCCCGCTGTACTTGCCACTTTTCCCGCCTTGGATAACAAGCCTATTTTTGACGCCTGGAGTGCTGTTCCTGCCCCTCCGAATACCGTTGATAGGTCTGCTGCAAATCCAACAGGGTCATTTTGTACGGTCTTCAAAAACTTGTCCATACCCCCATACCGCTCTGTAAAGAAATTGAGCATGCTGTCTGCAAACTGTTCATGTCCCTGATCTCCAGGGATAAGCTTTTCAATAAATCCCATTCCGGTCTTGCCTAATGCCTTCCCTGTTTCAATAGGATGCAGGAGAGGTTGAACCATGTTTTTCAAAAACTCCACTCCACTTGATGGTATGTTGGATGCCATCTCGGAGAAAGAGAAACTTGATTCTTTCGGTGCTTGCCCTTCCCACGATGATACTTTATTTTCTTTCGGTGCTTCGCCTTCCCATGCCATATTTCCACCTCAATAAGAAACTACGCCAAGCCCTTCAATGTTGAGCTGGCGTGTCTGTCGGTTGATTCCTAATACCTTTCGCCCTTCGTAAAGGTCACCCACCTTGTAATTGACTGTCTGTGGCTTGCCGGATTCCTTCACCTTTGTAACAATCTTTTCGTTAATAACAAGATTCGGGTCTACCCCATATCCTATGGCATATTCCCGCCATTCCTGGGCAAGGTCGCTGAATTTGCCTGAATAGACTTCCCTAAACTTGGTAGCCATGGTCATAAGAGCCTGTCTGGTATCAGGTTCAAGTCTTCCGCCTTTTGCTACACGGGCAACCGCTGCCTTGACACGTTTCATGGCTGCCATATCTTGTGGCGTTCTGACATACTCTGATTCCCTTACCACGCTGTTAGGATCTGTCATCTTGTTGTAAAGAGTGATAAGAGCCTGGTCTATTGCTACAAAGTTACCGCTCTTTTTGCTTTCCTCATACGCCTTATCCATGACATTGAACTTATTTTCAATCTCACGGTATTCCTTGACAGGGCCAAGACTGTTGAATTCTTTCCTCAAACCAGTGCTTACATGACGCTGAGAGGCTATACTCGGCCCTCCCTCCGGTCTATATCGTGGCCCTGAACTAACTGCATCCCATGTTTCCGTATCAGGGTTCCACTGTTTATCAATCGTCTTGTCTCCCTCGGTGAATGTACGGACAACAGGGGCCTTACCTTCTGTCTTTTCCCATGGGGCTTTCTCAAATCCTTTGCCAGGAGTATATACACCCTGTCCACCTACTGATACAGGCTTGGTGTCTTTCGTCGCTGCTGTCAGTAGCGGTATGCCAATACCTTTTACATCTGCTGCTGTCCCTTTGGTGAAGATAGCGCGGACAATGTCTTCCATACTTGGTTGCGTTGCTGCTGGAACTTCCCCTGTAGCATCAGGCATTCCTTGAGGCTGTGAGGAAGGGATGAGGCCAAGCCTTTCAAAAAATCCCTGTCCTTCCCGTTCTGCCTGCTTGATAGCGATATCAAACTTTTTCCGCTCAAGGTCGTGCATTTCCTTCTGCATTCTCAAGTTTTCCATACCCATTTCCATCTGCGCCCGCTTCCACATTGTATCTACTTCGTTCTCCTGCCATGCGAACGGGTTGCCTGTTGCTGCTGCTGCCAATGCGCTGCCTATGATTCTTCGTAAATCTGCCATCTTTGTATCCTCCGTATTAATCGCTGTGGGGTAAGATTTTCCCCAGTTCTTCACTCGTCATTTTCATTGCCTGTTCTCTCGTTATTTCCTGCGGTTTGACAACTTTCGGTATCGGAAAACTTTCCGTAACATTGCCGTCCTCATCAAGGTCGAGTTCTCCGATCTCACTATCAAAAGGGTCGTCCACATACTTTTTCGGTTGCCCCTTGGCATCAAAAAATACTTTTATCTCCCTTGCTGATAGGGAGTCTTTATTTGCTTCAAGATAGGTAAAACAGAGGTCTTCAAACTTCCGTAATCCGTCCATCTCCAGGGGCGACAACTCACGTTGCGCCCACGCAAACACCTTGTCGATAAGTTCCTTCGGATATCTCTTGCGAATCGAATCAAGATAATCAACTGATCGTTTTTCAGTTACCTTGTCGATAATCTTGTTGAACCGCTGCGAAAGGTTCTCGTCCGGTTCTTGTCCATATTTCTCCTGGTACTTCTTGAATTCTTTTTCCTGCAACTGTTTTACTGATTGATGAAATTTTGACATACTACCTCCTAAACCGTTCAGGATGCTTGTTGATAAAATCAGACATCATGTCAGTTATATCCTGCTGTGTGAGTTCAGGCAGTTTGTAGGTTTGCCTCGGTTTTTGTTTGATAGGCGCGGGTTTCTTTCGCCTTGGCTCGGCAATATCCAATGAGCGCGTGCGGAGAGGCTTCCTTTCTTCGCCTTCCTTTGCAAATAGTTCTAATTGTGCATCTGAATCCATACGCCTGAATTCATCTTCAGTTATTGAAGTGATGAACCATTGTTCTAAAGCATTGGGTTCGCTCATAAGTTCATCGGGCATCTCTAATTCACCGCGACGAAGTTTCTTCAGGAAGTTCGCACTTGATTTCGGGTAGCGGTCTGTCAGATCCTCGATATCTTCAGCCAGTGATTTACGAAGTTCCTGGGCATTTGGTTGTGGGCTAAAGAAATCCCTGTTATTTTTCCACTGGTCGAAAGAGGGATAATCCCCTGGTTGTGGTATTTGTCCGGTATTATTCACCTGATCTTGCATCCATGCCGTACCCTGAGTTTTATACTGCTCCATAAGTTGATCTTCCGATATATAGGTGTCTTCCTCATAGTCTTGCTCAACATCAGGCTGAACGTACTGCTCCTGTTCTTCTTGTCCACCTTCACCTAAACCGGAAGTTGTATCCTGTATTTCTTTCAAGATATCTTCTGAGGTCATATTGTCAAAACTCATGGTTAAACCCTCCCCATTTCGCGCAACCGTCTCATGCCGTAGTCCATACTTTCTCTATGTTCTCTCATTGCATCAAACTCGTCCGTGGGTATTGCTTCAAACTGTCCTTGTGGCTGTGGTTGCTGTTTGGCCTGTTCTATAGCCTTTTCCTGTTCGATGTTCTGTTGGGTAGCTGTCTTGTTTTCTTTCGCGTGTTCCTTCAAATAGAAAGTGTTATAAAACTCAATCAGCTTGTCGTTATACTGTGGACTTGAAAACAAAATTGGTTTGCTATGTAAGGCATCTTGGAGCCAGGAATCCGCCCAGAGTCCATCAACTTGCTTGCACCTGTCAACGGGCCATCGTAAAGATTTATTGCCAGGAATGATCTTTTCACAGGTTACTGTATTGATTTTTTCAGGAGAGAAGGCTTCGGATACCTTGCTTTTCCATAAGGCAATCTCACGGTCAACGTCGGCAAAACGGTTCGTCCATTTCCCATATTCCCGTGAATTGACTTCATGTTCAAGGGCTTGTTTGAAGCCTGATAGATACCGTAACATCATGTCCGGTACAGTAAATTTGACGGCTTCCTTGCGATAAATCTTCTTTGCAGTTTCCAGGAGACTTTCAGGGGTGAAGACGTCCTGGATTTCCCTTGCTGCCTGCGACACAATATTTGTATGTATCTGATTAATTTCTGCCTGCAAAGCCTGTGTTTCTATTGTTTCGATATCTTGAAACAATGGCTTCTGTTCTGGTTCTGGAAGGCTTTCTATTGCAATACGTTTTACTTTCAGCTTCTCCAACATTACAAAGGGCATTGCTTCAACTGACAAAATCTTTTTTTGTTCATTCATAATTTACTCCTTGTCTGTTTCTTCTGGTACGCCGTCCGTGTTCTCGCTGATAAAATTGGTACAGACAGGACACTTACAGAAACGGCCCTTCAAATTAATCGTGTCCGTCCATCCTGATTTACCGAAAACCACATCAAAGACAATAACCGTTCCGCAATTACTACATACATGCAATTTCATTTTTACTACCTCCGGTATAATTTATTTGCCAAATTTCAGGCATAGTGCGCTTAATGCGTAAATTACAAACACGATTCCCCAAAAGAGCCAGGTATTCATAATTCACCTCTACAATGGTGTTTTTTGATATGATGGAGAGAGAATCAACCAAGGACATTACACCCTTCCTAAATTACGATTGTAGACGCTGAGAATGAACGTGGAATGCTTCATGGTTTCTTTCTCCTGGCAGGGATAACCCGTTTCTTGCTTGAGTAAGGAGCGAAGGGATAAAGGGGGCATGTTATGACTTCACAATCCTCTTCCTCACCAAAACCACAACAATGATAGCAATAGCCATGAATAGCCTGCCTTTGTGTTAACTGCCTTCCTTCAAGGTAATGGATAAGATGGGCCATACCTTTTTTCTGCTTGCCATGTGATTTGATACCATCAATCATTTCTTCCTGTTCAGTCATGGTAAATGCTCCTTAAAGTACCCCTCGGTTTCAGCTACATTGCGTCCGGACAAAGGACCCGTAATAGATGCGTTTATGGAAAAGCGGGACGGCATTAGTTATGCCTCGCTTCAAAAGATTTCTGCACCTTGTACTCCACCATAGGGGCTGACATATCATCGTTAAAGCATCGCTCACACAAGGTATAGAGGAACATCCTGGTCTTGCCTTCAGGAGCATCAACACTATGCTGGTTATAAGGGATATAGAGGCCCACAATAGAGGACTTCCCGCCACATATACAACATGGGTTACATCTTGCATCGCTAATGGTAAGGGATAAGTCAGTCATAAGAGACACCATGTTTAGTAACTCCTATTTCGGCAAGGGTAGGAGTGCCATCTTTCGGCGGTTGAATTGGCGTACCACCGATATTTCTACCTTCAAGCCTTGCACCTTTCGCCCTGTCCGTTTCAAGCAACATCTCGCCCATCCGGCGTTCAGCATCGAGGGCGTGCGCAATATCTATACCTACATCCTTGAGGGCTTGTGTTTTTGTTTGGTTCTCACCATAGTGGTGAGTACCGAAGCGAGTTTCTCCTCCTTGTTGTGTCTCTAATTCCCTGCTAAACTCACCTATTCGGCGTTCAGTATTAAAAAAGGGAAAGATATACCCCTCGGAT
>MVQO01000093.1 GCA_002067585.1 Syntrophorhabdus sp. PtaB.Bin027
TTTTCATTAACATTATAATAGTGAATGCCAATAAAGCGTTTGCTCTATTATTCCTACGGGAAACTTTTGGAGCGAGAGGTAAGGAAATACAGGCTCCCTGTTCATATTGGGTTGATTCTCGATGGAAACAGACGCTATGCAAAAGAGATGGGCTTTGAAGATGTGACTATGGGCCACAAGGCGGGGGCTCACAAACTTGATGATGTGCTGAAGTGGTGCGTTGAATTAGGTATCAAAATCATCACTATATGGGTTCTCTCAACAGACAACACCCAGAGAGATGAAGGAGAGGTGGCTGCACTTCTTAAGGTCATTGAAGAAAAGATCAATGACCTTTCAAAAAACCCGATTGTCAGGAAAAATGGAATCCAGATCAAGGCACTGGGTAATCTTGATATACTTCCCGAGGAGTTGCAAAGAGCAATCCGCAAGTCCGAGCTGTCGACAAAAGACAATAGGAACCACATCCTCAACATAGCCCTGGGATATGGTGGCCGGGAAGAAATCGTCGATGCAGTAAAGAAAGTAATACGGGAGAAAAAAACATATTCTCCTGAACAACTGGCTGACAATATCAGCGTTGACGATATTACAAGCCATCTATATACATATGGAATCCCAGACCCTGATCTTATCATTCGTACAAGTGGGGAGATTCGCTTAAGTGGGTTCCTCCTCTGGCAAAGCGCTTACAGCGAGTTTTATTTCTGTGACGCCCTCTGGCCTGTTTTTAGAAAAATCGATTTTTTGAGGGCAATCCGCAGCTACCAGCAACGAAACAGGAGATTCGGCCGATGAATACTGACGCCGATAAAATCTCCTGCCTCAAAAGCATTGAACTTTTCAAAGATCTCAAGGAAGATGAACTGCAAAAAATCGCAGAAACATTAACAGAAAAAGTGTATCCACCCAATACAGTTATCTTGCGGGAGGGCGCCACCGGTGACACCATGTTCTTTATTAAAGAAGGTGTGGTGGAAGTAAAAAGGAAGGAGCCCTACCTTGGCGCCAATCTTACAGTAACAATTCTTGGCAAGGGTGAATGCTTTGGTGAAATGGCTCTTCTTAATGAAAACCCGAGATCCGCAACAGTGCTCGTGGCCACTCAACCAACAGTGTTATTATGCATATACAAGCAAGCTTTCAATGACCTTCTTGTAAAATACCCGTCCATAGCTATTCACTTGAATAGAGTGCTTGCAGGGCGAATTGAAGAAGCGAATGCTCAGAGGGGGCTTGATTTTGTTTTCATTTCGAGATTGAAATTAGATCCGAATATCCTTTTGCTTATCCCTGAGCAGGTAGTAGCCAGCCATAAAGTTCTTCCAATTTCGTACTCCCACAATACCCTCAGGCTTGCCATGGTGAACCCAAATAACCTTCTCGCAATTGATGAGGTCAGGAAATTTGTCAAGGGAGTTGCTATTGAACCGGTTGTGATGGCCGAGGAAGACCTCACAAGGTTTATGGCGAATGAATACCCGACAATTGTTGGAAAAGAATCGAAGGAAACGCTGTTTACCAGACAGGTTCCTTTTGGAGGAATTGACTCCCTTAAGGCAGATATTCTGAAAGACATTGACCTCCAAGAGGATTTAGAGGGAGATGCAGGCGTAACCGACCTTGAACAGGAGGCACAGGCTGCTCCCATGATCCGCCTTGCCAATACAATCATAGGGATGGCCACGAAGAAAGAAGCCAGTGATATCCATATAGAACCCATGGAAAAGGCCGTGAGGATTCGTTTCCGGATTGATGGGTTGCTCAGGGAAGAGATGATTCTCCCTAAAAAGGTGCAGCTCCCCCTCATGAGCAGGATCAAAATAATGTCACGGCTTGATATTACAGAGCGAAGACTGCCACAAGATGGCCGGACAACGCTGAAAGTGAATGATAAATCTATCGACTTTCGTGTCTCATCCATACCGACAAAATGCGGTGAAAAGATTGTCACCCGTATCCTTGATAAAACAAATACCATCCTCGGTCTGGAAAAACTGATTACCGATCAAGACGTCTTGACACTTGTACGGGAAATGATCAGAAGACCTTACGGAATCATATATGTGACTGGCCCTACTGGGTCCGGGAAAAGCACAACCCTTTATAGTGCTCTTTCAGAGTTGAACAGCCCGGATGTTAACATATCGACTGTTGAGGATCCAATTGAATATGATATTGCGGGTATAAATCAAGTTCAGGTGAACCCAGATATAGGCCTCGACTTTGCAAGGGTTCTGAGGGCATTTCTGAGGCAGGATCCTGATATTATTCTTGTCGGTGAAACAAGAGACACAGAGACTGCAAAGATTGCAGTTGAGGCTGCCCTTACCGGACATCTGGTTTTTACAACACTTCACGCCAACGACGCACCTTCTGCATTCATGCGTCTTATGGAGATGGGGATTGAACCATTCCTCATATCAACATCGGTAATAGGTGTCATTGCGCAAAGACTGGTTCGCAAAATATGCCCTACATGCAAAGAGCCTTTTAGGGCTGATTCAACAACAACCCATTTTCTTCAACTACCTGACAATATTGAACTCTATCGCAGCGTCGGTTGTGATACTTGTGGTTTTACCGGATATAAAGGCAGGATTGGAGTGTATGAAGTCTTGAGCGTTAATGATAAGATCAGGCATCTGGTTGCCGAAGGAAGCGACACGCAGGTAATTTGGGAAGAAGCAATAAAGAATGGGATGAAAACCCTTAGAGACTATTGCATTTCACTCCTTCAGGAGGGTTTAACTACAGTCGATGAGGTACTTAGGACTGTGGCAATTCAACCTTGAATCGTAATTCAATTGTCAAATCTCGATTCCTGTCAATATGCCTTAGGGTCTTGCTCTATGTCTTTGCCCTTCTTCTTATTATAGAGATTTTCTATCTTTACCACGATGGGGGATGGAAGGAACTTATTTATTACTACCGCTATTTTCTCAACCCCAAAAAACTTGGGGAATTTATTGCCTCTTTTGGCCCACTGGCTGGTTTAATTTTTGTAGTAGTACAGGTTATTCAGGTTGTTGCAGCGCCTATCCCAGGGGAGATGACAGGTTTTGTCGGTGGCTTTCTTTTCGGTAAGGTTTGGGGGGTAATTCTCTCAACAGTAGGACTTACATTGGGATCAATGTTCGCTTTCTGGGTGGCTCGGAAATTTGGAATACGATTGGTAGAGAGAGTCGTAAAAAAACAGTACCTCGATAAATTTAATTTTTTTGTAACCCATAAAGGGCTCTACATAACTTTTGTAATGTTTCTCTTGCCAGGTTTTCCCAAGGATGCTTTATGTTATTTTCTTGGTGTCACTCGTTTAAGATTTTTAGATTTCATCCTTATGAATCTTTTTGGGCGATTTCCAGGAACAATGATTTTGACCATGCAGGGAAGTGCGGTGAGGACTGAGCACTGGTGGGAACTTTTCTGGCTCTTAATAATAACCGTTGTTATGATTGTAACGCTGTATTTCTCGAGGAATTATGTGATTGAGTTGGTAAGAAAAATTACCCGTTCGTTTATCCGCTCAGTAATAAGACGAAAGAAGAAGAAACGCAGCAAGGCAAAATCTGTAATAGGCAAAGATGTCGAGTGAATGTTTTTTCAGATAAGTTATGAGAAATTTTAGACTCACGACACCGAAAACAAATGCCGATATTACTCCGGCAATGTAAAGATCAATACCGCTGCCCTGGAATTGAACATGCCTTGCCTCGAACAACGAAGTCCCCAGAATGATCGGGATTGCAAGGAGAAAAGAAAAATCGACAGCAGCATTTCGCCTCAGTCCAAGAAGAATTCCTGCTACTATAGTAATCCCACTTCGTGATGTGCCTGGTATCAGGGCAAATGCCTGGGCAACACCGATCAGCAGTGCTATGGGGTAGGAAAGCGCGTGATTTTCTACCTGAATTCGTTCGCACACAAGCATGAGGATAGAAACACCAATGAGGGTAAAGATTGTTACGTAAGGTGTTCTCAGAGAACCCTCGATAAGATCTTTGAATAAAAGCCCTAGAACTGCAGCTGGTATGGTTGCCACAATGATTTTGAGGAGAACTGATTGACGAAAATTCTTGTGCCATATGTCAACTAGACCTTCGATACATATATTTACAAATTGTTTTCCGTAAATGAGTAATATCGCCAGAAGGGTGCCAAAGTGGAGCATCACATCGTAGGTTAACTTGTTAATGGTGCTATCTTCGATTTTGAAGAACCAAGGAAGGATAATAAGGTGTGCTGAGCTGCTGATAGGCAGAAACTCAGTAACACCCTGAAGCGCGCCAAGGAGTATGCTTTCAAGAATGGTCAAGAAAGCTCTCCTGGGAGGAACCTGAAGCCTATTTCAAGGGAATCAGTATTAAGGGAAGAAGGGATTGGTGGCAAAGGATCGACAGATCTGAGCACTCGCAGGATTGATTCATCATATACCCTGTTACCAGATCGTTTTTCTATGTTGATGTCAACAATGCGCCCATCTTTTCGTATCCTGATAGTAACAATGGTCTCAAGGTTTTTACTGTATTTGCTCATACCGGGAAGGCCCCAGGCATTTTTGATTTTTTCCCAGACCCCGAGCATATATTGCTGAGATGCCGGATCAAGGGGTCTTGCTCCTCCTTCACCTGAGCCAGGAAGTCCTCCGCTACCACTTCCTGAGCCGCCTCCGCCACCCCATCGTTCATATCCAGGAGCTGATCTACCTTGAGAAACATCGAGATATTCTGTCCTTTTTTTCATGTCGCGAAGCCTGGCCTCAAGCTGGCTCAATTCTTCCTTTGAAGGAGATGCTTTTGCAGGGGGAGTCTTCTTTTTAGACAGGGAAACCGCATCCTGATCGCTCTTCATGGGCGCTGGCTTATGTTTTGCTGTGAGCTGTTTTTTTTCTTTGGGTGATGAAACAAGCTTTTCAGGAGGCGTCTTTGGTTCTGCTATTGGCTTCGATTGTGGGAGCCCAACGCCTTTGTTCCCGCTGCCTCCACCGATATCACCCACAAGGCCAACCGAGTACGAGGAGGATAGGTCAAATTTCTTGTAAGGTTTTTTGATAGACATACTGAACGCTGCCATTACAAAGACATGCATTATTGTTGAGATAACAAGAAATTTATACCAGCTTTCTTCCTTCATCATTCTTCACGGGGTTTTGTTACGATGTTAATTTTCTCAACCCCGGCCTCACGGATCAACCCCATGCAACT
>MVQO01000094.1 GCA_002067585.1 Syntrophorhabdus sp. PtaB.Bin027
CAGAACATTCAGAACGGATTGTAGCCCTGGTGAAAGAGGATGGTCTTCTCATTATATCAGGAATCTTACGAAAAAATAGAGACCAACTCCTCCATCTCTTTCATGATTGGAAGCTTCTCAAATCCCATCGTATACATTCCTGGATGGGATTCCTTTTTAGTCGATAACATTCCATTCATTTCGAGGCTTTTTTAGAAAATTCCCTTGCTTTTTATCTAAACTCTGTTATACTACACAATAGAACCTAATAATAACCAATAATACATTATTCTTAACAGAAAAGTGTGATGTGATAATTTTGATTATGTTTTACCTGCTCATATAGCCCAATCTGAGAGGAGCAGTGCTCGATGTGCCGTCGATTTGCTGTTCCTTCCTCTGCCCTTTCCCCCATCCGTTCCCGGATGGGGGAATCTTATTTTTGGGGCTCCAGCCGCCCCACGTTTATCTTAAGTCAACCTTTTTATCCTCATGCATCAAGGATATTTTCTGAGGTGGCCCAACTTTACTGCTTCATAATCAATTTTTCTTCCATCCCTCTTCCTCCATCTTCAATCGGGCTTCAAGTCGGAGCTTGCGTCTATGCACACAGAGTAGCCCACTTTTTGAACAAACAACAGATTATTTGACTGGTTGATTGAAGTCTTTACTTGTTATTCCTCAATTATCAATTTTACTTCCTTGTCCGAGCTTTCCAATTTATTGACAAGCATATACGCATCGGGTAATATACACCCATGATTGAACGATACACGCTAAAACGCATGGCAGATGTGTGGTCAGATGAGAACAGATTCAGAAAATGGCTTGAAATCGAGGTGCTCATATGCGAAGCCTACGGTAGTTTATCAGAAATACCCCCTGAAGACCTTAAGTCCATTAAGGAGAGGGCTAATTTCAACATTGATAGAATCAATGAGATTGAGAAGCGAACAAAACATGATGTTGTTGCCTTTATTGAATCTGTGGCGGAGTTTATTGGACCTTCTTCAAAGTATATACACATGGGGGCAACATCATCCGATATCCTTGATACATCCTTTGCCTGTCTCCTCAAAGAAGCATCAGAAATATTGATTGCTGATATTGAGAATTTTATGACAGTTCTCAAGGAGAAGGCCTTTGAGCACAAGCTCACGCCCATGATTGGCCGCACCCATGGCATTCATGCAGAGCCCATCACCTTTGGTTTAAAAATGGCCCACTTCTACGATGAGATGAGGAGAAATCTTGAACGCATGAAGACTGCCAAAGAGAGGGTCAGCCATGGAAAGATATCAGGAGCCGTAGGCACGTTTGCCCATCTTCAACCTTCTATCGAAGAATATGTCTGCAAAAATTTGGGGCTGAAGCCAGCGCCCATCTCAACGCAGATAGTCCCTCGGGATTATCATGCAGAGTTTTTCACCACACTGGCAATCGTCGCTTCGTCTGTTGAGAAGATGTCTCTCGAAGTTCGAAATCTTCAGAGAACAGAGGTGGGAGAAGTCGAGGAGTTTTTTTCTAAGGGCCAGACAGGTTCATCCGCAATGCCCCATAAAAGAAACCCAGTCGCTTCAGAAAATCTCTGCGGCCTTGCACGGCTTCTTCGGGGGTATGCACTATCTGCCCTTGAGAATATCCCCTTGTGGCATGAGAGAGATATCAGCCATTCATCCGTAGAGAGGGTCATCGCTCCTGACGCAACCATACTCCTCGATTATATGCTTGAACGCGTAAAAAACATGTATAAAAACCTTATGGTCTACCCGGACAGGATGGAAAAAAACCTGTCTATGTCACAGGGTCTTCATCACTCAGAATCCATCCTTCTGAGCTTGATCAAAAAGGGGCTGACACGGCAGGAAGCCTATAAACTTACGCAGTCCGTGGCCATGAAATGTTACGATCATGGACTGGACTTCAGGACTGAACTGAAGAGGGAGCAAAGTATTGCCCAATTCTTACAGGAAAGTGAAATTGATGACATCACAACAAACGAGCATTACTTCAAGTATGTAGATACGATCTTCGCACGGGTATTCATAAAAAAACCCCTGTAATATTAAATTGTCAGCATAGTTCTATCTTTATTCTTCATTCTCCATCCACTTAATTAGCCAAGTTTATCCCTTCCTATCACTCCTTCCCGAACCAGTCTGTTGATGCAGGACGTTCTCCACCAACTACCTTTCGATCTCCGACCCACCTGGCTGCTTCCTCCGGAGTCCCAAAGTAGTGATACTTGGCAAACACCCCCTGACCTTCAGCTGACAGCAGGAATCTCTGGAAGTCTTTTGCCTGCTCTATCATCTTTGAGTGGGAGAGAATTGCTATCTGCCCGGCACCGATACGCTGTATCTCTTCAGGTCGAAGCTTTATGGTCTCAATAGCATCTGGATACCATGAGCTAAGATAATGAAAGCCAATTATGGCATCTACTTTGTCCAAAAGGAGCGCGCTTGCGAGTTTGTTGAAATCCTCAGGCGTGGTGACAATGTTCTTCTTGAAAAGTTTTATATCCTCACGGGTCAGGCTTTTCTCTACTATTTCAGCCGCGAGCATCCCTACAAACACTATCTCCGGATTGGCAATTGCAACCCGCACTGACGGCTTAGCGAGGTCTGCTAAACTCCGGATCCCCTTTAGATTACCCTTACGCACATTAATAACAGGCACAACGTAAGCAAAATCCTTTCTTGAATCAGGCACAACAAGGCCTTTAGACTGGGCCTTCTCCATAATGTATGATGATGGCACCATCAATATATCACCTCTTTTACTCATCGTTATCTGGGACAGCAGCGTGCCGACCCCGCCGTATATCACCCTCACATCAATGTTGTTTTTTTTCATGTACCTCTGTATTATCTCATCCATAGGCTTCTTGTAGGCTGCGCCACAAAAAATCATCAATTCATCTCGTGCAAATACATTTCCAAAACACATAACAACGAATAAAAGTGCTACTAACGGCCACAGGAATCGTGTTTTCATACTTCTCCTCCATAAATCAATCTGTATGTCTATGGTTCACATGATCGTTATATACAATATAATATAACGGCCTGTCAAGGGTTTTTTACAAGCAATTAAAGCAATAATCTTGTGTCAAGTATGTTTTTATCCTGAATACATTCTTAAATATCCATGGATTAACATAATTCATCCCGCCCATAACTACTGTTTCATCTTACCTTCGTGCTACCCCTTGGGCAAAATGTCCTATGTCTGTTTTTTACCGGCAGATCTTTGAATCTGTTTCATTTGTAGTTATGGCATGTATCAAGATCTTGCTGCACCATTTTTGGCTGCATAACAGCTTATTTATCGATTTGACAATTATTTCTTTCCCATTTGTTATAGGTTGCAAACTTGTAGTCTCAGGAATTGACAATTACTTTTTCTGCAACTATCCTTTAATATTATGGCATAAGGAGGTGCTGGACTATGAAGCTAAGTGCACGGAACATCTTGAAGGGAAGAGTTAAAAGTGTCATACCGGGTGTAGTCAATACGGAGGTTAATGTAGAAATCGCAGGGGGTGCCGAGGTTGTTTCGGTTATTACAAAAACATCAGCCAATAGTTTAGGTCTTGTGGAAGGCAAAGATGTGTATGTAGTAATAAAAGCAACAAGTGTTATGCTCGCAGTAGATTGATCTTTGTTTCGCCAATTGCCGGAATAGGGTTTGGGCACCATTTTATTCCAGCCATGAGCTAACTATCGTCAGGCTTCGCCTTTTTCGTTAAATTGATAACTATCAGGCTGAAAAATATGAATTACCTCTGGCTCAAAAGACAGAAAAACTTCAGCTCCGTCAAAAAACTTACTCTCCAAAAGGATTTTCTTGGAAACGACTGATTTGAATGTAAGCTTTTGCACTTGAACATGCACTTCGTAATAAAATCCTTGGTCAACTACTGCAGCAATGATTCCGCTAAAAGCATTTATATTGTTTTTGTCATATTTTTTTTTGGTAATAACTATATCATCAGGTCGAATTGCAATCCGTCCCACCCTTACAGGGGAGCGACAGCCTATATTTAACTCCAAACCATCACCGATGATTGCCTTTGATCCATTGAACTGTGCGTCATATATATTTTTCATTCCTACAAAGTCAGCAACAAACATAGTTCTCGGTCTTTGAAAGATATCTTCCATTTTCCCCACCTGCTCGATTCTTCCTTTGTTGACCACGGCACCTCTGTTACCAAGCAACAGTGCTTCGGCAAAATCATGAGTAACCATCAAAAATGTAGTACGGGAGGATTGGTGAATCCTCTTTAACTCGTGTCGGATATCCTCGCGGAAGTTCGGGTCAAGGGCTGACAGAGGCTCATCAAGCAAAAGTACGCTTGGGTTTACCATCAAGGCTCTCGCCAGAGCTACACGCTGTAATTCCCCTCCGCTTAGATTGAGTGGTAGACGGTTTACGAGGCTCTTAAGCTCAAATTCCTCAATCAACTCCTCAAACCTCTTCTCTGTTTCCTTATGTTCATATTTGTGAAAATGAAGGCCATACCTGATATTTTCTGTCACGGTCATGTGAGGAAACAAAACATAGTCCTGATAGACTATGCCTACTCCGCGCTTTTCAGGTGGTAGTCTTGTAACGTCTTTACCTGCAATAAAAATTTTCCCATGCCTCACCGGGATCAAACCAGCAAGAGCCTCCAAAAGAACAGTCTTGCCGGCACCGGTTGGTCCCATAAGAATAAAAAACTCCCCTTCTTCTATTGAAAAATTGATGTCATAGATGTTGAAACCACTCAGATGGGTTTCAAGGTTCTCAATCTTTATCATGTTTTCTTCTTGTTTGGTAGGGTCAGATAACGCAGGACAAAAAATAAACTGAGACAAACCATTACCAACCAAACAGCAACTGGCTGAGAATACTTCAGACCATACCCTTCAAACCGTTCATAAATAAGAACAGGCGCAATCATCGGATGGTAAGCTACAACAACCACCGCCCCAAACTCACTAATTGCTCGGGCAGCACACATGATAATACCTACAACCATGCTACGCCACGCCAGAGGAAAGGTAATCCGAAAAAAGGTGCTGAACATAGACGCACCGAGGCTTCGTGAAACCCTTTCCAATCTGGGAGATATATTTTCAAAACCTTCTTTTGCTGCATGGACATAGAAAGGCAAACCCACAAAGATTAAGACTGTAACAATCCCCGTAACGCTCCCCATAACTCTCACTCCAAGCTCAGCAAGACCTCTTCCAATCCAGTGATTTTTCCCTACCACGCCAAGGATAGCGATCCCTACGACAGGATGGGGAATCACAATGGGAAGATCGATAATTCCCTCAACCAGCCTTTTTCCTCTAAAGTCTCTCCGAGCAAGCACATACGCCAGAGGTGTTCCTACAAC
>MVQO01000095.1 GCA_002067585.1 Syntrophorhabdus sp. PtaB.Bin027
GCAAAACTGAAAATCGAAGAAGGACAGAAGGTGAAGAGCGGTCATGTCCTTGCAGAGTGGGATCCTTATACGATTCCCATTCTCTCTGAGGTGTCCGGAAAGGTGAAGTTCGGTGATATCATCGAAGGCGAAACAATGCAGGAAAGCAAGGATGAACTGACAGGCCTGTCATATAAAGTTGTCATGGAACCGAAGGATCCGGAAAAAAGACCGAGGGTATCCATCAAGGATGATAAAGGCAAAACCATCATTGTGCCTGATGCAACGAGTCCTGCCCGCTATATACTCCCTGTTGGCGCCCATATAGTTGTGAACGAAGGGGATGACATTCATGCAGGAGATGTTGTTTCAAAAATGCCAAGGGAAACAACCAAGACCAAAGACATTACCGGAGGTCTTCCCAGGGTGGCAGAGCTTTTTGAGGCAAGACGGCCAAAAGAGAATGCCATAGTCAGCGAAGTCAATGGTTTTGTATCCTTTGGCAAAATGTCAAAAGGTAAAAGGGAGATTGTTGTTACCCCTGAATATGGAGATCCAAAGAAATACAGTATTCCCAGGGGCAAGCACATCATTGTCCATGAAGGCGACTACGTGAAGGCTGGTGAGGCGCTTATGGATGGACCTGTGAACCCTCATGACGTTCTCCATATTTTGGGAATCAAGGATCTTGCGAGATATCTTGTGGATGAGATTCAAGAGGTCTACCAACTCCAGGGTGTTAAGATTAACGACAAACATATCGAGGTTATCGTCAGACAGATGCTGAAGCGTGTCAGGATAAAAGATGTAGGCGATACGAACTTTATCATGGATGAGGCAGTTGAGTGGTGGATTTTTGAAGAAGAGAACAGGAGGGTAATGGAGGCAGGCGGCAGACGTGCTGAAGCGGAACCATTGTTCCTTGGTGTAACAAAGGCCTCGCTGATAACGGATAGTTTTATTTCTGCAGCAAGTTTCCAGGATACAACGAAAGTTTTGACTCAGGCAGCGATTGAAGGTCGTGTCGATTACCTGAGAGGTCTCAAGGAAAATGTTATCATGGGTCGCATTATTCCAGCAGGCACAGGTTTTCTGAAATACAGAATCTATGATATGGTTACAAAAGACAAAATAACGCCGGAGGCGATCGAACAACAACCAGCAGAAACCGAACAGGCTGTCTAATTCCTCAGTCTTCGTTCTGCAATAGCAGCTTCTTCGCTTTTAGGGAAGAGCTCTATGACTTTCTTGAGCACAGTCGTAGAGCTCTTCTTGTCTTTCACAGCATTAAAGGCATCGGCCTGTGCAAGCAGGGCCCTAGGCACCTTATCGCTTTTCGGATACTTGTCAACAAGTTCCTGGAAGGAAAGAATGGCTTTTTCGTAATTTTTGATATTCATATAGCTTTCGCCAATCCAATACAGGGCGTTTGGTGCGAGCGGTGTTCCTGGATGCACCTCGATAAAAGCAGTAAACTTCTTGATTGCTTCTTCATAAGATTTCTTTTGAAAAGCCTCGAAGGCATCCTTGTATGCTGTTTCGTAGTCCCGGTTAGGGGTCTGGGGCGTCTGGCGCTGAGTGATGGTAGGACCTCCAGGAGAAGCAGTGCCGGATTTCTTGAGGGAATTAATCTCATTTTTCAATTCATTGAAGTAGGTCCGTAGCTGATATTCCAATTCATCCAATTTCCCGAAAATAACCTTGATCTTTTCATTTTTATCATCAAGGGATGAAGAGAGATTGACAAGCTGCTTCCTGATATTTTCGTCCTCTTTCGCAAGCTCTGAGAACCGTCGGTCGTTTTCATATCTCAGCCTGCTCAGTTCTGTGTCTGTGGAAGAAATATTCCGTGCCAATCGCGTCGTCTCTTCGCTGGTGGCGCAATTTGTGAGAAAAAATGTCACAATAAGTGATATGAAAAGGACCTGAAAACGTGTTACAATAACTCTTCTATGCATATTTTTTACCCCTTCTGGTCTGTGGCAAAATGAACGCGACGGTTTTTTGCCCAGGCATCTTCGTTGTGGCCAGGATCAGCCGGCATTTCTTTGCCAAAGGAGATTGTTCGAATTCTTTTCTCGTCTACGCCAAACTTCACAAGATGATTTTTTACAACTTCAGCTCTTTTTTGACCAAGGGCAAGGTTGTATTCAACGGTGCCCCTTTCATCGCAGTGACCCTCAACAACGATACGTAATCCACTATTCGCTTTAAGCCATTCGCCCATATCCTTTATTTTTGCGATATCCTCGGGTTGAACAGTGTAACTGTCATATTCAAAATAAACATCACTTACAGGGATAGATTTCTGTGTCTCGAGAGCTCTTTCTCTCTCAAGGCGTTCCCTTTCTGCCCGTGATCGTGCCAACTCTTCCTCGCTGATCCTTGCTTCCCGCTCTTTTCTTTTCAGTGCTTCTTCCTGATCAAGCCTGGCCTGTTCTTCTGCGGTCAGGGGTTTCTGTCCAGTTTGAACTGGTTTGGATGCACATCCATAACATGTGATCATTACAACAGCTAATAAAATTGCTAAATACTTCATTTTAACCTCCTGCTTCAGTTTCAATTAACTGGGGTTCGCATCTCTCCACTTACACCAGCTACGCTGTCGGAGCCTTCCTTTCCCGCCCAAAATGGGGTGGTGCCGTATCTTCCGTAAGATTCATCAACTTAAAACTAATAACCCGGAACGTAACACTGTCGCTTATGGTACAAATTTTGGTTGTTCAGTATCCTTATTGACGAGCTTTAGCATTCTTTTATTCTCGCCATTGTACAGCATAATATAGGCATTGTATTGATCACCTTTCTTTGACGAATAAATAATATATCTGCCGCAGGGTGAAAAATGTGGTGAATCATTGATGCCTCCGCTGGTGAGGACTCTCTGATTGGAACCGTCCGTATTCATAGTGCATATTTCGAAAGAGCCGTTGATCCTCGCTACAAAGGCTATGAGATCTCCTTTTGGGGAAAAGGATGGCGATGCGTTGTAATTCCCTGAATAGGTGAGTCTTTTCACTTCACCTGATGAATTATCCCTTATGAACACCTGTGGGCTGCCATACATGTCCGAAACAAAGGCCATCTTTGTTCCATCAGCGGAAAAAGAGGGTGAAGCGAGTATTCCTTCTTTTGTAAACAGGGTCTTTTTTTGACGGCCCGCAGCATCAAAGGTGTATATACTTGATTGTTTGCCAGAGGTTTTCGCATAACCAAGGGTCGATTTTCCAAACCACGTTGTGCCGAGCTTCATACCTTCTTCCCGCTCAGAATGAATGTCCTTACCTGTTTCCAGATCCATTATGAAAAGGTTTGGTTTACCTTCCTTATATGAGGTGTATGCCAGAAATCTTCCATCCGGGGAGACTGATGGTGACACGGTAATATTATGAAAATTCGTCACTTGCCTGATGTTTTGTCCATCAATGCCGCCAATGTATATGTCCTTGTTCCTTTTTGTGCCAGAGACAAAAACGACCCGCGAGCTCATAATGCCTTTTTCACCGGTAACTGCAAGGAGAATATCATCGGCAAGGCGATGCACCAACCTTCTCCAATCTTCCGGTCTCGATTTATAACGCTTAGCAAGGAGAAGAGAACCGTCAAGGGTATCATACAGGTAAGATTCGAGGGCAATCTCTTCGTTCGACATTATGAACTTTGCTTTACATAAAAGCTCAATTCCCAGGGAACGCCAATTGGTGAATTTTATATCCTTTTTTTCTATTCCCTCTTCAGTAAGTTCCCGGTCAAGGAGGGAGTTGGGAGCCACAATGAAAAAGCCGGACATGTCAAGGTCCTGGTTAAGGAGTTCGCTCATGTCCACCCGGAGCCTGTCTGGCCTGTCACTTTGAAAAGATGGCACGCCTATGGTGATCTTTTTATATGTTTTTCCATACACATCAAGATACACTTTGGACTCAGCAGTCCCTGCAAGGAAAACGAGAAGTAGTGTAACGATCACGCATTTAAACTTTGTCATATTCTTTCCACCTGTCAATAATTTCTATCAAGGCCTTTACTTGCGGGAGAAGGCTTTTCCCTTTTCTATTGACAAGAAAAAATGATCGCTTGAGATCCTCCATTCCTGTTACCTCCATAACGATCATGTGTCCTTGAGATAGAGCCCCATTTACTGCCATTTTTGAAACACAGGAGATGCCCATACCGCTCTTTACTGCCTCTTTAATAGCCTCCGTATCAGTGAGTTCCGCTACAACCTGTAAGTCTGATACCGGGTTGATCCCTGCTTTTTTTAATGCAGAATGAAAAAAATTCCTTGTTCCTGAACCTTGTTCGCGCATGATAAAGGGGTATTCTGCTATATTTTCCAGTGCAATGGATGGAGGGTAACCAGAGGGAGCAATGATGACGATTGTGTCTTCGAAGAATTTTCTGAATTCCAATTTTTTTGAATTATCTCTGGCGCCTACGAATCCTACGTCAATCTGGCCCTGCTCCATTTTGTCCATGATATCTTTGGAGTCAGATACTACCAGCTTGACCTGAATACCGCTGTACTGTTGTCGAAAGGTGTTGAGTATGTGAGGAAGGATATAGATGCCTGGTATGGTGCTTGCCCCTACAATAATCACCCCTTTTTTTAAGCCCTTGAATGCCTCCATTGTATCGATTGTCTCTTTTCTCAGCACCATGAATTCCTTCCCGTATTTGAGGAGAACTTCACCTGCCCGCGTGAGGGCTACCCGTCTTTTAGTCCTGTCTATCAGCTTCACACCAAAATAGGTCTCAAGGTCTGTAATCTGTTTGCTCACTGTGGGCTGAGTAATGTAAAGCTCCTCTGCTGCCTTGGTAAAGCTATTGAGCTCAGCAATCTTCACAAACGTTTCCAGATGGCGTAAATCCATAGTGAAAAGCATAGTATATCTATACCTTCCATTCAAGAAAAATAACCCGTAACAAAAATAAGCGGGGATAGCGTGAATGGCGGGAAAAGAAGAAAGAAATGGAAAGTAAAAAGAAAGCTGTGACGTGTAATCCGTAAGTGATTGCTGTTTATCAAACACATCATGCATTACTGATTACGGGTTACGGCTTTCAATGCTCTCTGCCTTTTTGCTTCGTACACTGCAATGGCAAAGCTTGTTGCCACGTTAAGGGAGGTAAAATCAGGTGATGCAGGTATCCTGAGGATCTGGTCACAGGTTTCCTTTGTTAGCCTTCTCAGACCACTTTCATTTCCAAATATCAGGCAAACAGGGCCTGTGAGATTTGCCTCCCAGAGAGGAACTGTTCCTCTTTCGTCAAGTCCATAGCAGAAAAATCCTGATTTTTTCAGGTCGGTAATGTATCGAGACAGGTTTATTACCCGCACCACAGGAACACGTTCTGAACCTCCCCGTGACACGGATGCCACTGTTCTGGTGATGCCACATGCCCTGTCTTTTGGGATTATGATCCCATTCGTTTCAAGGCATGCGGCGCTTCTCATGATATTCCCGAGATTTTGAGGATCATAGATACCGTCAAAAGCACAGATAACCGGGTCAGGTTGAGTTGTAATTTGTTTGATAAACAGCCCGGGATCAACACAGGCAACCTCATCCTGCTCTAAATGTACATGTGAATTTGGGTCTTTGCATTTCCTCATAAAAGCTTCGCGAGGGATAATTTTGAATGGTATCCCCAGCCTTTTCGCTTCCTGAATAATTTCGTTGGAGACATGCTCATACCCCTTTTCTATCCAGAGCCTGTGAACACTTTCCCGGTGTTCATGCATTGTACCGATGATACTATTTTTTTTCTGAAGATGTTGCATAGGCTATATCCCTGCTAATTTTATCCAGAAGGGCGGCCGGATTAGGATTGTCTCTCACTGCCCTTCCAAGAACAATATATGTGGCGCCGCGCCTGATTGCCTCAACAGGGTCAATGGTTCTTTTCTGATCGTCCTTTTTTTCCCCAATCCTTACCCCTGGCGTTACAATGACAAAATCCTTTCCGCATAACTCCCTGATCAGCTCAATTTCGCTGCCCCCTGCGACCACTCCATCCATGCCTGCGTCTTTTGCGAGAAGTGCCAGGTTTCTGGTGAGGGTGTCTACGGAGATATGTATGCCCATTCGTTCCAGCTCAGCATTGTCCAGGCTTGTAAGGACTGTTACGCCGATTAGTATGGGACGATGTATGGAAAGGGATTTCACCGCATTCTGGACGGCCTGTCTTGTTTCGTTCATCATAGTAAAACCGCCCATTGTATG
>MVQO01000096.1 GCA_002067585.1 Syntrophorhabdus sp. PtaB.Bin027
GGTTCCATCCAAGGTAATCTTCATCCACGCTCCTCCTTTGTTTCCGCACGAAAATTATGCAGAATCAGGTATTATTCTTATTTATCAGTATAATTAATCATTATTCATTAGCTTATCGCTTCAGAAATATAATTTCAAGATTAATTAGTAATAAATAGTATGAAATAATATCGATTAGTTGTTATAGACACAATTTATCTTTTTATATAACCAGTATTATGGTAATTTTTAAAAATAACCGAACCATAAATTTATAGAGATTGCGAACCCTAAATTAGTGTGTGAAATCACGTTCCACCAGGATCTATATATAGGTGACGAGTTTGGTTGATCAGATGAAGAAGAAAAAGGTAAACCCGCAAGTCGTAACAGTAGCTGTTATCGAAAGAAATGGTCATGTGCTTATAGCCAAAAGAAAAAGGGGAAAGATGCGCGCCGGCAACTGGGAGTTCCCGGGTGGAACACTCGAAGAGGGAGAAACGTATAAGGAATGCCTGAAGCGGGAGCTGAAGGAAGAGCTCACCGTAACATCTGAAATCGGTGATCTGATTTGCTCAAACGAGTACAGGTACGCATCTGACTGGACAGTTAAGCTAATGGCATATAAGGCCGCTATAGTGTCGGGGTCTCTCAATCTTCACGATCATGAGGATTTACGATGGGTAAAGCCTGAAGACCTTATCGATTATGAATTCCCAGAGGTGGATCGACCCATTATAGAATGGCTTGTCTCAAAAAACGGGAAACCTTCAAAATAATATGCCCCATGATATGAGTGACAGGCTCTGGACAAGCAACGCAGAAAATGACTTTTATTTGAAAAAGGGGGTTATGCTCTTACGGGATGGAGACTGCGAGAATGCCCTTCAGTATCTTTCTATCGCTGCAGATAGAAACCCTGAACAGGGAGAAGTGTATGGATACATGGGCGTTGCTTTTTTTATCCTTGGTATGTGGACAGAGGCCATGGACAGTTACCAGAGGGCACTGTCACTCGATTCATCCCTGGAAAAAGTATACTTTTTTAGAGGGGTGCTTCACTCGCAACTTGCTCACTATAAAGAAGCAATAGATGACTTCACTATTGCTATCGAGTGGGAGCATCTGTTTGATGATGCCTACTGCTACCGTGGGGCTTGCAGGGTTTTCATTGATGACTATAAATCTGCCATCCAGGATATTAGATTTGCTGCCCGTCTAGGCAACAAAATAGCCCAGAAAATGCTCAACCTTATGAACATCCCCTGGTGATACTGGCCAAAGATACACGAGGACAGCTTTTTCATTGTTAGGATAGGTATATAAAAGAGCTTAACGATGCGTGGGATGTGTGCCTTACAACTTACCTTCGAGCCACACTGGGGTGCATTTTGATCCAGTCTGTTTATGGTTATTTCCACTGAATCCTTTTTACATTTTCCAATGGGTAATTGTAGCCAATAACAGATTATGAGTCTGCAATGATTCAATTTCTTTCTCTCCGGTGATGTGTAATAAAACACAAACGAGTTTTTCTATTGACACAATTAAGAAAATTATATACTTTTATGAATATATATGCATAATTGGGTAGGATATGGTTAAATTGATTATAAAAAGTGAGATTAATGACAACAAATGAAAGGAGAAACAAGATGAAAAAAGCGACGGTTATTGTATGTTTTGCGGTAATGTTGTTGGTTTCGGTTCAGGTTTTTGCCGAACCTCAAGGCAAGCTCGTAATGTTTCACGCGGGAAGCCTCTCGGTACCCTTTGAAGCCATGGAAAAAGCGTTTGAAGCAAAATATCCAAAGGTTGATCTTCAGAGAGAAGCCGCAGGAAGCCAGGCCTGTGCACGGAAAATTACTGACCTAAAAAAACCTTGTGACATCATGGCATCAGCAGATTACAAAGTAATAGACAAACTGCTTATTCCGGGCAGTGCAGATTGGAACATCCGTTTTGCAACCAACCAGCTTGTGTTGTGCTACACGGATAAAAGCAAATTCGCGAAGGAAGTAAACGCAAATAACTGGTACGAGATATTACAGAAGAAGGGGGTAGTCTGGGGACATTCCGATCCGAACCTGGACCCCTGTGGCTACCGTTCTCTTATGGTTCTGCAGCTTGCAGAA
>MVQO01000097.1 GCA_002067585.1 Syntrophorhabdus sp. PtaB.Bin027
GGTGCGTATTCCGGATAACCTCTCGGCATCATACCCTGTCGGTTTGCAACGATTCCCATGAGGAAGCCATCAACCTTGATGAGGCCTGTATAAAGCTCCGGACCATAACCAGGCCTGAACTCCATGTGCTCGCTGTTGTCTGAAAGCCTTGCCATGACCTGTTCCACATCATAGGTCATCTTCTGATTAAAAGCCACGATGCTGTAAAGGTCTTCAGCCGGGAATTTCGGTTCTGCCGGCTCAGCTACCCTGAAGAACTTATAGTGGTTATAAGCAGGGAGATAGGTGACCCACTCTTTCACTGCATCGAGGATTGCTTCTTCTGTCTGGAATACCTGTTTGAAGAACCCTGTATGGTCATAATGTATTTCAACTCTGCCAGGAGGCACTGCTTTGAATTTTCTCGTTGCTTCGATAAGCTGTTCTGCTGTTTCTTCATCAAAAAAGCCTTTTGGTGACATACCACTCACGATACCGGCACCACCGACTGCAATGTTACAGTCTTTGTGTGCGAGAAGAAGAGTCGGAGAAATACCCTGGTAACCGCCGCCAGCCGGGTTTGTTCCGTAAATGGCTGCAAGGACAGGTATACCGAGCTTATTCAGCTCAGCGTGCCTGAAGAATGTGGTCCCGCTTCCTCTCCTGTCTGCATACATCTTTTCCTGTTCTGGAAGTTTTACCCCGCTGCAGTTTACAAGCCATACCAGCGGGCAGTGAAGTCTTTTAGCTATGTCAGTAACCCGGAGAATGTTATGGGGCTGGCCTGCAATCCATGCGCCTGCCATAACTTTGTTGTCAAAACCTATGATTACGCACCATCTCCCGTTAATCCTGCCCAATCCATCCACAACGCCTGTTGTTCCTGACTCTTCATTCATGGGATCATACAGCGTATGAAGAGGAGCCCATGTACCCGGCTCCACAATGTATTCGAGTCTCTGATGAACTGTCCATTCACCTCTCTTATTCAACACTTCCTGGGAAATGCCAGCATTTTTTGCTACCTGAACAAGCTCTGCAATTTCTGCTTCGATTTTTTTGATCTCATCAGCATTCGCCTTATTTTCTTTTACTGGTTTACCCCAATCCTGCATTTTTTCAAAATACGGTCTCATCCCTTACCTCCGGTGGCATTTTATTTTGATTCATAGCTATTTGTTCATATTTTCACAATTATATTTTTTAGGGAGCGTTTTGTCAACAGAAAACGTAACGATATTTGATGTTTTTCTATGTTTTTTCCATTCATCAGAAGCACTGCATTTACCCTGTACTTTTTTTCATTACTGGCGTTCTCGGTCAAAGTCTGTTTTGTCAAATGTCTTCTACCCATCATTTTACGGTTTAACTACTCTGATCTTATTGCCAATCGCTGAGAGTCGTTAATGTTTAAACAGTCTCTGCCCTGTAAATACCATGGACACATTCGACTCATTGCAGGCCTCAATCACTTCAAAATCCCGCTCAGATCCACCTGGCTGGATAACACCTGTGGCTCCTTCCTTGATAGCTGCATCCACACCATCCCTGAATGGAAAAAACCCGTCTGAAACAATTACCGAACCAAGGAGTCCGGCCTTCTGTTCCCGTGTATATTTCTCTATTTCTATGAGATCTTCCATCTTTCTTAAGCCTTTTTGTGCTTCAAGCTTAAAAACTGCATAGGGAACGCCAAATTTCCTGAAAACTTCCTTATCCATAAATTTCGTATATGCCTTAAACACAGCAATCTCCACAACACCTACCCTGTCCTGTTCTCCTGTTCCAATTGCTACGGTAGCCTCACCTTTTACAAAAAGCGCGGAGTTGGAACTGACGCCTGATTCAACATACCAGCCGAAAAGCATATCGTCATATTCCTGTTCCGTTGGCGTCCTTTTGATCTTATAGGTCTGGCCCTTATAGATCGCCTCCGCCGGTCTGAGATCCTCCTTGCTCTTTATTCTGAAAGGCTGCGACTCCTGAAGGACCAGCCCACCATCCATGAGGGATTTAAAGTCAACGTATCGTTTACTTTTAAAACTCTGAAGCCGTTCAATATCTTTTATCTGAAGCAGCCTGAGGTTCTTCCACTTCTTCAATATGTCGATGGCTCCTCCCTCAAAGTCAGGTGCACATATCACTTCGAAATAATACGGCACCATTGCCTTTGCTGTTTCCACATCCATTGCCCTGGTGAAAACAACCGCTCCGCCGAATGCAGCGATCCTGTCACACCAGAAGGCTTTTTCAAAGGCCTCGGCAGAAGAGGCCCCGTAAGCTGCACCGCACGGATTATTGTGCTTCAGTATGGCACATGCCGGTTTCTTATCAAGATATTTCATGATGTTCAGGGCGTTGTCAACATCGGTGAGGTTTATCTTCCCCGGATGTTTGCCTACCTGGAGCATATCCTTCTCTGTTACCTTGCTTACCAGTCCACCATCAAAGTCAAAAAAACGAACATCTCCTAAAATTATGTTTCCGTTAATGAGTTCGTACAGGGCAGATGGTTGATCTGGATTTTCACCATAACGAAGTCCCCGTTCCACATCACATTTTTCATCTCCGTCAAAAATATTCCAAACCCGCTTCCTGTATAGAAGAACCTGTCCCCCCATGTCAATCTTGATAGTGTCAGGAAAATTATCCTTTACAACCTTTTTGTACATCCCTTTGATGTCTTCCATTATTTATCCCCCTTATAATCCGTAACGCGTAATCCGTGATCGGTGATCGATTTTTTTTAAACCCATTACGCGTCACTGATTACTCGTTACGGCTTCTCTGCACTCGCTTTTACCTCTTACCTCTTTTCTTCTTTACCATCCGTGATAAGGCTTCTATCATGGAGTCAGCATCGAGACCTTCCGCAACCATAACCTCTTCAGTTTCACCTGATGGTCCATAGTCCTTGGCACCGAATGATGCCACCTTTCCTTTGTAGCGGCGCATTAAGAGTTGTTGCGCAATAAATGGGGCAATACCGGTGTGTACATTGTGATCCTCATATGTACACACGAATGGAAGTTGTGCAAGTTCATCGAGCATCAGCGCATCGGCTTCACGGACACATGGCATATTTACGACCTTAAGCGATAACCCCTTCTTCGCAAGCGCATCAGCAATTTTTATGGCCCTGGCAACCATACCACCATAGGTAATGATAGCACCATCCTGCCCTTCTCGGATACTATCCATCTTTCCATATTCGAAGCTATAGCCTTCTGCGAATAATGGCTTGCCATCCTCCCGGCTTAATACTGGCCATCTATTTCTTCCGGTCCCAATAAGAAAATTACCTTTTTCCTGCGCAGCGTACCTGACAGCGCGATCTGTCTGATTGGGATCGCAGGGAATGATAACCTTGAAATGGTAAAGATTGCTCGTCAGTCCAATATAATCAGTACACTGGTGCGTCTTTCCATCAGGTCCCACATCGAGTCCCAGATGTGTGGTGATAAGCTTGAGATTTGTCTTGTTGATATCGTTCAGCCTGTGTTGATTATAGGTTTCATCGATTCCAAACACACCAAAATCAGCAAAAAAGGTCAGGATACCGGTGGTGGATAAGGCACCGGCAACGGTTGCTGTATTGTGTTCCTGAATTCCGCTTTGAAAGAAATAATCAGGATAGGCCTTTGCAAAATCGGCCGTTTTCACAGAACTTGCAAGGTCGCAGTCGAAGGCGCACACCAGGTGGCCCTTGCTTATATTCTTATCTCCAAGATCCTTCAATGCTTTCCCAAATGCGGTTCGATTATCAACCTTATCTTCATCGCGGTATGTGAAAGGTGAACCGCTATCAATAACCTCTTCTGTTATGGCTTCAGAGGGACGCCATGTACATGTCCCTTTTCGCCTTTCCCTGTAAAATTCAAGGTCGTCCTCAAGGTCGAGGATTTCCATTGCCTGCCTGTATTCCGCCTGATTCAGAGGGTTTCCGTGGTACTTCTCGGTGTCTTCCATAAAACCCACACCCTTGCCAATGACCGTATTTGCAACGATGCATACAGGATTATCAACTCCGCGCGCCCTTCTCATGGCTTTGTAAAGTTCATTGTGGTCATGACCGTTCACTTCAATCACATCCCATCCGTCAGAAAGATAGTTCTCTATAATATTCTGGGGCATGACTTTCTCTATATTTCCACTGATTTGGATCCGGTTGTAGTCAATTACTCCTGTAATGTTTGACAATCCGAATTTTTTTGCAAAACGCCTCGCTTCTCCCACCTGGCCCTTCTGTTGTTCTCCATCGCTCATAAGAACATACACATGGCTGTTTTCACCCCGAAGCTTCGCTCCAAGGGCAAACCCACACCCTGCAGAAAGGCCCTGGCCAAGGTTGCCTGTTGACCAGCCAATAAACGGCGTTCCTTTTACAACATGCCCCTCAAAGGGACTGCCTGCCTTTCTGAAAAACGATATAACATCGTGGATTGGCAGGTATCCAAGGCGTGCCAGACTCGCATAAACACCGGGCGAAGTGTGGCCATGGCTGACAACAACCTTATCTTTTGGCTCATCGAGGAGATGGGCAAAGAAAAAAACTACCAGGTATATGTCAAGAGATGACATAGAGCCTCCCGGATGCCCTGTCCCTGCGAGAGTAGTCATTTTAATAATATCGCCTTTCGCATACCGCGATAGTTCTTCAAGATTCTTTATCTCATACTCGCCCAGCCGTTCTTTTTCAAACATCTCTCTTCCCTCCCATGAAATAATCACAGCTCTCACGTATCAGACATTTCTCGCACTCGGGCTTTTTTGCTTTGCAAAGATAGCGCCCGTGGAGTGTTATGAGGAGAGAAAAGTCTGTCCACAAATTCTCAGGTACAATTTTTTTGATATCCAATTCAATCTTGTCAGGGTTTTT
>MVQO01000098.1 GCA_002067585.1 Syntrophorhabdus sp. PtaB.Bin027
AAAGAGAGCTCCTTGAGGGCCTTTGATTCTTCTGTTACAAGGGAGGTATACTCCTCTTTTACTTTTTCTAAACCTTTTTCCGGGCGACGCAAAGGAACAGCCCATGGCAGGTCAACCGGATGGCCCATACGGATTGTGAAGAACAGCAGGGCCGGTTTATGAGACACAGTCTGTACAAATACATCTTCGGGAAAAACCTGTTCTGATTGAGATACCCCCTCGGCTCTGAACCGCTGAATAAAAAGATTTTGTTCTTCCAGGGCTTTTAGATAGTCAGTATCAAAATCTCCCCATACGCTCAGTTCTGTAATGAGTTTCTCAAGTGTCTGCTTTCTGTTTTTTAATTCCTGGAGTCGTTCGAGAATACTCCCTGCTCGAAGAAGGATTTCCTCGCCTGAGAAAAAAGTTTCACTTTTCTCTTTAGGATTCCGGTAATCCTTCAAAGATTCATAAATCTGACCAATTCTTCTAACGTTCTGTGCAATATGAGTATTCTGTTCCTCTGCTGCGCTGCTCAGTCTCGTGAAAGGTTCTACATGCAAAACTCCAATATCCTGGAGAACACGTAATGTTCTTTCTTTTTCATCGTTAAGGCCTACAATAAAGACTCTTCTCATTTTGGCAATTGCCAAACAGTCACCTTCCTATAACAAGTTTCTTCCTGAGTAAACC
The DNA here is from genome assembly GCA_002067585.1 of Syntrophorhabdus sp. PtaB.Bin027. GTDB lineage: Bacteria > Desulfobacterota > Syntrophorhabdia > Syntrophorhabdales > Syntrophorhabdaceae > Syntrophorhabdus. Next base: position 673 of record MVQO01000098.1, read on the forward strand.
CTAGTCAACATAATACGACGCCTCTTCGCCCAACCTTTTCGCTACTTTGGCAACACCCACCGCTGCTGCCTGCTGATCCTGAAGGTAAACCGAAATCCTCCGAATGGCCTCCCTGCACTGAGGGATAAGCCTTTTTTCATACAGGTTGATGCGTTGGCTTGTCTTTCTGAAACCTTCAAGGAGAACCTGCTCCTGCTCTTCAAGGATTTTAATACCTTCACGGAGTGAGATTGCATCTCTTGTTTTTTTTAGTATAGTATCAAAACTAAAGGGCGTTCGGAAAAGACTGTACCCCGGATCGTCAAATATGACCTCTTTGAATTCTCTGATTTTCAATCCTGCTACATTCCTTGAAACACACCGAATCTCCCGAATAGCAATATAATACCTTAATATCTTGCCAACATCCCAATAGAGAGAAGCCCATGAACGTATATCTGCAAGCATTGTCTCCATGAGTTCCCGCTGAACCAGAATGTTTGTTCGAATTACCGCTAACTGCATGATGAGTTGCTGCTTCCTCGCCTCAAGTGCAGGAAGAAATCGCTCATACATGGCCATTTTCTGTTTCTGCTCCCTGAGTGATACCTTATTGAGCCTGATCCGTTCTGCCATTGATTATTGCACCTCAACCCGAAGTTCCGGGCCAGTATTGATCAATGAGCTCCTGTTTAATGCCAACTTCATCAGCCGAAAAACACTCTTTTAGCGTCTTCCATCCAAGATCGAGGGCTTCATTAATGCCTATATCTACCCTGAGATCCATGAAACGTTCATAAAACAATTGACCATACCTGAGATACCGTTCATCTTCGGCTGTTTTTTCAAAACCCATAGAAAGTTTTTGTTCCACATCCCGGCTTTTTGCAAATAGCCGTATCATGCTGTTCATGATATAACCATGATCCTCTCGAGTAACCTTTCCGATGACTAACTGTTTCAACCGTGATAATGATCCAAAAGGCTCAATTACACCGTTTTTCAGGTAGAATTGGCCCTCTGTAATATACCCTGTATTGTCAGGAACAGGGTGGGTCACATCATCGCCCGGCATAGTTGTCACAGCAAGAATAGTTATACTCCCCGCATCCTGAAAATCGACGGCCTTTTCATAGCGTGCTGCCAGGTCACTGTAAAGAGAACCTGGATAGCCGAGATTTGAAGGAACCTGGTCCATGGAAATGGCAATCTCTTTCATGGCATCAGCAAAAGCTGTCATATCTGTAAGGAGCACCAGGACTCGCTTTCCTCTGACACCAAATTGCTCTGCAACGGCAAGAGACATGTCTGGAACAAGGAGACGCTCCACAACAGGGTCAGATGCGGTATGAATGAACATTATTGTTCTGGGAAGAACACCGGCCTGTTCAAAAGCAATACGAAATTTCAGATATTCATCATACTTCATCCCTATACCGCCGAGGATAACAACATCTGCATCTGCGCGCATTCCAATGCGCGAAAGGAGCTGATTATATGGCTCCCCAGCCGCTGCAAAAATAGGAAGCTTCTGGCTTTCCACCAGAGGGTTAAATACATCAATCATTGGTACACGGGTTTCAATAAAGCCACGAGGAATGATGCGCTTAACCGGATTGACTGATGGCCCTCCGATTTCCAGGCGAGGCAGGGTTTCCAGGTTCGGACCGCCATCTATGGGATCTCCTGAACCGTTGAAGACCCTTCCGAGCATGGCATCACCAAAGGCAACCTGCATGGGATGTCCTAAAAAACGAACCTGATCACCAGTTGCAACACCTCTTGATCCGGCAAATACCTGGAGGAAAACCTCATCCCCCCTCAAACGTATAACCTGGGCGAGAGAGGATTTTCTTTTACTCTTTACTACTGCTAGCTCTCCATACTGAATGCCTGTTGCTGGAACCGCTATGATGTCTCCCTGGATTAATGTTATCCGAGAGTGTTCAATAATCATTCAGACTTCACCCCTTTCTTGAGAATAGACTCTATTTCCTTCCTGTAAGCCCAATAAGCCTCCTCTTGAAAGGGGGCATACTTCATCTGAAAAAAGATGTTCTGAATGTTGGTCATCTCTTTTTTCGCCTGTTCTTTACTCTCAAAAGAAAAGTGATGGTGCACCATCTCCATAAGAAGAAGGAAATCAGAAACCTGCCTCTCCTTCGAAGTGGCCCTTTCCACCTTATCAAAAGCATCCTGTTGGAGACATACAGCATCTACAGCCTCTGCCTTCAGATACACAACCAGATCATCGATACTGATACCCTCCTCCCCAACAACAAGCATCATTTGATGGACCTCGCTTCCGCGGTGAAGAAGTGACTGTGCCTCTTCTACAAGCTCGACCCACTTCGGATGGCGTTCGCTTAATGACTCCTCCAGTTGCCTCAGGTAAAGGCTCCACGAGATTAGTGGGTCAATGGCCGGATAGCGCCTCTGATCAGAACGGGAACGCGACAATCCATAGAAAGCACCCACTACCTTTAAGGTGTTCTGGGTTACTGGCTCCTCAAAATTTCCACCAGCCGGTGATACATTTCCCACAATTGTGAGTGATCCTGTTTCATTATTATATAATCTTACCAGTCCGGCTCGTTCATAAAGTGCAGCTATGCGGCTTTCAAGATACGCTGGAAATGCCTCTTCTCCCGGTATTTCCTCCATTCTTGCCGATGACTCCCTCAGCGCTTGAGCCCATCTCGACGTGCTATCAGCGAGGAGCAATACTTTCATGCCTATTTGACGGAAATATTCTCCGAGAGTAATACCTGTATATATAGAGGCTTCACGGGCTGCAACCGGCATTGAGGATGTGTTGCAAATGATGACAGTACGGTCCATGAGAGATTTCCCCGTTTTAGGATCCTCCAGATCCGGAAATTCCCGGATAGTCTCCACCACCTCGCCGGCTCTCTCGCCACAGGCAACAATAAGGACAACATCAGCCTCAGCGTATCGAGAGATAATCTGTTGCAAAACTGTTTTGCCTGCCCCGAAAGGTCCCGGGATACACGCCGTTCCTCCTTCTGCGAGAGGAAAAAACACATCTATGAGGCGGCACTGTGTAAGAAGGGGGCGACTGGGGAGTAGCCGCTCATTGTAAGCCCGAATGGGCATCTTGACAGGCCATTTTTGTTCCATAGTAACCGAGAAGTGCTCACTGTCCCCGTTCCTGAGCACTGCAATGGTTTCACCAACTGCGAATGGACCTTGTCCGGCTATTTCTACAATTTCCCCTATGCCAGCATAAGAGAGGGGGACCATAATATGGTGTCGAAAAATGCCCTCCGGCACGTATCCAAGATAATGGCCAGCCTTCACCTGATCACCTTTGGCAACTAACGGGGTAAAATCCCACTTTTTAGTTTGATCGAGGGCGCTTACATATTGTCCCCTTTTTAGAAAAAACCCTTGGGTATTTTCGAGCATATTCAAAGGGTTTTGCAGGCCGTCATAAATTTGTCCCAGAATTCCCGGTCCCAGGGTTGCAGACAGGAGTTCCCTGGAAAAATCAACTTGGTCTCCCACCTTTAGCCCTGTGGTACTCTCAAAAACCTGTATGTCTACCAGCCGCCCACGAATCCGTATAACTTCTGATTTGAGAGGTATGTCATTCCACATAACGTAGGCAACTTCATTCATGGTGACTTCCTGGTCTCTAATCACCTCAGCAGTCACAAGAGGACCATTTACCGCAATTACTCTGCTATTTATCGGGTGCGCCAATCACAACCTCCCTTTAGATGATGTCACGAACCGGATAGATGGCATTTATTCTCTCCCATCGACTGAAGATTCGCGCCTTTTCGAGCGTTGCAAGGATAAAATCCCGTGAAAAAGGGTCTGAACCCTCACAATGATAAATTCTCTTGAGTCGCTCTTCATCCAGAAACTGTTCGGCCTTCAAAGGGTTTTGCTGCATTTTTAATTGCGAAATGATTCCTGAAAAATCATACCCACCGGCTCGAACCAGGATTTGAAAATCCTCAGCTTCTTCGCCAAGCATCCTCACTCTCAACTCCACAAGACTATTCCTCAGACCGATTTCCCACGACAAATAATCGATGAGAAACCGGCAGTTCAAATCCTCTGCAAGAGAATAAGCGTAAGCATAATATTCGGCCCATAGTACGTCATAAACATAGCCACGGCCAATGCCCTTATCCTTTTCCTCAAAAAACTTCTTCAGAAATAATGGTAAATGCTTCTTCGCTTCTATCTCATCACGGGTAAGACCACCTCCGGGCAGAAAAATATTCTGCCCTAACAAAAAAAATTCTGTGTTGGCTGTATCGACTGCATGAAGACAACACCGAACTAAAGGATCATCCACAGGCTCAACATTGCGAAGTATTAACCCACAAATTTCCTCAAATGGCAATGCAACCTTTTCGCCGAGAGAAATTGGCATGGGCGGAAGACAACTTGCCAAAAAATAGTATTTTGCCACGTCTCAGGAGTCCTTGTCTGGTGCAAAAAAATGTTTTCGGAATCGGGGTGAACAGAATTCAGAAAAAACCTCCACGAGGCCTTCCCCGAAATTAAAGTATCTGCCAGTATCGCCAAAACCCATTTTAAATCCAAAAGCAACCTTGTCACTGAAATGCACCACAACACCTTTAGTAGCCCGCTGTAAAAATTTGTTGACAAACCATTCCTCAAGCGCCTCTTTATGCCTTGAGGGCAGAAGGATTTCTATTTTATTGTCCTTTCCATGAACCCTTGAAAATTCAGCTATCAAAATCTGAATTATTGAACTTAAAAAATCTTTATCACTAAGGGTTGACTCAATCTCATCTTCAGTTACAGGCCTCACAATAGTCTTTTCAAGACGCTCCTGGACTAAAAGGATGAAGTTTCTGGCTGCAGTATCCATATCAATTTCCATCTGCTTGACCGTAACATCCGCCTTTTGTTTGGCCTCTTCCGTTATACGGGAAGCCTCTTTTTTTGCATCCAGAATAATCCTGTCAGCCTCTAAACGAGCCTCTGCCAACATTCTCTCAGCTTCTTCTTTTGCTGGAGAAAGAACCTTTTCTTTCAGTTCATTTGTGATATCACCCAGAGTCCGTGTCATGGCCATCTCCCCTGTCTTTGTCCGTGTTCAGCCGGTGGTCATGATGCGCGGCAAAGACCTTCAATTACGACTCGTGTTCTCTTGATCTTATTCCCATATGACTTGCTTCGGTTTATATAATGCCATTTTAAACAGCTTAAAAATTATATTAACTGTATTTTACTTTTTTTTGCAAGTACATTTGGACGCATATTGCCAGAGAAAATTTGTATAAACTCCCTCAGCCCACGATGAGCATTTCAATCTTATGATTTTTAATGCGGAAGGTCCATGTATGGCCTTCCAGGTTCAGGTGACGGGATGAAGAACAAGAAGAGAAAATGGAAGTCCATATTAATACTTCCAGATGAACTGGATATGGTCGGGGTTGTTATACGCAGATACCTTCTTCCCTTCTTCTGTGCACCTGTCCAGAACCTGTTTCTTCAACTCTTTTCTCAATTTCATTTTCATCCAGGATACCCCCGGCACAACCACTGTTACAGCGCCCATTGTATCCATAATATACTG
>MVQO01000099.1 GCA_002067585.1 Syntrophorhabdus sp. PtaB.Bin027
TGATGAGCCATTTTTTTATGAGGATAAAGAAGGTAATCTCCATAATCTTTTGAATTCTATCAAACAAAAAGGGTTCAAATATACAAAAGGCAGAATCTACCACCTCATCGGGCAAAGCGATAAGGGCAAGGCAGTCTCCATTCTCATTGATTTATATAGACAAAAATACGGGTCAGTAACAACAATCGGTATTGGTGACAGTCAGAATGATCTGCCAATGATGAAAAAGGTAGACATATCTGTGGTTGTGCAAAAACCTGATAGAACCTACGATCTTTCACTCATGGCAGGGTCAAAACCCATTAAGGCTGAAGGCATAGGACCTAAGGGGTGGAATAAAGCCATGCTTCATCTTATCCCTAAACTGTTGAGTCAGTCTCAGGTGGATAATTGACTATCCTATAAGGATAATCTGAAGATCCATGACATTCGTACCTGTTGGACCGGTGATAAGAAGTTCTCCTGTTTTACTGAAGAACGTGTAAGAATCGTTGTTCACAAGATAAGCCCTCGGATCTAGCTTTAATGATGGTGCTCTTTCTATGGTCTCTCCGGTCACAATCGCACCGGCAGAATCTGTTGGCCCGTCTGTGCCATCAGTGCCTGCTGAGAGGAGCACAATATCTTTCTTGCCAGCAACTTCAAGGGCAAATGCAAGGGCGAGTTCTGTGTTTCTTCCTCCTTTGCCATTGCCCTTAACAGTCACTGTAGTCTCTCCCCCTGATATGAGACAAATCTTCTTGCCATCTTTTTCTTTGAGCAGTTGTTTTGCTTCGATTGCATTCCTGGCTAGCCAGCATGCAACATCTATAGCCTCACCCTGGATTTCGGTCGAAATAATCGTCGCATCAAATCCAAGCTCTTTTGCCTTTTCCGTGGCTGCGAGAGCAGCTTTTCTATTGCTTCCTATGATGATGTTTTCAACTCCTTCAAAGATATGGTTTCCCTCTTTCGGGGTATCGGGAAATACACCTTCAACTCCTTTTTTTAAAACCTCCAAAACCATTTTTGGGAGCTTTTCAGCCAGTTGATATTTCTCAACCACATCGAGGGCCATTCTATAGGTGGTACTGTCTGGCGTTGTGGGGCCTGACGCAATAACGTCGAGCTGGTCTCCAATAACGTCTGAGAGTATGAGAGAGATTATCCGTGCAGGGTATGCATATTCGGCAATCCTGCCGCCCTTGATCTCTGAAATGTGTTTCCTTACAGTATTCAGTTCGTTTATGGACGCACCGGCCTTGAGCAAGAGTTCTGTTGCTTTTTGCTTGTCATCAAGAGATATCATATCTTTTGGTGCAGAAAGGAGTGCAGAACCACCACCGGATATGAGACAGAGAACAAGGGTTTTCTCGTCTGCCACTTTAAGCATTGAGATAGCTTTCTTTGTTGCGATTAAGCCATTTTCGTCAGGAATTGGATGACCTGCCTCGTAAAGATCAATATTTGCATGGAGATTTTCGGCAAGGAGATGGCCATATTTTGTGATTACAATGCCGTGGGTTACAAGTTGCGGAGCCTGATCAGAAATAGCTTTTGCCATCAGGAATGCAGCCTTGCCAAAACTGACAAGAAAGAGGTTGTTGAACCGTCCATTTTGATAGGTAGAAAGGATGTGAGGAATGTGGTGTTGCACAGAAGCATAGGGATCGACTGCCTTCAATGCAGCGTAAAATATGTCTTTTGTAATTTCCCTTCCGCGATAGTTCATTTAATTTAGAATAAGATCCCTCTCCAGGATTGTAAGAGCAAATTTAGCAGCCTTTATCTCTTCAGCCTGTACAATTAATACTACAGGTCATTATGAATGAGTTCCTTATCATATCACAGTGTGTTCAACTTTCCTGATATAAATGTTTCTTTCTGATCAATCAACCCGGAAAATATACATTTGATCTCCCCAAGGTAAGGGCAGGTTTCAAGCTGAAACCCAATGTGGACTTACGATTAACCGCTGCCAATCAAGGTTCTGGTGGGTTGCCTTATTGTCTCAGGGTTGATTTCCCCATTCTTTTCGATTATCATAGGGTAACCGCATAAATCATTGCAAGAAAACAATAGGCCTAAATAATTAAAGAAGCGGGGCGTATTATGCATATCTCCAGACTTATCAAGCCAGATATCTTGGAATTGATCGAAAAGAAAGACTGGAACCAGTTGAAAGATGTTCTGTCACACTGGCCTGCGCCTGATATTGCCGATTTCCTCATGGATGTGGAGATGCCTGTCCGGATCTTCTTGTTTCGTTCTTTGCCAGGGAAGGTGTCTGCCGATGTGTTTTCCTATCTTGAATCCAGGGACAAAGATGAGCTTCTCCAGGCGTTAAGCGTTGACGAAACTCGTTATCTGCTAGCCGATTTGAGTCCGGATGACCGTACTGAACTGTTTGAGGACCTCCCTGGCCAGGTGATCCAACGGCTCCTGAATCTTCTGAGTCCTCACGATTATCTGGAGACCGTGGAGCTCCTGGGCTATCCTGAAGAAAGCGTAGGCCGACTGATGACCCCTGACTATGTTGCTATTAGGCCTTCGTGGACC
>MVQO01000100.1 GCA_002067585.1 Syntrophorhabdus sp. PtaB.Bin027
TTAAAATGAAAGACCATAATTGTTTTTAGCAAAAGGAGCTGTTAATGCGGGTTATTACAATTTCAAGGTCCTATGGTTCGGCAGGGAGCCTGCTGGGAAGAAAGCTGGCCGAGAGGCTCGGGTACCAGTATGTTGACGAACGGTCCATTTCCCGTATGAAGACGAATAAAGAAGCTGCTTCTGTTCTTATGATGAATCTCGAAGATGAAAGGTCGCCTGGTTTCATGGATAGAGTTGCAGAGCTGATGCATAACAGAAGTTATTTCAGAACTGCCCTTGGTGTTGCCATCTATGATTTAATTCTAAGAAAAGACGTTGTTGTTGTCGGGGGAGGAGGCCACCTGATTTTACGGGGATATCCTCTGAAAGTCAGCATTCAGATCTATCGAAACCTTTCTGACAGGGTACACGATATCTCTATCGAGAAAAATATCAGCCAGGACCAAGCCCTTGATCTGGTGGAAAGCAAGGACAGGGAAAAAAGGAGGTTTATCAGTTATTATTTTGATGAGGACCTTTTTGATCCCATATCCTTTGATATTACCCTGAATGCAAGCCATGTTAGTCTTGATGATGCCCTGGACTTGATAGAAGGATATTGCAAGCGTTATTTTGACAGGGTTAACACCGAAGAGGCAGAGCTATTTGCCGAAGCGAGGCTGCTTGAAAAAAGAGCGCAACTGGCTGTATTTCACATGAATCTGATGCGAAATAGCAAGATTGTCTTCAAGGTTTCAGAACCGCGCATTCTCGCGGTCAAGGGTGTCGTGGGTGGAGCAGGAGAGAAAGAGCGGTTGTTGAGGGGACTTCGGAGTCTGAAAGGAGTAGACAAGGTGATTGATCAATTAAAAACCGGTGTACTTTCCCGGATGCTTTATTAGATGAGGCAGTATAATGTTTGCAAGGTACACATTTCTTTTCATTATAATGGCCTTTGCGCCTTCTCCTGCTTTTGCCGGGACTCATGAAGTATCCTTTCCCCTTTGGACTACAGGTTTCTTTGCCTTACTAATTTTATCAATTGCGTTTATGCCCCTTATCAATGGTGAATGGTGGAGCAAGCATTATGGGTATGTTTCGCTCGGGCTTGCCCTTCCTACCATCTGGATTGTTGGCTCCCATGATTTCGCCCTTATTCTCGAAACACTGAGTGAGTATCTGTCTTTTATTATCTTACTGGGATCCCTTTTTGTCATTGCCGGGGGTATCGTGATACGTACATCTGCAAGAGGCGGGCCTGTTTTAAATTCCCTAATTCTTGGCGTGGGAAGTATTTTTGCAAGCATTATAGGTACCACAGGGTCCAGCATGGTATTGATACGACCACTCATCAGGGCGAACAAATGGCGCAGGCACGTTGTTCACATTTTCATTTTTTTTATATTTCTCGTATCTAATATAGGCGGGCTTCTTACCCCGCTCGGTGACCCCCCTTTATTTTTAGGTTTCTTAAAGGGAGTTCCGTTCTCGTGGACTCTGAGGCTTATCTCGTTCTGGTTGTTTGCAGTACCTATCCTGATTGGAATTTTCTACATTCTTGACCGCCATTTTCTCAGGAAAGACCTGCGGGAGATGGACTCTGACATTCCAAATAGAATAGCTGCACGAAAACTCGAAATTCGTGGAAAGATTAACTTTTTCTTCTTGGCAGCAGTGCTGGGGGCTTTCTTTTTACCTCCTGTGGCAAGGGAGATCGTTATGATCGGAGCGGCAATTTCTTCCATATACTTGACCCCCGTGGTCTTACGGGAAGAGAATGCCTTCACATATCACCCTATCATTGAGGTGGCAGTTCTATTTGCTGGCATCTTTATTACCATGATTCCTGCCATTAAGATCCTGGAGATGAATGGTGGAAAGCTTGGAGTGGATACTGCGTGGAAGTTCTTCTGGATGTCGGGACTGCTCTCAAGCTTCCTTGATAATGCCCCTACCTATCTGGTATTCATGAGTACTGCAAAAAGTATAGCCCTTATGCAGCACATAACTACCGGTCTTGTTGCCGGTGTGCCCGAGGCATTCCTGAAAGCCATTTCCGTAGGTTCTGTTTTTATGGGAGCGAACACCTATGTGGGGAATGGCCCAAACTTTATGGTCAAGGCGATATGTGAAGAGAACGATATATCAATGCCGTCTTTTTTTGGCTATATTGGGTGGTCTTCCTTATTCCTTATTCCTATATTTATTCTCATTACTCTCATATTTTTTCTATAGAGTTGTGGGGCAGCGGCTGTATCGAAGGACTGCAATCTCAACAAAGCGATGAGAGAAGGCCTTTGATAAGGCGGCTATTTCAGCTTATCAATGTCATCGCTCTTCCCTATTACCACGAGGATATCGCTATCTTTCATTAGATAATCTGGCTGTACCATGTGAACGTTGTCTGTGAGTGTATCCCGAATGGCAATAACATCAACATGGTGCTTACTCCTCATATGGACATCCCTGAGTGATTTACCAATGAATTGTTTTGGTGGAGCTGTTTCACAGATCATGTAGTCATCAGAAAGCGGGATGTAGTCGATTAAGTTGGGGGAGATGAAGCCTCTTGCCAACTTATTTGCCATCTCTTTTTCAGGGATGATAACTTCAGTGGCGCCAACTTTTTCCAGCACAAGTTTGTGCTCCTCGTTAGGAGCCTTGACAATGATATTCCGTACACCAAGCTGTTTTAAGTGTAACGTTGCCAGGGTACTTGCTGCTAAATCCTCACCGAAGGAGAGAATAACGACATCATCCGCACCGATGCCAATGGAATCCATAACAGACTTATCTATTCCATCTGCAACTATTGCCCTGCTGGAATAATCCCTCACCTTTTGGACAGCATCCTTGTTTTTATCGATGGCGATGACATCCATACCTCCTTCAAACAGGTTTTTTACAACGTTGTAGCCAAAAATACCCAGCCCAATTACAACTACTCGCGGCATATGAGCCTCCCTATCCGACCATAATGTTTTCTTCAGCGTAAACGATACTCTTCTTTGAAGCCTGGATACTCAAAGAAAAAGCAAGTGTCAGTGGACCCACCCTTCCGACAAACATCATGATCATAATCAGAATTTTTTGCAAATCACTTAATTTTGGAGTTATCCCCATGGTTAAACCCACAGTGCCAAACGCTGAGATTGTGTCAAAAAGATATTCCACAAAAAGATAGCGACTTTCTGAAGGGTTTGTCTTTGGTCCTGCAAGAAGTACAATTGATGTGATAAGAGCAATTGAAAAGGCTGAGGCGAAGATAATGGAAATAGCACGGGTTATGGTCTCCCGGGGAATCGTTCTGTTAAATACACTTACCTCCTCCTGACCCTTCAATCTATTCCAAAGGACAAAGAAGAGAAGTGCTGTACTGGTTGTTTTAATACCGCCGCCGGTAGAACCTGGTGATGCCCCGATAAACATGAGGGTCATCAACAAAAGGATGGTATCATTTGTAAGCTGTCCTATATCAACGGTGTTGAATCCTGCTGTTCTCGGTGTGATTGACTGGAACAAAGAAATAAGCACCTTTGACTGCCAGGACGCATCGCGAATGATATTGTTTTTCTCGAACAGATAGAATAAGACAGCGCCTCCCACAACGAGGATGCCTGTTGTGGCAAGCACTATTTTTGTGTGCAGGGAAAGTCTGTTCCTGGTGTTCCTCATTTTGGACATCACTTCATGTTGAACAATGAATCCAATTCCGCCAAGGACAATTAACCCCATGATAGTGATGTTTACTATAACATCGCTCTGGTATTGAATGAGATTATCAGAGAACAGGGAATAGCCACAGTTGTTGAACGCTGAGATTGCGTTGTAGATGCTGTGATAGAAGGCCTGTCCAGGGGAAAAGTCCTGAGAAAACCTAAAAAACAGAAGCACTGTGCCAAATGATTCTATAATAAGGGTGGAAAGAAGGACGGATTTGAGAATAATCTGAAAATCTTTTCTTGGTGTGTGGAGAAAGGTGGACTGAACAATCTCCCTGCCTTTGAATGATACGCTGCGGCCCATAAGGTGGAAGAAAAAGACAGAGAAAGTAATGATACCAAGGCCACCGCATTGAAACAGCATCATAGTGATAATTTGACCAGCAAGTGACAGGTCTTTTCCAATATCAATGACCACAAGACCTGTAACACAAACAGCTGAGGCAGAGGAGAAGAGGGCATCCACAAGGGTAAGATGATCTTTTGTAGCTGAAAAAGGTAGCCAGAGAAGAAAACCACCAATAAAGATGACGCCAGCAAAACTTAGAACGAATGTTCTTGGCGGGGTAAGATGACGAAGAAGGAAGGTGCGAAAGTAAGTAATCACTCGTCTGGGCATATTTTATTCGACGTCTTTTTCCTCCGACGACTGATTTATATTCCAATCATTTTCTGTAGTCAATAAAATAATAGATCATGAGGGATTTTAGGGCTCAGCGGTTTATGGAGTCCGCGAAATACTTGTAAAATTTTCTATTGATAAAGAATTCTTAAAAATATTCATAGGCGGGTGCGAATTGTTTACCTCAACTGAGGTTTTCATTAGACAGGGCTGTTTAGATGCCATCATTAAAAATATTCTAAAAAAGGAAGAGTATAGTGAGACAATTTTTTGTAATTAGGGCCATGTATGTTAATTTTTTCAGCAAGGGGCGTGTTTAAATCCGGGTTTGCACAAATATTGGTTACCCTGCAGAAACTAGGGGTTTTTTCCATATCCTCGATACAAAATAAGTCGCTATAAGAAGTCCGATGCCGGCTATGTCAGTATAAATCCCCGGCTTAATGAGCAAAAGAGCGCCAGCAATAAGGGGAATCCTGAGAAGAAAGGGGATTGTCCTGCCGATAAGCCATCCTTGCATGCCACATGCTAATGCAAAAGTGCCGAGCAAGGCTGTAATGGAAACCTCGATTACATCGAACAAGCTGCCAATGAAGAGTAAGGCAGGGCTGAAGATGAACATATACGGTGCAATAAAAGCTGCAATGCCGAGTTTCATAGCAGTGAAGCCGACCTTATTTGGATGGGCATTCGCAATGGCTGCCCCAGCATAGGCAGCAAGTGCTACTGGCGGAGTAATAGCTGAAATACAGGCAAAATAGAAGACAAACAGGTGCGCGGCAATCGGTATGGCCCCAAGATTCGTCAAGCCTGTTGTTATTACGGCTGCACAGATAGCGTATGCGGCTGTAGTTGGCATGCCCATACCGAGAATAATAGCAACTACCATGGCAAGGAACAGCGCAAGGGGAAGGATACCCCGAGAAAATTCCAGGAGGATTGTGGCAAACTTTAACCCTATGCCAGTCTGAGAGATAATACCTATTATAATACCGGCTGCTGCGCAGGTTCCCGCCATCTCAATGGCTCCCTTTGCTCCATTTGCAAGAGAGTCGACTATTTTCTTCAGCCCCATGCGGGTTTCTTTACTCGTCCAACTTACCACAACACATGCAGCAACGGCCAATGTGCCCGCTTTTATGATTGATGCCATGGCAATAGCAATATAATATACGAGTACGCCCAGAGGAGTGAACATGTATATACGCTTGAAAGTCTCCTTTTTACTGGGAAGTTGTTCTCTTGGAAGCCCTACAAGGCCTGTTTTTGCGGCCTCGAAGTCTACCATGAAATATACGGCGAGATAATACATAGCTGCAGGAAGTATGGCAGATACCAGTACCTTCACATAAGGTATTCCCAAAATTTCTGCCATGAGAAAGGCGCCTGCTCCCATAACAGGGGGCATAATCTGGCCACCGGTGGATGCTACAGCCTCTACAGCGCCTGCGAAGTGAGATTTGTAGCCCATACTTTTCATCATGGGGATGGTGAAGCTTCCTGTGCCTACAACGTTTGCTGCAGAACTACCTGAAACAGTGCCAAAGAGAGAGCTCGAGATAATAGCTACTTTTGCAGGGCCACCACGGGCCCAACCGATTATAGCATTAGAAAATTGTATGAAATAAGTTCCAACTCCTGAGCTTTTGAGGAAGGCACCAAAGATTACAAAGATATAGACATAAGCAGCAGACACGAAGACGGGGAGGCCGAGAATCCCATCAAGGCTGAAGAGATAGGTGAAGATCCTTGGCCAACTGTAACCTTTGTGATAGAAAAGACCCGGCATAAATTTCCCGAAATATCCGTAAAGGATAAATACGGTGGCGATGATCATCAGCGCCAGACCGGTTGTTCTCCGGGTCATCTCCAGAATGGCCACGATAAACATGAGTGAGATTATTGTGTCCCATGTGGTTGGGACAACTCCCACCCTATAAATCCACTCATCAAAGTCGACCACCATATAAACAAAAGGAAAAATGATCATAAAGATGAGGACATAATCGATAGGGTGAACCCTCTTTCTGGCCCTGTCCCATCCAGGATAGAGAAGAAAACAGAGGAATCCCAAGAATACGATATGCATTCCCCTGAAATACCAGGGGTCGATGGGTCTCAGAAGAAGGCAATAGAGATGGAAGAGGGAACAGATTGCACCAACCCCGTAGATTATCCAGGATCCGATTTTGCCGAATTCCCTGGTACGTATGAGATCTGCATCTTTGATCTTGCCAAGATCAATGCTCTTCTCTTCCATCCCCCCCTCCATTGTATCTATTAAAAGTTATTAGTTTTTAAGGTCTCATTTCTTTGGGTATCTTTATGCCTACCTCCTCATAATACTTGATAGCACCGGGATGTAAAGGTATGGGACAGTAAAGAATGTTTTTTGGCTCCACCTCCTGGGCTGACTTGTGGACACTCACAAGGAGGGGCTTGTTTTTGAAAATTTCTTTTGTAAACGCATAGATGAAGTCATCAGGCATGTCCTTATATGTGACCATGAAATTCCATACGGTGAGCGTGGGAAGATCGCTTTGCAGGCTTTTGTAGGTTCCCTTTGGTATAATGCCTTTTGCAAAATCGGGATGTTTCTTTATAAAGCTGGTAGCTATATCGTCTTCAACGCCGAGAACTACGATTTCATGAGTTGTTTCTGTGGCAGATATGAGGCCCCATGGCAAACCGACAGCTTGTCCACTCGCATCGAGAAGGCCGTCCTTCATCTGATTGTCAAGGTCTGATGATGAAGCATTTACTATCCGTTTTGGCTTGACGCCTGCCTCAGCAATAATCATTGGCCAATAAGTAGCTGGTGTGCCACCGACCGGACCGGTACCAATGCTTTTCCCGTTAAAATCTTTGATGCTTTTGATACCGCTTTTTTTCATGGCGTACATCTGGAAGTAGGTGGTATACATGGGGAAAATAGCCCTTATGTTCTGATATTTTTTCCCTTTTGCCCATCCCGTTCCATTCCATCCCTCATAGGCCGGTGCAGCAGTAACCATACCAAAATGCAATTCTTTGGCATTGACGAGTTGTACATTGTGAACTGGGCCACCGGTTGATTCAACAGACGCTGGAATTCCGAGCTTTTCACCAAGTACTTTTGCCGGGCCTCCTGCCCAAACATAATAGACGCCTCCAATAGGGGCTGCTCCTATGGTAGCACCTTTGGTGGGCCAGTCTTTTTTTGTCTGTGCAGTTCCGGTCGTGCTTATGAATACAGGTAAACACAAAACCAGTAAAAAGAACACAAACTTTCTCATAAAGCACCTCCCCCTATTATTTTCTTTTCTATTACACTTTTACGAAAAAGAATGTCAATATAAAAATTTTAAATACTTACAAAAATCTATTTGGAGTTTAATCAGATAAGGGAGACTATTTTCCTGAGGTTTTGGAGGTCATTTCTCGTGAAAATCCTGTCCCGGAAATATATTTTGTGGAAACGCTGTGTAAAGTCCAATGCAGACTCTCTAATCCTTTCATCTTCTATCGTTTGCACGAACTCCTCAAGGCCCTGAGAAGCTCTCTTGCTATAGCCGCGTTTTTTCATCTTTTTCAGGAATGA
>MVQO01000101.1 GCA_002067585.1 Syntrophorhabdus sp. PtaB.Bin027
CAGAGCGAATGTCTGGGGCGATGAATTCTACTTTACTATTCCCTTGACCATGTCCCTTGATGAAACAAGTACAACGAGCATTAAAGTTGGTGACATCGGTTTTTGGCCGCCTGGAAATGCATTAGCCATATTTTTCGGACCAACGCCAATGAGTACTGGCTCGGATCCAGTGCCTGCCAGCGAAGTAAACCTGGTGGGAAAGATCATTGGAGATGCAACAGTCCTGAGAAAGACAAAAGGAACATCGAGGATAAGGATAGAAAAAACAATGAAAAGATAGGAGTCAGAAGCCAGAAGCGAACGGTTATAAAGAACTACTTTTTTCTTTTCACTGCTAACTTTTCTCTTGTTTTCAGTCGCTTCTCAATGCACGGCATATTTTTGTGAACAAGTGATTTTTTTTTCTTGCAGTAAAGAGCGACAAAAGTGCGGCAGCTCCCTGAACCATCTACGCCTTCTTCTTTCGCAGTAGTTGCGTATTTGCATAAAAGATCGCAAAAATTGAAAAGATTCCCGCCCTTCATCTGAACACCCCTCTCAAGGTTTCTGTTGCATCCTTAATAATGAAACCATATTGTTCTCCTACTGCCTCGCCTGTCCCCTGGATTGAACACCAAGTTTTTCCAATGCCAACGTGAGAAAGGCACATCCCGCAGATTGCAGTTACACTTCTCACACCTGCACCATAAATCCCACAAGATCTTCCTCATTTCCACAGTAATAACGATGATCTGATGATCATAGATGTGTGCCTTCCCAGATATGCCTTCTCCTCATCTTTGCCTCTCGTATTTGAGCTGTACCAATTTCTCAAGAAGAAATGCATTGTTGTTTGTCTCATGACAAAAGCAAGGGTACAGTTCCTAAGGCCCTGATGTAGCCACTCGGTAATATAGGATGTCGATATATCTGCCAATCTCATACTGGTCTGACTGTTCACCGGGATAGCTGCCAACTTTGTGGATCGCTTCCTGTTTTATGGTGCCGAAGAATCATTCGGTTAAAGCATTGCTTATAGGTCTTTCGTACCTGGGCAAAACTGGTGTTGACCCCCATGGCAAGCAGTCGTTTCCACTGGTAGAACATGATGTTCGAAATACCATGCTTTGTCAGGACTTCCTGAATGGAGGTGCATCGTTTAATGTCCTTGATGATCTTGAATTTCTGCTGAGGTGTGAATATCCACCTCGGTTTTTGCTTACTTTTTTCCATATCCCTGTATCTTCTTATGGGTCATACAAAATGTAACATATTTGTTTGATATCATAAAACCAAGCCAGCTTCTGCCACCATGATTGTTTTTAGGTTATTGGACATCCAGATAAGAGTTGCTACTGTAGCAGGTGATCTCTTTAAGCTAAACTCCTGTGTGAGGATATCTTTATCACCCAAGTACATATGGCGGGAGAACCGCTTTGCACTGGCAAAGATCATGGCAACAAGGGCAATAATCTTCCTGCAGATATCATGATTGGGGGGAGCACTCTTCATTGACCCTGCAGTGTTTGCCTTCATTATTTTTTTCCTCCTCTTACTGGGTAGATTGTCTGGCAGGCAATTGATTCTACGGCAAGAAGAGGTTTTTGTTAAGTGTTTATTGAAGGTAAATGCAGGTTTTGGGATAATTATAGAGCAATGAGGTTATTGTCAAGCCGGTAATGTCGCAAAAGGATTGTAACTCCAATGTTTCAAATTTACCTCTCCTTCCAAACAGGCTGTCTTTTTTCCATGAAAGCATTGATACCTTCCTGGCAGTCTTCCGTGGTACACAGGCGCGCAAGGTTATCCGTCATGCATTCAAAGGCTTTGTAGTAATCCATGTCCGCAGCCAGGTAGAATGCTTTTTTTGCCATCTGGAGGGCGAGAGGACTTTTTTGAGCAAGTTTTACAGCCCATTCACGTGATTTTTGTTCCAACTGGTCAACTGGAACAACCCTGTTCACAAAGCCAAACTCCAAAGCCTTTTCCGCACCTATAAGGTCGCCAAAAAATAAAAGCTCAAGCGTTCTTTTTCTTCCCACGGATCGAGCAACAGGAACGGCAGGCCCAATACAGTTAAGGCCAACATTGATTGCTGTTAGACCAAATTTTGCATCCTCTGAGACAATAGCCAGGTCTGAGGCTGCCACAAGTCCGGCTCCGATGGCTGTTATCATGCCATGGGCTGATGCAATGACAGGTTTGCAGATACGACTCATCGTAATCATTGCTTTTCCCATATGCCCAATCCAATTACGGTACTCCATAACTGTTTTACCAGAGAATTCGCTCACATCAATTCCGACGCAGAATGCTTTTCCTGCAGCTTTCAAAAGAATTACTCTGACATTTTTGCTTCTATCGAACTCCCATAGTGCCCGTTCAAGCTCGCCGGCCATGGCAGTATTAAAGGCATTCCACTGTTTTGGCCGGTTTAGCACTATCTCTCCCACATGATCATCACCTGTTTTCACAAGAATATTTTCATATTCCATGATATACTCCTTTCAGTGTTGTTTTGAATTTATAACAGGTTAAAGAACAAATTGTCAAAACAAGGAGGATGATATGGTAGAAGAAAAGTCATTTCAAGACTACTATCCTCCAGATCTGAGCCATTGTTATGGGTGCGGAAACCTTAATGAGATGGGCCTTCATATCAAGAGTTACTGGGATGGCGAGGAATCGGTTGCCTACCTGACGCCTGAACCCTATCACATAGCAACCCCCGGTTTTGTGTACGGTGGGCTGATAGCATCATTCATCGACTGTCATGGAGTAGGTACGGCAGCTGCAGCGATGTCACGCTCGGAGGGCAGAACAATGGATAAGGAGCCGAGGCCGCGCTTTGTCACAGCTTCCCTGAAAGTGGATTACATCAACCCTACGCCCCTGGGTGTTCAGCTTATGGCTAGGGGGAAGGTAAAAGAGATTGGAAAACGCAAAGTATCTGTTTTGGTGGAGGTCCTCGCAAAAGGCTCTATATGCGCCCGTGGAGAGGTAATTGCTGTCAGGATACCTGAATCTATGAAACAGAGGTAGCTAAAATATTTTTGCGTTGATGCCTTCTGCAATGGTCATGCCGAGATCAAAACATTTCCTGACCATTTCTTCTGTAACAGGACCCTTACAAATGATGGGGTGCTGTATTTTTTTAAAACGATAGCCCTTACAAATGCGCTCTATGTGGGAATGGGCAAAGCTTCCATCGTTTCCTGCGCTAACAACAATGCAGTATGGTTTTTTCCATATCCTTTGATCGTCTTTTAGTTCTTCGTAAGTCCTATCAAAGAAATCCTTTATGGCACCGGCCATATAGCCAAAATACTCAGGGGAACAAATCACGAACGCATTACAGCCCCTTACATCCTGAGCCGTTGCATTGGAGGCATTTTTGAAGGTTGCATATGCATTTTCAGTATCATTAACTCCCTGGGCAACAGCCCTTGCAAGCTTTTCCGTATTTCCAGACTGGGTGTGGTATATGATAAGTACATTAATCATGTTCAATACGACATTCCTGCGTCTGTTTCACACAAATTCATATGTTGAGCCCCTTTATGACTATTTCTGAAATATCCAATACTTCCAGCCTGTTTGCAAGTTCCTCAGATTCGACAGCATCATTCAGCATTACAAGGCACTTGGGACAGGCAACAGCAAGAACGTTTGCACCTGTTTCGTAGGCCTCTCTTGCCCTTCTGCGGGCAGGACTGTTCTCACTGCCCCCTAAAAGGTCTATCTGGAAGTTTCCCCCGCCGCCACCACAGCATAGAGCACTTTCCTTATTTTTACCCATCTCGGTAAACTCTACACCCTCAACAGCCCTTAGTATTGCCCGAGGGGCCTCATATTCTTCATTCCAACGCCCCAAAAAGCAAGGATCATGGAATGTTATTTTCATATTAGGACATCTTAAATTGTTTATTTTCCCATTTTCAATGAGGCCATGGAGAAATTGCGTATAATGAAAAACTTCAAAAGATCCACCGTATTCATGGTAGTAGTTTTTCATCGCATTATATGCGTGAGGAGAGAAGGTCACGATTTTTTGAGCACCCGTGTTTTTGTACTTCTGTATGTTGTTTTCAGCCAAAACTTCGAACAGCCCCGATTCTCCCAGTTTGTATACCTCGTTGCCATCACAAGTTTCTTCAGGACCAAGCACGCCAAACGAAACCCCTGCTCTCATCATTATCTCTGCCAAAGCCCTCGCTGCTTTTTGTGCCCGTGTGTCATATGACCCTGTGCATCCAACATAAAGAAGATACTCCTGGCCATGGTATTTTTCAACACCCATCCTGTTAGCCCACTCACCTCGTTTGGCCCTGGATTCACCATAGGGGTTTCCATATAATTCAATATTTTCAAGAAACTTTTTCACAGCTTGTGGCAACCTTCCTGACTCCACCATTTCGCCCCGTGCAGCTATGACCATATTTACAATGTCGACGTTAAACCGAAGGGGGCATTTGATTACACAGTTTTTACAGGTGGTGCAGGAGTAAAGAATTTCTGCCAGGTGTTCTGTCCACTTAATCTGGTCGTTAAGCCACGCCCTCGTAAGCCAAAGCCTCCCACCGCAGGAATAGCTTTCCATACGAAAACGGGCGTAAGGAGGACAATTATTGACGTCTTTCCAATTAACCGGGAATTTACAATAACCACATCTGAAGCATCGATGTATGGTGTCTGCATACTTGAAATCTGCAAGAGACATTACGCCACCTCCCAGTTGCCCGGGTTCATTATTCCATTCGGATCAATAAGCCTTTTTATCTTCCCCATGAGTTCCTTAGTGCCCGGATCAAGCCGTTCCAGAATAAGTTTTTGCCCGTAAGTACCCGGTTTCCATATAACTCCACCCAGTTGCAAAACAAGATCATCCGTCTCGTGAAGTGCCTTTCGCGCTTGTATGATAGTCTCCGGATCTGCCCTGTTAAAGGCAAACGTCCACGCAAACATCATGCTATGACCTGCTCCAACACAACGACCGGTAACCGTATACGGGATGCCATGTCTTTCTGAAATCTCACGCCCCTTTCTGTAGCATTCCGGGTACCTTTGTATGGGCACAATGCTGCCCACATACTCGAAACCCCCACCTTTTTTGTAATCAGATGTTTTAGAGATCTGAGGGCGCTGCAGGTGCCTTACAAAACCAAGGTATGCACCTTCTCCTCTGTGAATATATTCTCCAAGAGTGTCATCCCAAAGGATTTCCTGCTTAAACTCAAGCTCCTTTTCAGAGTCTGCAGCTATATTGACCGTGATCTGCTGGAGCTCACTTGCAAAGGGAGGAATCGCAGAACTGAAAGCTACAATGTCTTCTGCCATTTGGGTGTGGGTAAGCTTGTAAACAGCTTCGGGAACAAGGTCCTCATGTTCCAACACAAAGGTTCCAACGCCTCGTATACGCTTGCACGGAAATAGCCTTATTGATAATTTGGTTATTATTCCTGTTGTGCCACACCAACCGAGAAAAAGGCCTACATCAGGAAGAGGATGATTCGTAAACCATCCTGCGCCAATGGCGACCGAGCCAATGTGACAGACCTCTCCTGTTGGAAGGACAACCTCAAGGCCATTGACCAGATCAGAGTTGAAGCCGTATGGTTGAGCAAGGTCTCCTTGCCCGTGGATCATCACATTTCCTGCAAGGGTCGCGGCTGGAGGCGCACCTGGTTCAGAGTGGGTTAGGCGCGGATAATTTTTTTCCAGATATGATGTGAGCTGGCCCTGGGAAACACCGCATTCCACCACTGCATATCGGGCATTTTCATTCACCTCTATAATGCTGTCCATGCGCTTAAGATCGAGGAGGATTCCCCCCTTGAGGGGAACAGCAAGGCCAGCAAGGGACAGTCCCCCACCCAGAGGCACAATAGGTATCTTCTCCTTATTTGCAAGACGCACTATACCCTGAATGTGCTCTGTTGCCCTCGGAGAAACAACGTACTGTGGCTGACACGGTTCCGCTGTCCCCAAATCAAAGGAATATATGTAGAGTTCCTCCGGCTGATTGGAAACATACTCTTTCCCCACTATATTGACCAGTGCTTCATAAATGGAATCCATAGAATCACCTCCATTCCATTGGCTTTTCACCGATGGCTAGCCTGCAAAGATCGCTCATGTACATAGGTTTAATGTCTTCGGCAGATAACAAAGAGCCCAGGGTTTGAAAACAAGCAGGGCAGTTAAAAATGCATACCTCGGCCCCTGCTTTCTTCATATCATTAATATTTTTCCGCTGCATTTCAATAGCCCGCTTTCGACTTCCCTCTCGTCTCTGTCCCTGGATAGCGCCTGCACAGCAGAGGGCATTTTCATCAACATACTCCCTTTCAACATACCTTGCTCCGATAAGTTCAAAAATATCCCTGACAAAGTGGTGTTTGTCCGGTGAAAGCCGAGATGAACACGGCCGCTGGTAGGCTACCTTGAAACCCACCGGTCTGATTGCTTCTTTTAATTCGGTGAGCCGGCGATGCAAAAACTCAAAAAAATGGATCGGCGTGAATGGAACATCTATGCCTACAGCAGGACAGTATGATGTATACGTTCCGTAACATTCGTCATGAAAGCAAATCACCTCAGTTGGTTTATGCCTGTTTATCGTATTGATAACTCCTGGCAATCTTTCCTTAATTACCGAACTTCTTGCATAATGAAGATACATAAGCTGGCAAAAGTAATGGAACATTTTACGATCATCCGTAGATATTACGGTGAGCCCTTCAAAAAGTCTTCCCTGGATCAAACCTATCAGATCAGAAAAGGCTGCCATATTTAGTACCGGTCCGTGTACTTCTCCAATCTCAGGTTCACCCCGAAATGGGACACCCAGGTTTACAGCTCTTTGAATTAACGGCCGAGGCACAGGCGGGATATTTAATGCCTCCTGCTGTTCCACGATCAGGTAAAAAGGGTGGTTTCCCATGGTACAGTATTCCTCGCAGGCATAACACGTTAGGCAATCATGAAGAATAAAGGAATCCTCTCCCCGTGCAATCTTGCGGATTTCTCTCTGGGCAACTTCCCGATCAATATCCAGATGTTGACACCTGGTGAGACATGCCTGAGTTTGACAATTATGGCATTTTTCAATATCAAATTTTAGCGTATACAAAACCGTCTCCTTTGAGCATCTTTTTTATTCAGTGAGTGCAATTTAGTCTATATTAGTTTCATTCAATCATAACTTTTTTGACCGCCAGACAAATATTAAAAAACATGGAGACCTTTCCCTCCGGCAGAATCACTTGAAGTCCTCCTTAGCATGCCGTATCTCAGACTCCTCAGCTGGATGGGGTCCAGCGATCATTTGAAGGCGGCCTTCCCGAAATTGTTTCACCACCTCGCCCACGGTTATGTCTTCTTCCGTACCAAAAATGTCAATAAAATTATCCTTCAGCATATGGAAAGCAATCTCCCCGATTTTCGTTGTAAAAATGATATCCAAGTCGTGTTTGATGATTACTTTGATGACTTTAACAGCAATATGTATTTGATCTTTTTTTTCAAGGAACTCATTGTAATAGAAGTCTTCTATTTCTGCTGTCCCCGTGTCGTGTAGTTTCAAGATCACAAAATAAGGCGCCCTGCCAAAATGGCCGTGGACCCTTGAATTCATTCCATCTATCTCTTTGACAGGTATAATGGCTGATAGTGTGTGTTGTTGAACAGGTTCTATATGAACAAATACTGACTCGATCTCCCTGTGTTCGTCCGTCACGATTTTCTCGACCGTACTTGCAAGTTCGTGTGCTTTAAAAACGGAAACCGATGGTTTAGTTGCTATGTTGCATTCTACCATCCTGAAAGGACCGGACTGGCGAATTTTTACGTCGTTAACCCTTTTTACGCCATCAATGAGCGCTATTCTATTCTCTATTGCCACTTGAAGCCTTGGGTCAAGGTTTGCATCCAAAAGAATCAGCATTGGAGTCCATACATTCATTATGCCAAGCCTGATAATCAGCAC
>MVQO01000102.1 GCA_002067585.1 Syntrophorhabdus sp. PtaB.Bin027
GATTGGGGAGAAGTTGTTTTACGGCTTTAAGATGGACAACGATTATGAACATGATAATATGGTGAGGGCGTGAGTGCCAGAATGTGTAACGATGAAAACACGGTTACAAGATGCCCCTAGCATTGACAGTTGCAACATTGTGAACGAGGATGGCCTGGAATCGGCACGTGAATGTTTGTGAGAGATCCACAAAAAAGATAAGAAGATAACCGAAAGCCAAGGCATGGTTACAAATGCAGTTATAGTCCCAATCTTACGTCATGGGATTAGTCTGATTTTGATCGGTATATCTGATATTAAAAAAGTGCCGAGGACCGGAATCGAACCAGTGACACGGGGATTTTCAGTCCCCTGCTCTACCGACTGAGCTACCTCGGCACGTTGTAATTTAAAACACACTTGTTCGCCGGATGTCAAGAATAAAGACCGTGATCGGCAACACGCGATCAGTGAAAGTCGTATATCGTTACCTGCATATCGCATCTCGTAAAAGGCCATATATAATATTTTACGTATTGTGCGAAAATGAATCTGCACAAAATATAAACGATGATATGCGAAATGGGGTGTTTAACAACATACTGCATGGGATATACTCAACATCAGGTTCTTCAAAACCTTTTGACTTTTTATCACCTCTATGTTAACAAATTCACATGAAAGAATTGATGACCAAACCGTTTCGGGGACTTCTATATAATCGCAATAAAATTGACGATATTGCGTCTTGCGTGTGTCCTCCCTATGATGTCGTATCGAGTGTCCGCACCTATTACGAGCGAAACCCGTTCAATGCTATACGCTTAGAACTTCCCCTGCCCCAGCCGTCAATGGATAAATACAACGTCGCCAAACATACCTTAGACCAGTGGTTGAGGATTGGTGTGGTTCAGAAGGACTCTAGCGACACAATTTATGTGTATGAACAGGAAATCATTGTAAATGAAATACACTACCTGAGAAGGGGTTTTATTGCTCTGAACAAGCTTCAGAAGGAGCGTATCCTCACCCACGAGGAGACGAGGAAAAAGGCAAAAGAAGATCGAGAGCGGCTGATAACAACGCTCAAAACGTATACTAGCCTTGTCTTTGCTCTCTACGAAGATAAAGAAGAGGCTATTGAAGACATACTCATCAGTTCGCAGAAAGAGAAACTATACAATTTTGTAGACGAACAATCGATAACAAACAGATTTTATCGGATGACAAACCCCGAGGAGATAGCAATGCTTGCATCCCTCATGGAATCAAAAAAAATCTATATCGCCGACGGTCACCACAGGCTGGCTGTGTCATACAGGATTGGCTTGGACTACATCCCAATCTATCTCACCAATATGTATTCAACAGGAATTGTAATCCTGCCATACCATAGGATTATCAAATTCAACAAACCCAGGAGCCTCACAGAAGTATTATCCCTCTTGGAAGAATCTGTTCTGATTGAGAAGTTTCCCCTGACAGATATGAACTCGCCCAGAAATGCTACGCAAAAGATTAATACTGCGGCAAAACCTTCTTACATACTCTATTCCAAAGATGATCCTGACAATTTCTATATTCTGTCAGAAAAAACCCCTATCTACACAGATACAACAGTACATGAGAGTGTACGAAGACTCAAAGTTAGCATTCTCCACATGGGCATTCTGAAAAACGTCCTCAAAGTCCAGGATGAAGAAATCTCATTTACTCAGGCCCTTGACAAAACCGTTGCCCAGGTTAAGGAAGGCATCCATGATCTAGCGTTCTTCCTGCCACCAACTCTTGTTGAAGAGGTCAAGGAGATTGCCGATAATAGCCTTTATATGCCTCCCAAATCAACGTTTTTCTATCCAAAGATACTAACAGGCCTCGTCTTTTATCAGTATGATGGCAACGTATCTTCATCCCCATAATACTGCCTATTTTGTCCAACTACCCCCTTTTAGTATCCGCCGATATACCGAATATGCACTCTTCCCTTATTTCTCCCTGTGGCTCGGACCCTTGTACACGATTTTTGAATTCAAATTGGCATGACTGAGGTCGGCTTTGATCGGGATGAAACCCTCGATGTTTTGTGCAAAGACAAACTCCGGATTATTCAGAAAAAAAATGGATATCGTTTCTCGATAGATCCAATCCTTTTGGCCAATTTTTTAATTCTCAAGAAACATGAACGGCTTCTGGATATTGGATCAGGGTGTGGCATTATCCCTGTTTACCTGTGCAAAAAAAGCTATGGGAATGAAATGCTTGGCATAGAGATACAGAAGGACTTGTACAATGTGTCTCTCAAGAACAAAACAATAAATGATTGCAGAAATGTGAGTTTCATGCATGGCGATATAAAGGTTTTGGCTCAATTACTCAAGCAATCACCCTTTCATGTTGTGGTTTCAAACCCCCCCTATACAAAAGAAAAAGGGGGCAGGAAGAGCCCCCAGCATTCACGGCTTGTTGCAAGGTATGAAACTTTCTTGACCCTCCCTGATCTCATGATGACAACCTCTTCTCTGCTTTTTAGAAAAGGGAGATTTTATACTATCTATCCGTCTCGAAGGTTGGGGGAGCTAATCGGATTCGCCAGACTGAATAGCCTTGAACTGAAACGATTGCGTCCCATCTACCCTAGAAGGGACAAGGAGGCAAATCTCTTTCTGGCAGAGTTCATCAAGGAGGGTGGCATAGGAGCAAAAATTGAACAACCTCTTTACATTTTTGGCAATAGCGGCTACACTGATGAGGTAAAAAAATATTATATTCTTAACGGCTGACAATGGAAACAGTAACCCAACTCATAGCAGACGATCTGGCAAGACTCGAGTCAACAATCCAGAAGCTTATAACAACGAAGATAGGCTTCATCAAAGAAATTGTGAATCACATTATCAGATCAGGCGGAAAAAGGGTGCGGCCCATTCTAATAATGCTTACTGCTCGGCTTTGCGGATACAAGGGTGAAAAACATATCCCATATGCAGCAATAATTGAATTCATCCATACAGCAACCTTGCTCCATGATGATGTGGTGGATAATGCTCAGACCAGGCGTGGTTCTTCAACCGCAAACACCTTGTGGGGGAATGAACCGAGCGTTCTTGTTGGCGATTTTCTTTTTTCCAAGTCATTTGAATTGATGGCTCATAATGGGAACGAGGAAATCATGAGGATCATGTCTGAGGCCACAACATCCCTCGCTGAAGGAGAGATTTTAGAGCTTCTCAAAACGTGTGATATTGACACAACAGAGGAGGAATACTTCGAAATCATCAAGAACAAGACTGCGTCTCTTTTTTCTGCCGCTTGCGAAGTAGGGGCAATCCTTGGCCGGGTAAATCAGACAAAGAGGGCTGCATTACGAGATTTCGGATACAACCTTGGCATGGCTTTTCAACTTACTGATGACGTTCTCGATTATACCTCCTACGATGCTGTTCTTGGCAAGCGCGTGGGCACAGATCTCAAAGAGGGAAAGGTAACCCTTCCCCTTATCCATGCGTTGGTATCCTCTGCTGAAAAGGAAAAAGATTACATTAATACAGTAATAAACAATACAAAGGTAACTGCAAGAGACTTTGTCAGGGTCGGCAAGATCATAAAGAAATATGGTGGGGTTGAATATACAACGAATGCAACACGCCAATTCATTGAAAAGGCAAAGCTAAATCTTCAGGCCTTTAAACCGTCAGCCTATAAGGAAAGCCTTGCTACACTCGCAGACTACATTCTTGGCCGGGAAACGTAAAATCGTAACGCGTGATCTGCGAAGCGTAATGAGTTTCCTTCCATCTGATTCTTTGAATCATTGATCTCCGTGGTTTTTACTGATGGCGCGTTATGTGTTATGATTTCGTGAGAATGGCACCTTTAGGAATTACAACTATACCCCTGTCGGATACGAAAAACTGTTTCCTGTCCTTTTCCAGGTCATATCCGATTTTCATCCCATCAGGGACCCTTACATCTTTATCAATGATCGCCCTCTTCACTTTTGCCCGCATACCGACCACTACATTGTGAAAGAGGATCGATTTATCTACTTGCGCGTAGCTGTTAACCCTTACACCCGGTGACAATATACTTCGCTCAACCCGCCCGCCACTTATGATGACACCGCTGCAGATGATCGAATCAAGTGCTTTGCCGGCCCTTCCTTTGTCCTCATCGGCAAATACTGTTTTAGCCGGAGGGTACTGACCTTCATATGTTCGTATTGGCCAGCTTTTATCATAAAGATTAAATATGGGGTTTACTGATGCAAGGTCCATGTTAGCCTGGTAATAGGCATCTATGGTTCCAATATCGCGCCAGTAGTCAGCATCCTTTCCACCAACCATGCCAAATCTGTAAACAAACACCCTGTGGTCAGGATACATAAACGGAATAATATCTCGTCCAAAATCATGGTGAGAGGTTTCCATAGCAGCATCTTTATTCAGGGTATCGATCAGTGCATTTCTGTTGAAAATATAAACCCCCATGGAGACATATGCCTTACCGCGCTTGCCCGGAATAGCTTTCGGCTTTTCAGGTTTTTCTTCAAAACCCACTGCCCTGCCCGTCTCATCAACCTCGATAACCCCGAAACGATGGGCCTCTCTCAAATCAACTTCAATCGCGGAGATTGTGAGATCGGCTTTCTTTTTCTGGTGGTATCGAATGAAATGGCCATAATCCATCTTATAAATGTGATCACCTGATAGGATCAAGATATATTCTGCATCCCACTCTTCCAGATGATACAGATTCTGATATACTGCATCTGCAGTCCCCTTGTACCAGTCCTCTCCAACACGCATCTGAGGTGAAAGATGGGACATAAATTCTCCAAGTTCTGCACTGAAAATACTCCATGCATCAATTGTATGTCGTTGAAGAGAGAAAGATTTGTACTGGGGGAGAATAAAGATTCTTCTCACACCCGAATTAATGCAATTACTGAGAGTAAAATCAACTACCCGGTATTTTCCGCCAAAAGGAACAGCAGGCTTTGCGCGATCTCTCGTGAGCGGGTGGAGGCGGGCACCTACGCCGCCCGCCAGAATAAATGCTATAGCATTCTGAATAATCTTCGATTTCATAATTGTATATTTAAGTAATAGCATATTCCTGCAAATAATCAATCACAAAGAAAAAATTTTCTTGCGCTGGCTGGTAACTTGGGGTAATTTCAAATCTACACGTATGAATATCTTCTGTGTCCCTCCACTCCTGAGCGCCCTAGTTCTTTTTACACTTTTCCTTATGGGCATTATGAAGGCAAAGGCATCGAAGGCCAATATTCTATTCGCTTTCATATGCCTCATCGGGTGTTTTTTAAACACAGATAAGGCAATCCTCACTGGGTCGCTCCATCCCCTTACAGCCTTGCGATTAAGCAGAATTGACCACGCATTCCTTGTTTTTGTGATCCCCCTCTACCTTCATTTCGCTGTTATTGTTACTGGCTATCGCAGGTGGCTTCCCGGTGTAAAAATCTGTTACGGAATAGCAATCTTATTTATCCCTGTGACACAACACAACCTATATTTAATTGGGGTAAAACAATTCTTTTTTGGTTATTTTGCATTAGCCGGACCCTTCTTCTATATCTTTGGTATCTTCAGTTCTGCAAGCATTGTTCTTTCCATATGTCTCCTTGTAAGAAACCTGAAAGAGGAAAAAGTGGCTATTAAAAAAACAAGGATCAAGTATATCCTTGTCAGTTTTGGTTTTGCAGCTGCTGTCACCCATTTTGACATAGTTACCATGATGGGCTACGAATGGTATCCTCTGGGCAACTTTGCGTTTATCCCTATGTCCCTTCTCGGATATGCAATCTTCAGGCATGACATCATGGAATGGACAATTTTTCTTAACAAGGGCATGGTTTTTTTTACGCTGTTCTTTATGTCCATAGGCTTTTTCCTCGGTACTACAGTGATTGTGAGGCACGTACTGGGACAAAACTTTGACAGGGATCTTATCTCTTTAATATCAATGATCATCACCTTCTTTTTGCTGTATGTATCGAGCCAAAAGGTTTACAGTACCATCACACAGTTTTTACAGCAGGAATTCATTCTGAACAGAACGGCCTTAAGGGGTTTAAGCTCAGAAATTCTAACCCTTTTAAAGATAAGCGATATAAAGACAAAGATTACGGTTGAACTTTCCAGGATCTTTGGGCTGGAAAAATGTGAGATTAA
The DNA here is from genome assembly GCA_002067585.1 of Syntrophorhabdus sp. PtaB.Bin027. Lineage (GTDB taxonomy): Bacteria > Desulfobacterota > Syntrophorhabdia > Syntrophorhabdales > Syntrophorhabdaceae > Syntrophorhabdus. Next base: position 6,174 of record MVQO01000102.1, read on the forward strand.
AGCAGTTTCGAGGATTGATGCAGGCGAAAATGCAATACTCCTTGATGAGCAGGATTCTTACTGGATTCAGGGCTTTAGACTATCAATCGCCATTCCATCAAAATCAAACCCCTCATACCTTCTCCTCGGAGAAAAGCATACAGTAAACCTGTACACAACTGAGGAAACCGAGGTTCTTATAATGCTTGCCAACAATGTGGCCCTTGCATTTGACAATGCAGATGCCTATACAAAATTGCAGGAATTCTCTGCCTCCCTCGAGCAACTCGTTAATGAACGAACCAGGGCACTTATCCAAAGCGAGAGCCTTGCTGCTGTTGGAAGGCTTGCGGCAGGAGTTGCCCACGAGCTTAACAATCCCCTTGCGAGCGTAATGAGCACTATCGAATATCAGATTGATCATTTAACAGACAATGAACAAATGCGCGAAGACCTGGAATTTTCATTACAGGAACTAAGGAGAGCTGCGGATATCGTTAAAAGCCTGCTCGATGCATCTCGTCAGAAAGAGGAAACAAAAGAACTCATCGATCTGCACATACCCATTGAGGACGCCCTGAAGGTCCTTTACAATCAGTACAAAAACAAGAAAATAACTGTTATCCGCAAATTTGATGCAGAGCGCAGCTTCGTGAGGGGTAATACTTCAAGGCTTTGCCAGGTATTCATAAACCTCATAAAAAATGCAATCGATGCGATTGGAGAAAAAGAGGGTCATATTACCATCGAAACCGCAAACAAAGAACTTCCCTTGGGAAATAATTACCGCGGTGTCAACTCAGGTGATGTGATTGTCTGCAAAATCATAGATGACGGTGAAGGGATCAATGAGAAAAACATTCATAATATATTTAAACCATTCTTCACAACAAAATCCCAGGGGAAAGGCATAGGTCTTGGCCTGTTCATTGTTCATGAGATCGTGAAAGACCATAAAGGCTCGATTACGGCTGATAGCAATCCGGGAAGGGGCACTGTCTTCACTCTTATTTTCCCATCCCATCAACAATCATGAGGTACTCACCTTTGAGTTCTATATCGTTTAACGTGGCAATAAGGTCATCAACAGACCCCCGCAGTACCTGCTCATAGATTTTCGTCATCTCCTTCACAACCACCACAGGCCTGTTTCCAAATTCTACTCGCACGCAGCGGAGTGTCTCAAGAAGCTTGCGAGGCGATTCAAAAAAAATTATTGGATAGGGAAAAGAGGAAAGATCCCGTAGGGCTTTTCGCTTCTTTCCTGGTCGTTGGGGCAGAAAACCGTAAAAGAAAAACCTATCAACATAAAGGCCGCAGATTGAAATGGCCCCTGTAGCTGCCGATGGTCCCGGTACGGTCTTCACTTCCACACCTTCCTCATAGCAGGCCCTCACAACAAATCCACCGGGATCTGAGATACACGGAGTCCCTGCCCCTGATATGAGGACGCCAGACTTTCCTGAACCAATCTGCCGTGCAATGCTTTTTGCCCTCCTCTCTTCGTTGTAACTGTTTATAGTAATAATTGGTTTATGGATGGAAAGGTGGTTCAACAGTTTCAATGCCCGTTCCCTGTTTTCTGCCACAATCAGGTCAGCATCTTTCATGACCTCAATGGCCCGTAACGTAATATCTTTCAGATTGCCAATGGGCGTTCCAACAACATACAGTACACCATCCATGTCCAGCTCCCTTTTTGATGGATCTTTTCTTTAGCGTATCACAATAGCAAAGCAATAGGCTATAGGTGACTGCTTATGAAAAACAGAGAAAAGGCTTGTAGCAAACATTTTTTGTTTCTCATCTCTTACCGGTTGCCAAAACCCATGGCACTCATCCGCTTTGTGTGTTTCATATCATTTACTTTATATCTAGGCGAATATTAAACTTTGAAAGTATTTTGCGATAAAGGTATTGCTTGTAAAAGGCTTGACAATTGCGAAAAAGTTTAAGAAAATAGGAAAATGGTTTTTAGACTAATCATACTCATAGCAATGTGCATATTTCCTCTTCAAGGGATGTGTGGCATTTATGGCTACGTTGATGAAAGTGGTGTCTTTCATTTTACCAATATCAAACCTGCAAACAATAAAAAATATAGAGTCATTGTGCCTGATTCGCCCAAGCCAGCCCTTGGGTTCTATGCAAAAACAGTCAATACTGACCAATATGATTCTCTTATCAAGCAACACTCCTTTAATCATGGCGTCGACCCCACACTCGTGAAAGCAGTTATGAAAGCAGAGTCAAATTTTAATTCTCAAGCTGTTTCCCCAAAGGGTGCTCAGGGCCTTATGCAGCTCATGCCTGATACTGCCCGGCATATGAGGGTGTATGACCCTTTTGATCCAGACGACAATATCAGGGGCGGCACAAAATACCTGAGGCTTCTTGACGACACCTTTCAGGGAAATCTTGAACTTATTCTAGCCGCATATAATGCAGGCCCAAACCGGGTCAAAGAACATAACATGAATGTTCCCCCCTTCGAAGAAACCCGTAACTTCATCAAGAGGGTAAAACACTTTTATAATAAGTTAAAAAATACCCATGAAGGTTAGAGACGAGGCAGCATCCCTCTGGACGCTGCCTAATCGCCTTTCTATTCTCAGAATACTTTTTATCCCCATAATAGTACTTTTTATAGCCTCTCAAGAAGATGGATTGCTCCTTGCTTCATGTCTTCTCTTTATAATAGCAGGGATAACTGACGGGCTTGACGGCTACTTGGCAAGGAAGATGAGCCTAACATCCAGACTCGGTCTTTATCTAGACCCTATCGCCGACAAACTACTTGTTACTTCCGTGCTTATTACCCTGACATATTACCGTCAAGTGCCGCTCTGGGTAACGCTGATTCTGGTAGGAAGAGAATTTTTGATCAATGGGCTGCGTGCTTTCTACGCCATGGAAGGGATAGCAATCTATCCTTCGTCATTCGGAAAAATAAAGACTGCACTTCAGCTTATCGGGATATCTTGCCTGCTTTTTAATATCGCAATTGAGCGTATTGATACGATTGTCCACCAGATTGGGCTTGTAACTATTTATGGTGCATTATTTTTCAGTATCTACTCTGCAACCAACTACCTCGCTGCCCTCTTCAAGCCACAGGTTTCAAAGTGATAATTCTTTGATTTGTAAATTAATTGAATGATTTGAAACCTCAAGTTCTCAGCCTTTTAGCTTCTCATCTTTTTGACTT
>MVQO01000103.1 GCA_002067585.1 Syntrophorhabdus sp. PtaB.Bin027
CTTTCCATGGCTTCCTGCAGGGTAAATCAGCGTCTGGACAATGTCGTAGAAGCCACGAATGTCGAGGTATTGTTGGGCAATCCGTATGAATCCAGGTTTGTCCGACAAAAAACGACGGATTAAGGCTACCCTAAGCCAGCGTTCCGTAGGCGGATCCAGCATATTGACCGTACCCGCTGTATTTGTATACCTGCTTACCGCTTCAACCACATCACCGATGGAAGTATCGATACGGTCGATAGTCTTTATAAGCGTATATGCTTTTGTCTCCTGTATCCACTTCATTAACCTTGTGGAGATTTCACCATCCGTCATATGCTTGGATGCAATAGAGAAGGCTTTTTCACTTATCTTTGCCAGATCTCCAAGGGGAAGCATTTGACTTGGAAAATTTACTTCTCCTGCAACAGGAAACACCTTTGAACCGAAATTAAGCTTGCACAACTCCTGCTCTGCCTCTCTAATCCCGCGATAGCAGAGATGATTAACCATCTTCCTGCAAATATGAAGAAGCATATCCTGGTCGGTTTTCTGTAAGAGTGCTATTATTGCCATCCAGTCGGCAGCGGTAGGATGTTTTGGAAGACCATCCTTTTCTGGAATGCCCCACTCTTCTATTAAACGCTCCGCTCTTCTGAAAAAAATCGTTTGTTCAATACGGTCTGCTATTGTTTTGATGAGTCTTTTTTCTTTTTCGAGAAAGTAGCCCTCATCCGTCTTCGAAACTTCATCAATGTATGTTACGGTGATCCGCCCAACAACCTTACCACCTGCTTTGATGTCTACCCCATCCGAGATCCGTGATCTTGCAAAATCTGCAGACTGATACCTGTGGTTGTCGTAGGCGATCTCCACCCGGCAAACTTCAGGGAACCTGAATCCAGAGGGCAGTACAAGGACAATCCGTTCAAACATCTCAGTGAGAGTTAGCCCACTGTTACCTAGTATCTCATCGACCTGATAGAGGCAATCCAGTTCTTTGGCTCTCTCTTTCAGGGTATCGAGTGAGGCTCCTTTAGGGTCGCTACTATCCTCCATTAATATTCCCCTTTCTCAGGATTCACCTTGTTATGCCCACCCTCGCATTTTGACTGCCTGCGCCACCCGGTTGATTGCAATGACATAGGCTGCATCACGCATATAAAGGTTTTTCTTTTTTGCAAGATCGTACACCGCCCGATACGCCGAGGTCATTTTTGTATCCAGTTTTTCCAGGACTTCTTCTTTCTCCCAATAATAATTCAAGTTTGACTGGACCTGTTCAAAATAACTACAGGTAACACCACCGGCATTCGCAAGAAAATCGGGGAGTAGGAAAATGCCTCGTTCTTTTATGATGTCGTCTGCATCCGTGGTGGTAGGTCCGTTGGCACCTTCCAACAGGACTTTAACCTGTTTACTTATTTTGTTCACATTTTTCGCCGTGATCTGATTCTCCAAAGCAGCAGGCATAAGGATATCCACATCCTGTTCAATCCATTCCTCTCCAGGTAGGATTTTACAACCAGCAGCAGCTGCTTTTTTCTTGTTGATGCACCCAAAAGAGTCGGTTATTTCGAGGAGCATGTTCATTGAAAGGCCTTCTTTCTTCTGATAAGTATATGACACTTTATCTTCATTGTCCCAGCAGGCAACTGCAACAACCTTCCCTCCAAGCTCGGTAAACATTTTAGCGGCATACTGAGCAACATTTCCGAATCCCTGTACGCTGAGACTTGTTTCTTCCAACTTGATTTGCAGGTCCTTTAGGGCTTCTCGCAAGACATATATGGCTCCGAATCCTGTGGCCTCGGTCCTTCCTGTTGAACCCCCCATACCAACCGGTTTTCCCGTAATGAACCCAGGATACCTTCCTCCATGAATGGTTTCAAATTCGTCTAACATCCATAGCATGTGTTTCGCAGTAGTCATGACATCCGGTGCTGGTGCATCAATGTATGGCCCCATCTCTTTGGATAGCTGCCTAACCCACCCCCTGCACAGCCGCTCCTGTTCCCTCTCGCTCAGGTTATGGGGATCGCAAATTACCCCTCCCTTGCCTCCTCCTAACGGGATATCGACTACAGCACACTTCCAGGTCATCCACATTGCCAGCGCTCTTACTGTATCTGCCGTTTCCTGAGGATGAAAGCGGATGCCTCCTTTTGCTGGACCTCTTGCATCATTGTGGAGTACACGAAAGCCTTTAAATATCTTCATTTTGCCGTCATCCATGCATACCGGAATCAAGACATGATGTTCCTTTAAGGGCTGGCGCAGCAAATCGCACGTTGCCTCGTCGAGACCGATAAAAGAGGCTACCTTATCGAACTGCGCCTGGGCATTTGTAAAGGGGTTATAAGAACTTTTTTCCATATATACTTCCTCCTTCTTTCATATATTTTCACAAAGACATAGATGCAACCTATTCTACAAAAGGTTGCATCATTATTTATCTTTAGGCAATGTCCATAGAACACTCCATATCTTCCCATGTTTCATTAGCTTATCTTTGATAGTCTATCGGTATTCTTCACAACACCATACTTCTCCCCTGTTCTTTGGGAATGGACAGGAATCGTAAATGGCACAATCACTGCAAAGGCCTCTGTTTTTCAGGTACTCAGGCCTCACAGGCATGTATTGAGACCCTTTGTCAGACTTAGCCTCTAAGGAATTCTTCTCACACATACCACTCTCCTGTGTCGGATCGTATGCCCTGAATTCCTCACACTCCAACGCCCATGCCGCACTCGAATTGACAAGGACACAGTAAGGAGCAGCGAAACAGAATGTACACAGGTCCATCCTGTCTTTCCCTCTCACGGGAAGTGTATCGCCTTTCTTTTTTCGTGCAGAAAAGTTCTTCATTTTCAGCCTCTCCTGTTTTCGAAGTTGAAGACAAAATCCGTTAAGCAATAGACATGCCAGCCTTTCTGAGAAACATATAACAGAACAGTGATAGAGAGAACATTATAAAATCCATACATTTATATGTCTGTTCGCAGAGTATGTCCAATGGTTACACACGTATAATGCGATGACATAAACCGGGGAAATTCTACCCAATTGGGACTATTTCTCCATTTGAGTGTTTTCATCCTGACTATCTAAACCTTTACAGACTGACTACTTTTTTGCAGTTTCTTACGAAGAGTCTTACGGTCTATTCCGAGCACAGCAGCCGCTCTAGTCCTATTCCCCTTAACAGAAGCAAGGACGTTGCGAATGTATCGTGCCTCCACATCAGCAAGAGTCCGGGTAAAATCTTCCTCCTTACAGACCGAAAATCGAAGAAGCTGCGGTAAATCAGGTGTTTCGACAATATCTCCATCAGTAAGGACGATGAGGCGCTGTAAAACATTCTGCAATTCTCTCACGTTCCCTGGCCAATGATAATTTTGAAGCACCTGCAAGGTTTGCGATGAAAAAGCTGGGACCGGTTTGCCCATCTCTTCAGCTAATCGCTCCGAAAAATGGCGTATCAACATGAGTATATCATCACCCCGGCTCCTTAAGGGCGGCAGTTCGATAGCCAACACATTGACCCTAAAAAAAAGGTCTTGTCGGAAAAGTCCTTTCTTAACAAGGGCATAAAGGTCTTTGTTCGTGGATGCTACGATTCTCACATCGACCTTTCTTGTGCGGCTTGAACCGACCATGCAGACCTCTTTATCTTGAAGCACCCTGAGCAGCTTAATCTGCATATTCAAGCTCGTTTCACTGATTTCATCAAGAAAAATCGTGCCTCCGTCCGCTGTCTGAAAGAAACCTGCACGTGAATCTATAGCTCCGGTAAAAGCACCTTTCATGTGTCCAAAGAGTTCGCTTTCAAGCAGTTCTTCGGGGATAGCACCGCAGTTAACAGGGACAAAGGGTGCTGATGCTCTGTTGCTGCTGTAATGAACAGCCCTGGCAACCAACTCTTTTCCCGTGCCGCTTTCCCCGGCGATCAGGACTGTTGCCGACGTCAAAGCTGCTTTTGCAATGAAATCTCTGACACCTGCCATAGCCGGCGACTCGCCAATGAGACCGTAGGAGGTGGTTATTTTTTTTGTGGGAAATCTGCTTGCTGCCCTTCGGGTATGGAGTTTACGGAGCGTACTGGCCACGGCTGAAAATAGTTCTTCATCGGTAAAAGGTTTTGCCAGATACTCTTCCGCACCAGTTTTTATCGCCTCTACTGCACCCTTCACGCTCGGATATCCTGTAATTATTATCACTTCCATATCACTGAAGTTCTCACGGATATGTCTTAAGAGATGCACCCCGCTCAAACCGGGCATCTTAAGATCTGTAATGACGAGGTCAATAGGGGTAACATCAAGGATCTTGATAGCTTCAGTAACATTTAACGCAGCAAAAACCATGTACCCGGCGCTCACCAGGTTGCGATGGAGCACCTCCAGTGTTGCAGCGGAATCATCTACTATGAGAATACGGTCTTTGTCGTCCGTACAACGTACCATACGTTTATCTATCAGGGTGATCTTCTTTTCTTAAAGGCAGCTCAATTCTGCACTTTGTGCCTCTCCCTACCTTACTTGCAACTTTTATGGAACCCCCATGGGCAGTAACAATGCCATGAACGACAGGTAACCCCAATCCTGTTCCAGTTCCAATATCTTTTGTGGTAAAGAAGGGTGTGAATATTTTTTGTAGAACATTCTTTCCCATGCCAGCTCCGGTATCCTCTACTAAAAGGCAGGCTTTCGCTTGGTCCTTTAGTGTGGAAATTGTTATTTTACCGCCCTTTGACATGGCCTGTATGGCATTGACTATCAGATTCACAAATACCTGATGTAACTGTGAAGGGTCTGCATCAATCTTTGGCAAGTCAGGCTGGAGTACACATTGGAACTCTATCCCATCACTGGCACACTTTGATTCAAATAAGCCAATCGCATTTTTTACAATATAGTTGAGGTCTACTTTGGTTTTCTGTGGTGACACCTGACGGGAAAAAACAAGTAGTTTTCTTACTATTTCGCGAGCATGGAAAGATGAATTGACTATCTTATCAACATCTGCCTGCACCTGATCGGGAAGTCCGGGACTCTTTTTTATTAACTGAGCGAAACCAAGTATGTGATTGAGCGGTTCATTCAGTTCGTGGGCAACACCGGCTGCAAGCTGACCTATTGTTGCCAGCCGGTCTGCGTGTCTAAGTTGTTCTTCCAGATTCAGTTTCTCCTGTTCTGCTTCTCTCCGCATAATGATTACTGCAATCTCGTTTGCAACAGCATCGAGAAGGGCCCGCTCTTCGTTGAGAAATGGTCCTTCATCACGTTCTGGCTTTTCTTCCACATATGAGATTTCAACATAACCACGTCTTTTGTTGCGAATGACAATTGGCGTCCTCTGTCGATGCCTAACACGTTTAGGGTATTCCTTTGCTGAGCGAGAATGACCATCGAGAACGATTCTGGCACAAGCTATGTCCGGGTATAACCAGGCAGAGGGAAGAATCCCGGTAATACCCTCAAGTACTTTGCCAAGAGCTGTGCCAGCATTGGCGGCAAGGTGGGCTATGCGGTACAGACAGGAGAGTTCTTTAACGCGCTCCAGTAAATTTAATTTTGTTTGTTCATTGAGATTTGCACATGCTTTCATTTTATTTCATTGTTCAAGTTTAGACAATACATGGAATTATTTCAAGAAAAGATATTTTAGAGTAACGTTCACAACTGTTTGCCAAGACCACAAGGGGTGTTGTATGCTTTGTTATCTATGGACCTTTTCGGAAATGAGACTCATCTTGACGCGAGTATACAAAAACCTCTTGCAGACAGAATGAGGCCGAAAAACCTCGACGAAGTAGTCGGGCAGGAACATCTACTTGGAAAAGGGAAGATACTTCGGGTTCTTCTCGACAAAAGGGATGTGCTCTCCTTAATCTTCTGGGGACCTAGCGGTGTAGGGAAAACCACGCTGGGCTGGCTCATTGGAAAACACATGAAGCTACCTTATGTTTCGCTGAGCGCGGTCAACATCGGCATTAAAGAAGTAAAGGAAATTATTCAGAAGGCGAAGCACCAGAAGATAATTATCTTTATAGACGAGTTCCACCGGTTCAACAAGCTCCAGCAGGACACCTTTCTACCCCACGTAGAGAATGGAGATATTGTCCTTATTGGTGCTACAACAGAAAATCCTTCATTTGAGATTATTTCCCCACTCCTTTCCCGAATGAAAGTGCTTACCCTTAAAGCTCTCGAACCGAAAGACCTTACAACAATACTCAGGCGCGCACTCAACGAAGACCATGAGCTCAAAAATGCAACGTTGAGGATAGATGAGGCTACCATTGAGGAACTTGCCCTCCTTGCAAATGGTGATGCCAGGAAAGCTCTCAATCTCTTGGAAGTATGTTTTAAGATGGCTAAAAAAGAGGGTAAAGAAGAATCTGTTATTGATCGCAATGTTCTACGAGAAGCATACCAGAAAAATACCGCTGTTTATGATAAAAAAGGTGAGATGCACTACGATCTTATAAGTGCTTTCCACAAAAGTTTGCGGGGGTCAGACGCTGATGCCTCTCTTTACTGGCTGGCACGCATGATTGAGGGTGGTGAAGACCCCCTTTTTATTATGAGGAGGATGGTTCGATTCGCATCCGAAGATGTGGGGAATGCTGATCCCCAGGCATTGATGCTCACCATGGCTGCCATGGAAGCCTTCAATTTTATTGGCCCACCTGAAGGCTACCTGGCTATTGCCCAGGCCTGTGTCTACCTTGCCCTCTGTGAAAAGAGCAATGCTATCTATGTAGCATATGGTCGGGCAAGTTCAGACGCACGGGAGCTTCCGGAGTACCCTGTACCTCTTCACATTCGGAATGCACCCACAAAGCTCATGAAGGAACTGGGATACGGTGAAAATTACCTTTATCCCCATAATTTCGAGAATGGCCTTGTACCACAGGAATACTTCCCTCCTGAGATAAAAGAGAAACATTATTACTTTCCGAGCAACAGAGGGTATGAGCAGAAACTTCTCGCATTTATGGACAAGGTGAGAAAAGTAAAAGGAAAAGACAGCTTGTAGCTCATGGCTGATGGTAAAAAACATAGACAACTCAACAAGGGATAAGAAAAGGAAGGAATGGAGATACCAGAAAACAGGCTCATAGACAAAATCAGAAGATTCGCGGATAGATCGAGGGATGTCTTGCGGGGAATTGGGGATGATGGGGCTGTGATAAAGCTTTCTCAAGGTTCTTACGTGCTTGTTCAGGATGCTATGGTTGAACATGTCCACTTTAAATTCTCCTTTACAAACCCATATGACGTAGGGAAAAAAGCAGTCTATGTTAACATCTCGGATGTGCTGTCTATGGGTGCTCTGCCTCTCTATTTCCTCGTCACCATTGGAATCACGCCTGCCCTCACATCGAAAGACATAGGCCGTCTCTATCATGGCATGAGACAGGCAGCAAGAGAGTTCGGTGCAATCATGATAGGTGGCGACACCACAGAGTCCAAAAATGATTTCTTTATAGATATATCCATGATTGGAAAACTTGTTACAAAAACCTACCTTGGGAGGGACAGGGCTAAAGAAGGAGATCTCATCGCAGTCACAGGCTCCCTCGGCGAGAGTGCTTATGGCCTTCATCTTTTGTTGGAGGGCAAACCAACAAAAGGCATGTCAACCTTTCTTAAACGATATGCGAGCCCCAAGCCCCCATACCCCGTATGGAAAGAAATAGTGAAACATGATATAACAAGGGCAATGATGGACATAAGCGATGGTCTTCTTATAGACCTCGGAAGAATGATGGCCGAGAGTAAAAAAGGCGCTGTTATACATCTTGAAAAATTACCCATACCACCCCTTCTCCGAAAAAAAAACAAGGAAGTTCTCGCTCTCTCAGGAGGGGAGGATTATCAGCTTCTCTTTACCTTTCCAAAAAGTAGGCTCAAAAAGATTCAAGGAATGATACAACAGGGTTATCCTATCAGCATTATTGGTGAGGTTAAACAAGGGAAAGATGTAACAGTCCTTTCTCAGGGAAAGGTCTATGAAGCCCCTGAAAAAGGCTATGAACATTTCGGAAACTCCCGGTGAAAAAACAGATCTTCGTCAAAGACATTACAAAAGAGTATATGGATATCAATGATTTTTTTGTTGTTACCAAAAAAGGGACTTTTTTGAGAAAGAATAACATAAAATACATGACTATAGGACTGAGAGATACAACAGGGGTCATAGAGGGCAAGATCTGGGAACGGGTCGATGAGTTTCAGGATATGTTTGACAAGAATGATCTTGTCTATGTGAAGTCAAAAAGCCGTTTTTACCAGGATAAACCCCAATTGAATATTACAGATATCAAAAGGATTGAAGAACCCCTTACCATAGATGAACTGAAAGCGTTTTTCCCTGAGGGGCAGCGGGCAAGCAAGACAGTACGTGAAGAATTCGCTGAGCTCGTGAACAGCATTCAGTCCCCCTACATTAAGTCACTCTTCTCTGCATTCACAGAACAAAGTGGTCTCGCAGATAAATTCTACTTATACCCTGCTTCTATAGGGGTCCATCATGTTTATCTTGGAGGACTCCTTGAACACTCAGTCTCTGTTGCCCAGATGGCAAAAGAGGCTGTGAGGTTCTGTGGCGGTAATCTGGACATTGTCATTGCGGGCAGTCTTCTTCACGACATCGGCAAGGTTGATGAGATGGAAATTAAGGGAACATTCCGTTATTCAGACAACGGACGGCTTTTAGGACATATTACCCTGGGTGTTATCATCTTTGACTCATTAGTAAAAAAAATAAGGGATTTCCCGATTCAGATTAGCGATATCATCAAGCATATTATTATCAGCCACCATGGCGTAGAAGAGTGGGGGTCACCAAGAAAACCCATGACCATCGAAGCCTTGATCGTACACTATATTGACAATCTTGATGCCAAGGTTGCGGGCGTGAAAGAGTATATGATGGAAAACATGGAGGATGGGACATGGACCACCTTTCACCGGCTCTATGAATCGCGTTTTTATAAAACCCAGGAAGGTGTCTATGGAGATTAGAAGGGTCTTTGTCGATAAGCTTAAGATAAAAAACAACCTTGTCCTTATTACCGGGCCAATGCAGAACTATATCAGCAGTGTTTTGAGGAAAAATACTGGTGACCGTATAGATATCATTGATGGAAAAGGCTACCTTTATCGTTGCACTGTTAACAGCATCAAAAGTAAGGAAGTATTCCTCCAGATACTTGATGTTGTTCATCGTCCTGAAGAAAAGCGACCCAAAGTCACGCTCTGTGTAAGCCCTATTAAAGGCCCACGAATGGATTGGCTTATTGAAAAAGCTACCGAGCTTGGCGCAGATCGAATCCTGCCAACAATTTTCAAAAGAACATTGATTAGGATCGAAGATAAGGAAAAGGAGAAGCTCGAGAGATGGAGGAGACTCGCTATTGAAGCGTCCAGACAGTCAGGACGGTTTACCATTCCGGAAATTATCCCGCCCACTCCACTCCGGGGAATAACTACCCACTTGAATGGCGTACAAAATAAATGGGTTCTCTACGAAAAAGAAAAGAAAACATCCATAAAAGAGGTTATATCCTCACAAAGAGAAAATGGCATCTGTATTGTAATCGGTCCTGAAGGCGGGTTAGAGGAGTCCGAAATCTCATGGCTAACAGAGAACGGTTTTATCTCTTGCACCCTGGGCGAAAGCATATTCAGAGCTGAAACAACGCCCTTGGTGGTACTCTCAATAATCCTTTACGAATACAGTAAAAAATGAGAAAAGCATCAATCCTTTTCAGATTCTTTGCATTTGTCGTAGACATTCTTGTGCTCTTTTTTTTCATATCTTTGTTGTTTGCCGCCATTGTTACAGGATACCTGCTCTCTTCCGGATCTATTCTTATTCCTCAAATTTCCCTACTGACTTTTATCTTTGCATGTGGTTCCCTATTCACATTCATTTTTTACTTCACATACCTAACAATGAACGGAGGCGCAACTGTAGGAAAACGTTTTTTTCAATTAAGAGTTCTGCGTCAAGACGGTTCTGGACTGAACGCCGGAAGGGCCTTCATGCGAACCATGATCTACCCGTTATCGCTTACTCTATGGTTTGTCAACGTGCTATCCGCTCTTCTTTTGGACGGCCGTATGATACATGATATTGTCGTTGGATCATGGGTAGTCAGGGTGGAATTATGAACCACAGGGGCATGGCAGGATGTGGTTGTCTCATAGTCATTCTTATCATTATCATGCTGTTTACAGGTGCGCTGATGCACCCCATTACGCTTCGTTTTCTCGGCACCCAATTCCATTACGAAGACAGGATATTTACCTCAGATGCCATCTTTGTGCCAAGATTTCCAGAGGACAGAAATGGCGAGCTCTATGCAGCGTCTTTTCAGGATTTCTCTGCGGGTAATGGAAAAGCAATACTTGTTGAGGATGATACTGTTCTTGGGACAAGCATTGTCGAACTGGTCAACAAGATGGCAAAAGCAAGAAACGTGAAAGATGACGGGATAAAGAGAATATCCGCGTCGGGTGAAGGATTGGTAAAAGCCCAAAGGGTTAAGGAACAGATCGAAAAACAAGGATTAAGAAAAATAATCATTATTGTGCCTGACTATGCTTCTCGTCGTTTTCACCTCATGTATGACTCTGCCAGAGCTGGCGGAAAAACACTTTATCTCATAAAACCTGTTCCAGTTACATATTTCAGCAGAGACAAGTGGTGGAAAGATTCAGGCTCAAGAGGTATCCTTGCAGAGGAAATCTTCTCGATAAGTCATTACTACCTTCAAAGATTCAAGTATGGAGAAAAGGAAATGAAAGATAGAGAGAAACGATGATCACTGCGGCAGGCATCCGCTTTGCCTGTTTTCGTGTTCTCCCTTCAATTTTGGCGTTTTCAACTTTGAAAAAACTTTTATAAAACTGATAAGATCCGATCAAACTGAAGGGAACCACACAATATACAAAAAAGTAGAAGACATGACCGGACAGCATTTCCACCTCAGCGACTGGGATAACCAGGAGATTGTGAGACAGGAGGCGTAGAAGAGGCCTAACATCAGACCATGGACGATAAAGTAGCCATCATTGCCCTACACAGGGTGGAGGGAATAGGCTCCGCCATAAAACGCAGACTTGTTGATATGCACGAGAACCTTGCACCTCTTTTTTTAGGGAAAGTAAAGCTTGGTGATGACAGGGTATACAAAAAGATTGTGGCCTTCAAGGGATGGAAAGACATAGATCGGGATATGAAAAAAATCAGCGACATGGGGGCCGAAATATTAACCATAAAGGATAGAGAATATCCAGACCAGCTCCGTAATATTCCAGATGCACCCATCGTGATGTACAAAAAAGGAAGGCTGAAGATTGGAGCAGACACTATTGCTATTGTTGGCTCCCGTGCAGCATCATTTGAGAGTATAAATATGGCAGAAAAGATTGCTCAGACTCTCTCTTCGTCCGGAATCACAGTTATAAGCGGCCTCGCACGAGGAGTAGATGCTGCCGCACACAAAGGCGCACTCAAAGAGAAAGGTAAGACTGTTGGCGTTCTCGGGTGTGGCATTGACATATGCTATCCTGCAGAAAACAGGCCTCTCTTCAAAAAAATTGAAGAAGATGGTTGCATCCTAAGTGAATATGGACTGGGAGAACCTCCATTACCGCACCACTTTCCCATGAGAAACAGAATTATCGCAGGCCTGTCAAAAGGTGTACTCGTCGTGGAAGCTTCTCAGCGCAGCGGCTCCCTCATAACTGCTCGCCTTGGCCTCGAATACGGCAGAGAAGTCATGGCTATACCGGGCAATATTTTTGATGAAGGATACAGGGGCACAAACTCGCTTATCAAACAGGGCGCCAAACTGATCGATGGGATAGAAGACATTATTACCGCATGTTTTTCTGGCTTAACCTTCAAAACGGATAAGCACGTTGATTTAGACAACAATGAACGTTATATTTATGGGATTATTGGGTCCACAAAGATTCATGTTGATGAAGTGGTAGAAAAAAGCGGTATGGAAACGAAGCATGTAATGGCTATTCTCACAAACCTTGAGCTAAAGGAAGCCATAAAAGGTATACCAGGTGGATTCTATTTAAGAATATAATCCAGCTCGCAGCTCATGACTGATAGCTGACAGCAAAATTGGGAGTAAATACATGGGTAAATCATTATTAGTGGTCGAGTCACC
>MVQO01000104.1 GCA_002067585.1 Syntrophorhabdus sp. PtaB.Bin027
CCCATAATTATCTTGACAAAGGCTTTGGGCAGTGTAAAATGTAAACGTGTTATAGGGTGAGTACTTACAAACATGATATGTACCAAATCCAGTTAGGAGGAGAAAGATCATGATGAAGTTGAGAAAAGTTGTAGGCGTTATTGTTGTTGCCTTGTTTGCGCTTAATTTTATTATTCCTCCTGGTGTTTTTGCACAGCCACAACAGAATGCAGAGATGGAGAAGAAATGTGCAGCCACTAAAGCTGGAACAGAAACCGATGAGGCAGTCAGGCAGTCATGCGCTACATACTTTGAACAGACCGAGGCTGCTGCCGCAGCAGGAGCGAGTGGAGGTGAAGCAGCAACTGCTGGCGTGAGCAAGGGTACCGTTGCTCTTACCATCATAGGCATTGCACTTTTAGGCGGAGCTGCAGCAGCCGCTGGCGGCGGTGGCGGCGGTGGTGGAGGTGGTGCTGTACCTAAGCATAAGAAATAAAACAGAGAAACTGTTTAACCGGATGCGCTCACTGACAAAGTATTAAACTGCCATATTTAGATATACAATTCTGAACTAAATTTCTCTCCAAAGTAGCAGTCACGTTTACCTGAGTTCCATTTAAAATATGATTTTGATGTATATCGTTAAATCAGCCTGAGCAGGAGGAAAAAAGGGTGGAAGAAAAACCTATAGAAACCCAGGAAGAAGAAATCAATCTCTTGGATTACCTCATTGTTCTTGCAAAACAGAAGAGATTTATTATTAAGGTAACTTCTGGTTTCGCAATTATAGCTGCAATTGCCAGTCTTGTCATGTCCCCGGTATACAAAGCTGAGACAAAGATACTGCCGCCGGTGAATATAAGTTCTGGTATTGCATCTCAACTTATGAACCAGTTGGGACAACTGGGTACCATAGCCGGTATAAGTGGTTTGCCAATCAATGGAAAGGCACCAAACGAACTCTATATCGGTTTGTTGAAGAGCAGAACTGTCCTTGACGAAATGATCAACAGGTTTGACCTTATGAAGCTATACGGGAAAAGATACCGTGAGAATGCGAGGGAAAAGCTTATCAATGATGTGCTGACAGTTCGCGATGACAGGAAGAGCGGCATCATAACTATCAACATAGAGGATAAAGACCCGAAGAGGGCAGCGGAGATGGCAAATGCCTTTGTAGAAGAATTGCAGAAGCTTAATACTGGTCTTGCCATAACCCAGGCGAGCCAGAGAAGACTCTACTTTGAGGAACAGTTAAAAGCAGCAAAAACCTCTCTAACTCAGGCTGAAGAAAATATGAAAGGGTTCCAGGAAAAAACAGGGGCACTTCATATTGAATCACAGGCTAAGGCGGTTCTTGAAGGTATAGGAATGATTCGTGCTCAGATCGCAGCAAAAGAAGTAGAGATAAAAGTAATGAAGACATACTCTACCCCTCAGAATCCAGACTTAAAGAGAGTGGAGGAGACCCTAAAAGGTCTAAGGGCAGAACTTGCAAAGATGGAGGGTAAGGGTGGAAAGGGGCATGACCCTCTTATGCCAACAGGCAGGATGGCTCAGCTCGGAACTGATTATGCAAAGCAACTAAGAGACCTCAAGTTCAACGAAGTTCTTTATGGACTGCTTCTCCAACAGTATGAAGCAGCGAAACTCGATGAGGGGAAGAATGCGACCACCATCCAGGTAATTGATAAGGCAGTACCCCCCGAGAAAAGGGTTAAGCCGAAGCGAACAGCAATGGTCATGCTGGCCGCCATTATAGGTTTTTTCCTTTCAGCGTTCGCTGCCTTTCTGATTGAATACCGTGAGCGGGCAAAAGAAAACCCAGAAGACCGCGCACGATTCGACACACTTAAACAGTATTTGAGCTTTAAACGGTAAAAGAAGTGAAAAGCAAGAAGTAAGAAGTAATAAAAAGCTTACAAGCTATCGAGCGGGTAAGCTATCAAGCAATACGATAAACGAGGTAGATATCATGAACCTAAAGAAGACTATAATTGTGTTTTTTCTGATCCTTTCTTTTGAGGGGAGTGGGTTTGCCCAGATGGTACAGATGAACCCTGCAAAGCCAAACTCAGAAGAAATCACTCTGGAGAAGCCATATAATACAAAAGATGGGATAAAAGATCCACAACGCATATCCCCAGAACAGCTGAAGCAGCTTGGAATAAAGGACAGCGCTCTCCCCCCGCAGGCTCAATCTGTTCCGAGTCAAAAGCCAGAGCCAGATAAACCTGACCAGCCAAAGAAGGTGCCATCAGGACAAAGCTCCTCACAAATTCCTGCAGCCGAGAGCCTGTCGGAGTTTGAACTTTTCATAGCCAGGGGAACCATGGGTAAAATTTCAACAAATATTCGTCAGTTCGGTTACGATCTTTTCCGGCAACCACCGTCAACCTTTGCCCCCGCTGATAGAATACCTGTCGGGCCTGATTACGTTATTGGACCGGGGGATGAACTGCGAATAACCATCTGGGGGAACATCGAAGGACAATGGTCTGTTGTTGTGGACATGGATGGAAAAATCACCCTGCCCAAGGTTGGTACAATTGGCGTAACAGGACTTACTTTTGGTGAACTTAAAACAACCCTCAACAAGGAACTTTCCAGGTACTATACTAATTTTCAGATGAATGTAAGTATGGGCCCGTTGCGAAGCATGAGGGTCTATATCGTGGGAAATGCCGCAAAACCCGGAGCTTACACAATTTCATCCCTTTCAACCCTGGTAAATTCGCTTTTTGAGGCTGGCGGACCGAACAAAACTGGATCGATGAGAGATATTCAGGTTAAACGAAACACTCACACCGTTGTCCGGTTTGATATGTATGACTTTCTCTTAAAGGGAAACAAAACGAAGGACGTCAGGCTCATGCCCGAGGATGTGATTTTTATCCCGCCTGTGGGTCCTCTTGCCGGTATAGCAGGAAACGTAAAAAATCCTGCCATTTATGAGTTGAAGGGAGAGACCAGACTCCTTGATCTTATTGAAATGGCAGGAGGGCTATCAGGTATGGCTTTCCGTGGAAGGGTTCAGGTACAGCGAACCCAAACCAACGAGTTCAGAACTGTTTTCGAAGGTGACCTGATTGATGTAGAAAAGAATGCCGAGAAAAATTTCCTTATCAAAGACGGAGACCTGATAAAGGTATTCTCTGTTGCTGACCTCAAGAATACTGTAACCATAACAGGGGCTGTCCAGAATGCAGGAGAGTATGGCGTTGAAAGTGGAGTCACCAGGGTCAGGGATATTATAAGCATGTCAGGAGGCCTTCAGTATTATGCATCGAGCCAGATGGAGATTACACGGGTGAAGGTAACCCAATCCGGACCTCAAACTGAACGCTTCGTAATCGATGCCTTCAAGGCTATGGAGGGAGATCCGGCCAATAATGTGCTCCTTGAGATGAACGATTACCTCTTTGTTCGCACTGTGCCTGAATGGCAGCTCTATCGAACTGTTATTGTGGGGGGAGAAGTTAAGTATCCTGGCATGTATACTATTACTCGGGGTGAAAGACTTTCTTCTGTTCTTGAACGGGCTGGAGGTTATACAAATTTTTCCCACCTTCGTGGCGCGGTCTTCACGAGGGAGAGGGTAAGACAGCTCCAACAAAAAAGTTTAGAGGAACTGGCGGAACGCCTGGAGAGAGAGTTGATTACGGAAAGTGCAAGCCGGACAGGTGCTGCTGTGTCAGTCGAAGAGGTGGAGGCAAAAAAGCTGGAGATGGAACAGAGAAAACAGTTTATAGAATCTCTGAAGAAAGTGAAGGCTACGGGCAGGATGACCATATGGCTTGCCCACCTGAGGCTCCTTAAGGGGAGTGAGTATGACATTGAGCTTGAAGAAGGCGATACCCTTTATATACCAGCAGAAAACAAGGTAATCAATGTAGTCGGGGCAGTAATGTCGAATGGCAGCTTTATCTATAATGAGAAATGGGGCTACGAAGACTATGTTCAGATGGCTGGCGGCTATTCACGGCATGCAGATGAAGACAATGTATTTGTTATGAAGGTTGATGGTAGCGCAAGAAAGCTTTCAAGGGGATTCATGAACTGGAGCCCTCTGAAAAAGAGGTGGGAGATTGCGGGATTCAATGAATCCAGAGGAGTGCTTGAGGCAGGGGACTCTATTGTTGTTCCAGACAGGCTTGAAAGAACGGCTTGGCTCAGGAACCTGAAGGACATTACCCAGATTCTTGCCAATGCAGGTGTAGCAGCAGCAACAATAGCCGTATTGTATAAAACGTTAGATTAGCGGGAAAGGAAGTAAAGCGATAAAGGCGAGAAGGGAAGTAAGGTGAGACTGGTGGGAAAAACTGATGCAGCTATGAGAAACAAAGTGCGAAAACAATGAAAAACTATGAAGAGCTTCAAATCTGGCAAGAAGGGTGTCGGTTGGCGGTTGATATCTATCAGCTAACTACAAATGAGCCGTTTACCAAAGATTTTGGCTTGAAAGATCAAATCAGGCGCTCATCTGTTTCAATACCGAGTAACATTGCAGAAGGCAAAGAAAGGGAGACCATTAAGGAGTTGGTCAGGTATTTATGCGTTGCAAAGGGTTCAGCTGCAGAACTGAAAACCCAGCTTTACATTGCTCAAGGAGTCGGATATTTAAATGCTGATATATACTTAGATTTAAATGAAAGAATCGCGCTGTTATCTAAACAGATCGGCGGTTTCATACGAAAACTGAAAAGTACACATAAGGAAGAGATTGTCGACATTAATGGATGACGGACTTGATTTTACCGTATCTATTAATTCATTGTGTTGACATAGGCTCAGGCCTTCTTCATCATATCATTTTATATCCATTTAGAATAATCTTTCAAATCAGTTTATGGCGTAGCTTGTTTTTTTGTTTGGCTCGTTTTTTGCGCTTTAACATCCTGCACGCCCTTCTGGCTTGTCTCGCTCTTCTCGTATTTACCTCCTTTCCCGCCTTACCTCCTTTCCCGTTTTTCCCACCTGTTGCATACGCTGCTGATGAGCCATTTCTTGGATCGGCAAATTGGGGCGGAACTGGATTAATGGAGATTCCAACTGCGCGGGTAATGAAAGAGAACACATACCGGTTTGGCTTTGCTGAAGTCTCCCCTTACCGCTATTACTATGGCGCATTGGGGCTTTTCCCTGGTTTGGAGGTTGACGGGAGGGTGACGGAAGTTGTCGGAGTGAAAGCCTTCGAGACACCTTCTAGCGGCTGGTATAGGGACAAGGCGTTTGATGTCAAATACCGCTTTCTCCCTGAGAGTAAATACGGACCAGCTCTTGCGTTGGGAATTATGGATCCACAGGGAACCCGCCTGTATCCATCCCAATACCTCGTGGCAAGTAAACAAATCTACCCCTTTGATTTCACCATTGGTTTTGGCAACGGAAGATTTGGAAAAAAACCCCTTGCACCATCCAATGAAGATATAAAGGCAGAGATCTTCACTGATCCGAAGCGATGGTTTAAGGAATCCCAAATCTTCTGGGGAGTACAGTTCTCTCCTTCCGACAGGTATTCTTTTATGATGGAATACAGTCCCATCAAGTTCCACAAGCAGATTTCTGATCCTGCCCGCAGGAAATACTTCGATAAAGCAGTTCCTTCAGGGTTTAACTTTGGATTCAGGTGGAAACCATTTAAATGGGCGGAGGTTGATGTGTCATACCAGCGGGGGGAGCAGTTTAGCCTTAACCTGTCCACCCTATTTGAAATAGGAAAGCCCCTTATCCCGATCTATGATGAATCATACAAGGAGAAAGCAGATGACAAGGGCTATTCTGTGGAAACACGACTCATTAATGCCCTGTTTGCATCAGGTTTCAGCAATATTCAGGTAAAAATCAATGTGACTGACGTGTTTGTTGAAGCACAGAATAACAGATATTTCTATGTTACAAAAGCTATAGGCATAATACTAAAACTCGTTAACGACATAACGCCCCGTCATGTAGAGAACATCCATATCATTATAAATGATAATGGCATTCCTTTGTTCAAATTCAGCGCCATGCGTGCAGACATAGGGGACTGGCAAACAGAGAAGCTGAGCAACGATGAACTGATCTATTTGTCAAGTTTTGACCCGTCTATTACGGGAGGCTCTGATACCAGGGTGTTTCACCGGAGTCTGATTGATTACGGTGCAAAAATGTCTATTGAGAATTATTATGACGTAGCCGATTTTTTTCAGTATCGCTTCGGCTTAGCAGCATGGGGAAGCTATCGTCCCTGGAAAGGTGCAACATTCCTTGCCCAGCCCGAGTGGTATCCCATTAACAATATCTCTACCAGAACCCTGCCTTTAGTTGATGCTGTGAGGAGTGATTTTGCCTTGTACAAGGAAAAGGATGTGACACTGGCACGGCTGATGTTTGATCAGACCTACAAGGCAACAAATCAGTTGTACAGTCGGATTAGTGCAGGATATCTGGAACTGCAGTACGCAGGCATCTATGGCGAGATTGCCACGACTATTGTGGATGGGAGAATAATGTTTGGTCTTGGGGGCAGCGCTGTGAGAAAAAGGGATCCGGACAATGTTCTAAAGTTGAGTGATCATTATACCCAGATATATAAAACGGCATTTTTTAACTCGCGACTCAATATTCCTGAGTATGACGTAACTCTCGATATGAAGGCAGGAAGATTCCTTGCAGGAGATATAGGTGCGAAATTCACGATATCTAAATTTATTAAGGGGGTAACAATATCAGCATGGTACAGCATTACAGACACGTCCAACCTCAAAGATCCATTAAACAGAGGGTATCACGATAAGGGAATATCGATAGCCATTCCCATAAGAATTTTCAGAGGATCAGATTCCAAGACGTCGTACACCTATGTGCTGTCTCCATGGACCCGTGATGTAGCACAGGACGTTAATCAATATGAATCCCTTTTTGATTTTATTGGCAGGAATATCAAGATATTTTTCGACAAAGATTCAAAGTGGTTGAACTAACAGCGCCTAAATGTGTTGCAGCGTATAGCCCATAGTTGAAAACTCGTTGATGTAAAAACTTTTTTATGGGAGGCAAATGCCTCCCCTTTTTTTGCCCATTGTCCATAATCTCTCGCCCATTGCCCGTTTTTTTCAATTTTATATTGCTAAACCAAAAAGAATGGTTTATAAAACATTCATAGTGCATTTTTTTATTGTCATAATCTGCTTGTTCCTTGCCATTCCTTGTTCTCTTCCAGCACATGAAGGTATTACGGCCTGTAGTTACCTGCTTGTTGAAAAAGATACATTTCAGGTCATATCGGGAAGGAATTATGATCATAAACATCCGCCGGCAAGTACCACGAAGGTCTTGACCACTATTGTTGCACTAGAGAACCTTCAGGGTAATGAAACCATTGTACCGAATGCGCAGGTTGTGAAAATCCCTGCATCAAAACTTAACCTTATACCGGGCAGGCAGTACAAAGCCTTTGATCTGATAAAGGGTACAATGATTGAGTCGGCAAATGATGCCGCTTACACAATTGGCACACATATAGGTGGCTCAGAGGAATCATTTGCAAAGATAATGAACGATAAAGCCCGTTCTATCGGGGCGTTTGATTCAAATTTCAAAAACGCTTCAGGCCTATTCGTTGAAGGACAGTACACAACGTGCTGGGATCTTGCTATCATGTTCAGATATGCCCTGGAAAGTGATAGTTTCAGAGATATTATTGCAACCAGATATTTCCTTTTTAATGACAGCAAAAAGAGCATAAGATACAAGAACCACAATAGGCTTTTATTCTGTTTTGAACCAACGATTGGTGGCAAAACCGGTTTTACCAGGGCATCAAAGCATTGTTATGTGGGTGCTTTTGAAAAAGAGGGAAGAGTTTACATCCTATCAATGCTGGGAAGCAGAGACCTGTGGGGAGATGCAATCAAAATTCTGCAAAGCCTTTATTCTGATCTTCCATCAGACCGGGAAATCAGGCTTGCAAAATCAAACTCTCTTACACTCACATCATACAAACAGAAAACACCTCACAAAGAAGCTGTAAAAAAGACCACTGTAAAAAAGAAAACTGCAAAATACAAAACTGAAAAGTACAAAAAACGCAGTAAGAAATCCGCAGCAAGATAATGAAGTTGAAGCTGTTTTTTGTTGTTTGTTTATTCTTATTCTCTCTTTGCGTCTCCTCGCTCGCCTCAGGATTAACAGTTGAAGAGGAAAGAAAATATGGCAAAGAGATATTTTATCAGATAGCAAACTCTGTCCCGATCAATAATGATCCTTTCATCTCCCTTTATCTGCAGGATATCAAGAAGCGCCTTGAGGAGGTTGCCACTCTACCATTTCCCATCACCTTGACGGTGATTCAATCCCAGACTGTCAATGCTTTTGCAACAGTTGGCGGATATATATATATGACTACAGGCCTGATTTCCTTTTCTGAAACAGAGGAGGAACTGGCAGGTGTTCTTGCACACGAATTGGCCCACATAACCAGACGACATGTTGCACGGAGGGTAGAGAAAGAAAAGTATATTAACATCGGCATGCTTGCAACTATGCTGGCAGGGATATTGGTCGGTGGTGACTCACAGGCAAAACAGGCGATTATTGCTGGAAGCCAGACAGCAGCACAGGCATTGTCTCTAAAGTATTCAAGAGATGATGAAGAGGATGCAGACAGGACAGGAGCGATATTTGCGGATAAGGCAGGCTATAATGCAACCGGTGTGGCGGACTTTTTAAAAAGATTGAGAATATCAAGCGGAGAAGTGACTATCCCCCAGTACCTTCTAACCCACCCCTATCATGAAGAAAGAATTATAAAAATAGAGAATACCTGGGCGGATAGCAAAACTAAAAATAATACGACGTTTTATCCTTACTTGGTGGTACGGGCTAATGTCCTCTATAGGCCGCCAGGGACAGGATCGAAGGAGATATGGTTAAATAAGTACAAGAAGGATAAGGATTCTCCCTTAAATGCCTATGGTGCGATATTAGCCTACATGTCTGCCGGTAACATTTCGGAATCGGTGAAGATTGCCTCTAATATCAAATCACCGTACAGGGACCTTTTTCTGGGAGAGGCCCTTGTAAATGGGCGGAAGTTTGCAGATGCGGTTGAGATACTGAAATACAAACATGATCCCATGTCAAAAATGTTCCTTGCAAAGGCATACGACGGTTTAGGCGATGTTGAAATGGCTGCAAAAACTTACAGAGATTTGCTTCCCTACGGGCCGGTATTTCCGGAAATTTATTACAGGATTGGAATGCTAACTGGAAGAATGGGCCTGGAGGGTATGGGTTATGAGTATCTTGGCAAATACTATTTGGAGATAGGCAGGTATGACCTTGCTAAAACCAATCTTGAGAAAGCAGTCAACAGATATGGGATAAACAGCAGGGATGCGCAGGATCTCCTCAAAATTCTCGATCAACTCAAAAAAACCAGTTATTGATAATAGCCGGGCTTTATCGTTTCTTGCGCCTTCTCGTGGGATTTGGAACGAGGAGATCGATAATGTCATCCACTGTTATGATGCCCAGTATCCTGTTATCGTCATCAACAACGGGCAAAGCTATGATATCGTATTTCGATATCATCTCAGCAATCTCTTTCCGCCCGGTGTCGAAGTGAACAGCCTTTACATTCTGCGTCATAACCTCTTGCAGTGTTTTGTAGAGAGGATTTGTCAAAATTTTTTTCAAAGTTACAACCCCGAGCAGATGATCCTCATTATCAACAATGTAGATGTAATAGATAAATTCCACATCAGGGATGAGGAGCCTAATATCGGTCATGGCTTCTTCTATTGTCATATCAGGGGTGAAATCGAGGAATTCGGTCGTCATGAGACCACCCGCTGTGTCCTCCTCGTAACTTAGAAGGTCCTTAACCTCTTCAGCATCCTCTTTCTCCATCAGGGAGAGCAATTCTTCTGATTTTTCTTCAGGCATGCCTCCAAGGATATCCGCTGCCTCATCAGGCGGCATTTCTTCAAGGATATCAGAAATCAGTTCCTTGTCCATCTCCCTGAGGATCTTTTCCCTTACCTCATCTGGCACCTCATGAAGGGCTTCCCCAGCGAGTTCCTCGTCGACAGACGCAAGAATTTCAGTGCCCTCGTCAGGTGCGACTTCTGTCAATATTTGTGCTAAATCCGAAGGGTGGAGCTCGCCGAGCTGCTTTTTTGCCACGTTCAGTGTCAAATGACGGAGGTGGGGATCCATGGTTTGCAAGTAGTGCCACCCGATTACAGACTCTTTGATTGGCCGGTTAAAGGTCTGGAGCGCTTTCTGGATCAGGCTGCCTCCGTCTATTCTTCTCAGGATACCGTTGGGGCCAACATCAATACCTATTACACACACCGAGCCGTCAGCGTCACCAAGCTTAAGATCATTTACCCGCACGACTTTGGCACCGTTTACATCGACAATTTGTTTGTCAAGAATATGTTTTCTTATAAGAATATCTCCCTCTTTAATACTGTAAGGCCCGGGGCTTGTATCCGACAGGTCTACAGTTATGACGAATCGGTTGAAGTGTTGGAGGCATTGAACGGGCACAGCATATAGTTGACGTCTTTTTCTTAAGATCAACCTGGTTACGCTTGGAAGTTCTGCACCGGGGACTATGGTCAGGTCCCACAAGGCACCTACTTTCCTTCCGAAT
Organism: Syntrophorhabdus sp. PtaB.Bin027; assembly: GCA_002067585.1. Taxonomy (GTDB): domain Bacteria; phylum Desulfobacterota; class Syntrophorhabdia; order Syntrophorhabdales; family Syntrophorhabdaceae; genus Syntrophorhabdus. The sequence continues at coordinate 10,628 of MVQO01000104.1, forward strand.
TGGTCAACCACATCTTTCTTCAGGATCTCGCTAAGATATACATCTGTGATGTAGGTCATAAACTAATTTTATCACCGGAAGAACATGAAAACAATATTCTTTGAAAACGGGTAAGAGGCAATGGGCAATAGGGGATGCGGGAAAGACGGGAAGGACGGAAAAGGCGGGAATAGAAGTAAGGATTGAAAAATGAAGACGGGAAAGGAGAAAAAAAGTCAGGCGGGAAGGGCGAGGGGGCAACTCCAGCAGAGTTATAATCAAATCTTGTGTATGACACAAAAAAAGACGTATCCTTTGGTAATTCAAACACCAACAATACCCCTCGGCAAAGGGGGAAAACGGAGGATAC
>MVQO01000105.1 GCA_002067585.1 Syntrophorhabdus sp. PtaB.Bin027
ATCTGCGGCTGTCTTTAAGCATTCGTTCACTTCTTCTTTGCTTGTCCTTTTAGATAGGGTTGCCACAAAATCGACAAGGGCCACTGTAGGTGTGGGTACACGTACAGAAATGCCCTCAAGCCTTCCGGTCAATTCAGGAATGGTCTTGTGAATAACTTCTATGGCTGCTGTTGTAGTAGGAAAAATTGACTGTGCCATTGTTCTGGCCCTTCGCAGGTCTTTATGAGGGCTATCAAGAAGGACCTGATTATTTGTGTAGCTGTGAACAGTTGTCATATATCCATAGACGATACCAAATGCATCATGGAGTGCCTTAGTTATGGGGGCAAGGCAATTTGCAGTGCAAGAACCCATAGAAACAACGTGATGATGATGCATATTATATTGGTTTTCATTAACGCCGGGTATGATGGTTACATCAGGTTCGTTCCCAGGGGCAGATATGACAACCTTTTGAGCGCCGGCAACGATGTGCTTGTATGCGTCATCCCTGTTGGTGAATATGCCAGTGCTTTCGAGAACAACATCAACACAAAGATCTTTCCAGGGAAGCTTTTCAGGGGCGTTCCTTGAGAATACCGGAATTTCCCGGCTACCCACTATGATAGAGGTGCCAGTGCTTTTAACTTCGTCGGTAAACCTTCCTTGGATTGAGTCATGCTTCAACAAATGGGCCAGCGTATGGCTGTCCACGCGGTCATTAACAGCAACAAAATCAAGTTCTGGATGAACCCTGCCTATCCTGAAAACAGACCTTCCAATTTGTCCAAATCCATTTATTGCGACTCTAACAGGCATAATATGAGAACCTAGTTGTATGTCCTCGCATTGCTACACGAAGGTTGATGTTTTGATTAAGAACAGGCAATCAAAACAATAAATAAAAACAGGTTCTGCTTATTGTGTCAATACCCTATGGTAGAGCCTGTTATAGTTTGAAGGCCTCCCCCCTGCCGGTATATTTCTTGCGCAGTTTCACCTTTTCTATCTTACCGGTGGGATTTCTTGGTATCTCTCCGAAAAATATCTTTCTTGGCCTTTTATACTTCATAAGGCCTTCACAATGTTTCAATATTTCTTCCTCGGTCAAGGTTTTGCCAGGGATTATATCTACCACCACTGCCACAATCTCGCCGAGGCGCTCGTCGGGCATCCCAATAGCAGCTACATCTTTCACTGCCGGATGAGTGTGGAGGAAATCTTCCACCTCTGCAGGAAAGATATTTTCACCGCCTGAAATAATGACATCCTTCTTGCGGTCTACGATCCAGATAAATCCATCTTCATCCACCCGAACCATGTCACCGGTGAAGAGCCAGCCATCTTTCAATGCTTTTGCAGTGGCTTCCGGATTCTTATAATACTCACGCATGACCCCATTGCCTCGCACGCAGAGTTCCCCTGGTGTCCCTCTGGGAACAATGCTGCCGTCATCATCAACAACCTTATACTCCCAATTGAATCCTGGAAGCCCAATAGCGCCTATTTTATGCTCATTTCCGATGCGGAGATCAACGCAACCTGGACCTGTAGATTCACTTAAACCAAAGCTTGTATCATACTGCATTGTGGGGAAATATTTTCTCCAGTGTTTCACAAGGGCAGGAGGGATGGGCTGGGCGCCCATATGCAGGAGCCGCCACTGATCAATCTTGTAATCGGACAATTTCATCTCTCCCTTATCCAGTTTGATCAGTATATCCTGCACCCATGGTACAAGACACCACAGAACAGTACCGCCTTCCTCACTTATAGCCTCAAACACCCACTCAGGAGAAAAGCCCCTCAGAATAACAGCCTTGCTTCCTACGATGAAATGGCCGAACCAATGCATTTTTGCCCCAGTGTGGTATAGTGGGGGGATCAGGATAAATACATCTTCCTTTGTTTGCCGGTGATGCACATTTTCAACGATACAGGCATTGGCCATATTGTTGTGAGTGAGCAGTATCGGTTTCGGCTGCCCTGTGGTGCCTGAGGTAAAGTATAGCCCGCAGGGGTCAGTGAAGGTGAGAGGCGTGTTGAGGGGGGTTACGTCGGCTTTCTCCATGAGGGCATGAAAAGACTCTGCGAAGGCAGGAATGTTCTTGCCCACACAAATATAGCTTCTAACAGTTGCCAGCTGCTCCTTTACAGCCCCAATCCTGTCAGTGAATTCCTCATCAAAGACAAATACGCTTGGCTCGGCAACGTCAACACAATACTTCATCTCCTCAGCTATGAACCTGAAATTCAGCGGAACAACCCATGCTCCTGTCCTGACAATGCCAAAATAAGCGATAAGCCAATCAATCGAATTTTGCATCCAGTGAGCGACCTTGTCGCCCTTCTTTATCCCTTTTTCCATCAGAATGTTGGAAAACTTGTTTGCCCTCTCATCAAAATCTTTCCACGTGATTTCTATTCTCGTTTTTGTTGCAGCAATCCGCTCTACAAGGGCAATATCATCGGGATACATGCGCGCGTTTCTTGCCAGTATTTCACCTATGTGGATCTGTATATCACTCATCGTTCCCCCTCCTTAGGTTTGACTTAAAAATATTCAGCATTTTGAACCTCTATCCTTGAACCCTGAATTTTTTGCACCATATGTTTGTGATATGTCTGCGCCGAGCGTGGCAGAAAATTGCTTGGCAACGTTGACAACGATTGAGCTATACTCCGGGATACGAGACTCTGAAAATGTTCCCATAATAAACAGTGAGCCAAAAAGACTTCCCTGGGAATCGAACAGGGGAGAAGCTATTACATTAATACCAGGATTCAATTCCCCTATATCCACAGCGTATCCCTTTTGACTGCATTGTCTGATCTCGTCTTTTAATCTCTTGCGATCAAGCTTTTCAGCAGTGCCGTGGAAGAAAAGCCTGCCCTGTTGAAGAATCCTTTCCTGATCATGCTTAGGCAAAAAGGAGACTATTGCCTTTCCATGGGCTCCGTGACTTATACTGAAACGGTGACCTATTCGTGTAGTAACGCCAATGGCTTGATCTGCTTCCTGTTTTGCCACAACAAAAACATTCATATCATCAATGATGCCGAGGAGGGCTGTGCTGTGAGTCTGATCAGCGAGTTTTTTCAGGTGTGGGCCTGCTATTGACTCGTAATCTAATCTTTCCAGTACCTTTCTCGACAGGGATATAAGGCCAAAACCGAGGGAATAGGTCTTTCCGAGAGCATCCTTGTGCACAAAGCCATATCTTTGAAGGGTCTTCAATATGGAATAACCCTTGCTTTTGTGTATGGCAACACTTCGACATATATCTGTCAGGTTCATCTTAAATGATGGGTTCCTGGCAAGGCAGATTAGGATGCGGGATGCCTGGTCAACAGCAGGAACCACTCCTGTGTAACTGGATTTTGATTTTTCCTCCTTTTTTTCCAAACCTACCCCTTCTGTTTCCGTGCCTCGTTCCAGTCCCTCTCTGGAAGATATTGTTCCTTCAGTCTCAGTTTTTCTCTGAACACCGAAGGTTATGTGATTCACTTTGTTACTTATCAGGCATAATCGCCTGGTACTTGCAGATCTGTACACAGACTTCACAGCCTACGCATTGATCGGGATTAATATAGACCGTCCCTTTTCTTTTATGCCCGTCTTTGGTTTGACCGACAGCTTCTCGCCAGCTTATGGCAGGGCAGTTGATCTCAAGGCACATCTTGCAACCACGGCAGTTGTCCATGGAGATAGCATAAACAGGGTTCTTGAACTTTTCCAACGGCTTGGCACGGCGTAACAGCATACAGGGGGAGTTTATCGTTATAATAACCGACGCATCGTCCCGCGCCACCTCTTCCTTTACTACCTCCATAGTCTCCTGAATGTTGTATGGGTCTACTTTTCTGATGTGCTTAACACCCACAGCTCTGGCGAGTTCTTCATAGTCCACCATTGATGCAGGCTCGCCTTTGACGGTAAATCCTGTTCCTGCAGTCTCTTGCTGCCCTGTCATGGCAGTGATCCTGTTATCGAGGATTATGGTTGTCGAATAACCTTTGTTGTAAACAGCATCCATAAGGGGAGTGATACCTGAATGGAGAAAAGTAGAATCTCCAAGGACTGCGCAGATTTTACCGAGCCCTTCTTTTCCGAGGACCTTTCCTGCCCCATAAGCGCCTCCAACCCCGGCACCCATGCATGTAGAGGCGTGCATTGCAGATAGAGGAGGTGCAACGGCAAGGGCATAACATCCGATATCCCCGAACACATAAAGTCCGAGTTTCTTGAGGGCATAGAAAAGAGGCCTGTGAGAGCAACCGGCGCAAAGATTGGGCGGTCTTCTCGGGAGGTCGTCAGGTTTTACCCTTACTTTCGGTGCGACATACTTTTTCCCGGTCACTACCTTTGCAAGGGATTGTTCTACAATGGTAGGGGTCAGCTCGCCTATAGCAGGAATCAGGTCCTTACCATGCCACACCTTTATATTCATAGATTTGATTTCCGTCTCAAGAAATGAATCAAGTTCTTCTACAATAATAATCTTTTTTACCTTTTTTACAAAATCAGCAATCATTTTCTTTGGAAGAGGCCAGACCATTCCGAGTTTCAAAAAGGAATATTGAGGAAAAACCTCTTTCGTATAGAGATATGCAGCTCCTGAAGAAATAAAGCCTACAGATGTATCGTTAATCTCCGCTATATTGAATGGAAACTCAGCATCAGCATATTCTGCAAGACTTGCTGTTCTCTCTTCTATGGCAGCCCTTTTAATTCGAGCATACATGGGCACCATAACAAATTTTGGGGTATCTTTCTGGTGGAGACCTTTGGGGATAGTTGACTCCTTTCTGTCGCTTAACTCTACGGGAGAATCACAATGGGATACCCTCGTCTCGCCACGCAACAGTACTGGTGTGTCAAACCGCTCACTGATATCAAACGCAATTTTTGTGAAATCCTTGCACTCCTGTGAGTCACCAGGCTCAAGCATAGGTACCTTGCCAAAACGGGTCCAGTTCCTGCTGTCCTGCTCATTTTGAGAGCTGTGCTGGCCTGGATCATCGGCCACGACTATAACAAGACCCCCTTTTACGCCTGTGTATGAGATGGTCATAAGCGGATCTGCGGCCACATTAAGGCCCACGTGTTTCATACAGGCAATAGCCCTTCCGCCGGCAAGAGAGGCTCCATGGGCAACCTCAACCGCCACCTTCTCATTGGGTGACCACTCTGTATAGATCTCACGGTATTTTGCTATTTCGGTAAGAATTTCACTACTTGGTGTTCCAGGATAGGCGCATGCAACGCTTACACCTGCCTCCCAGGCGCCCCTGGCGATGGCCTCATTTCCCTGTAGAATTTTTTTCATTCTTCCTCCTCCTGTCCCCTCTCCAATTCGAACGGCGGTTGTGTACTGTCAAATGCACCTGTTATATTCTGTATGCAGAACCAAGTTTTGTATTGCGAAAAATATTATGAAATTGCAGTATTGTTGTCAATGAAATTCAACAAAGTTTCCACCGTGATTTTTTATCTCTGTCAAGGAACCTAAAGGGAGACTCGCCAGGATGTGGAATTTGATATCAGGGTTCCCTGCGCTGATTAATAGATTCACCCATGCTATTTTTTCTTGACACAGGAACTGCATTTCCGGTACTTTAATCCAACCAGTCGGTTTAATCCGACCAGATGGATTATTAAAACTATTTGTAATGAAAGAGAAATATTCGGTTAAAAAACATCTCAAAACAGACAGTAAAATGAATGTTATTGCATCTGCAGCTGCCAGACTTTACAGCACGAAAGGGTACAGGGAAACAAGCATGGAGGATGTTGCAGTAAGTGCAAAATTGAGTAAAGGTGGAATGTATCACTATTTCAGCTCCAAGGAAGACATACTTTACTTTATTTTGTCCAATTTTATGGATTCCCTGTTGGAAGGTTTTGAACAGGATCTTGAGAATATTAGGGATCCGGAAGACAAAATCAGGTATATCATCCGACATCACGTAGAGGCTTATGTTGCTCATATGTACTCTGCTAAAGTGCTTCTCAATGAAGCATATAACCTTTCGGCATTGAGGATATCCAGGATTAAATCTAAGGAAAAACAATACTTCTCAACCATAGCCGAGGCACTTTCGCTGTATGTTGGACACAGGCTAAACAAAGACATACTTACTGTAGTCACATTCAATCTGCTGGGAATGTGCAATTGGATTTATTCCTGGTATAATCCGAAGGGTGCCATCAATTCTGAGCAACTGTCGCAGGTGATTTTTAAGAACTTTACCCGGGGCTTGTTTAGTCTTCAGGTTCTTTAGGGTGTTTGTTCAATACGGAGGCATGAAAAAGGATGAAAAGGCAGACAGACTACGGGTATGAGATTAAACCTGTATATACGCCAAAAGATGTTTCAGACATAAGTTATGAGAAGGATATAGGAGATCCGGGATCTTATCCTTTTGTTCGCGGATATTATCCAAACGGATACCGTGACCGGATCTGGACTAGGCGAATGACGGCAGGTCTGGGGTCTTCAAGAAGAACCAACAAGGTCTTGAAAAAGTACAGGGAAATGGGCCAAACGCAAGGGATGTTAGTTATTCATGATAGGCCTTCTGCTATGCCTATAGACGCTGACCATCCCATGGGCAGAAGAGAAGCCGGTGTTTTGGGTTGGCACGGGGTGTCATTGCTCGAGTTTGAAGAACTCATGGATGGTATACCTTTGATCGGCCAGTCCATTACCCTCCTTGGCTCTTCAGCCATGTCCTGTATGAGGTTGGCCTATATTGTTGCCCTTGCCGAAAAGCGTGGGATTGACTTAAAAGAGGTGCATGGGAGCGTAACTGAGTATCCGTTCTGTCACACCTTCGGGCAGACTGACCATATGCCTTTGGATCTGAATATCAGGCTGTGGCTCGATTCTTCGGAATTCATTATAAGAAACAAGATACGGATGCGCTGTGGCATTCTGAGCCAGCATTTTCAGGAGTCTGGCGGCAACAATGCACAGGCGCTTGCTGTGGAGATCGGACAGCTCAAGGAACTGCTCGGATTGTTGGTCAATGAACGAGGCCTGGATTTTGACGATGTGGGCCTTCTTCCATATGAGCTCGTAAGCATTGGTTCCAGGTTTTTTGAGGAAATAGCCAAAGTCCGGGCTCTGCGAAGGATGTATGCAAGGATGGCAAGAGAGACGTTTAATGCAAAAACTGAGAAAGCCTGCCAGCTGCTTATATCGGTCCATACATCAGGGCGGACTATGACCTATCAGCAGCCGTACAACAATATTGCACGATGTGCTATTCAAACACTTGCTGGGGCCATCGCAGGCTGTACTGCAATCGATAATGCATGTCTGGACAATGCCCACGCTGAGCCATCAGCTTTTGCAGCCAGAATGTCTTTGAATACCCAGCATATCATCTCAGATGAAACAGGGGTGACAGATGTTACTGATCCTCTCGCTGGCTCATACTTTGTAGAGCGTCTCACCAATGAGGTAGAAGATGCGGCATATAAAATTCTACAGCAGATAGAGAAGGAAGGAGGGATGATTGCGGCAGTGAAGAAAGGATACATCCATAATATGATGTATGAATCGGCCAGGAAAAGACAAAAAGAAATTGAAACAGGAGAGCGTTTAATTGTGGGAGTGAATGAGCTGATAATTCCTCCTGAAGATGATGATGACATCCCAATTCAGTCACTTGAGGCATCTGACTCCGAAGAAATTGCAAAGCGAATAGAAAAATGGAAAGAAACGAGAGATATGTCCATCTTGAAGGATAAAATCGCACAGTTATATAAAGATGCAAAAAAGGATCGAAATCACAATCTTATGCCAGCTATTATAGAAGCGGTAAAAGCATACGCCACTGCTGGTGAAATTATGGGAGTCATACGCATGGCCCACGGGTTTCATTATGATCCGCTGGAGATGATTGACTGTCCTTTCAAACTATCATAGCAGGGAGTAACGGTAGCATGTGCCAAAACAGGAGGAATGCCCATATGGGTGACAGACGAAGGATTAAGGTTCTCATTTCCGTTATCGGGCTCGACGGACACTTCACAGGTGCAGAAATCGTGTCCAGGTATCTCATGGATGCTGGCATGGAAGTGGTCTATCTCGGAATCTATCAAACGCCAGAAATGATAGTCAGTGCAGCTATTCAGGAAAGCGTGGATGTAATCGGTATTAGCAGCCATGCATCCAACTATGATCAGATAGGTATGCTGTTGGACTTGATGAAACAAAACGGTTTAAATGATATCCCCGTTATATGTGGCGGGACCATTCCGAGACAACATGCCGAAACTCTATTAAAACGCGGTGTGTCAAAAATATTTCCGCCCCAGAGTTCTTCAGAGTCAATCGTCAATTATATCACGTCAATTGTAAAGAGATAAAACATGGTCAACAATACTGTTAAGAAGATTGTGAATGGTGATGTGATGACTGCTGCGAAGCTAATCCGTGATATCGATGATCAGGTCCCTGAAACGAGAGAAATCCTCAAAGCCCTTCATGGGTACACAGGAAAAGCCTATATAATTGGTGTTACAGGCGCCCCTGGAGTCGGGAAAAGCACAATCGTAGATCAAATGGTCCGTGATCTCAGGCTGAATGGGAAAACAGTGGGTATACTTGCTGTTGACCCTACCAGTCCATTCAGCGGAGGAGCAATATTAGGTGATAGAATTCGTATGCAGAGACACAGCCTGGATAAAGAGGTATTTATCCGTTCCTTGGCGACCAGGGGCCAATTTGGTGGACTCACTCAATCTACGCTGTCTGCTATCGATGTACTCGATGCAATGGGTAAAGAGTATATCATCGTTGAGACAGTTGGGGTAGGGCAGGGTGAAGTTGATATTGCCAGGTGCGTCCATACAACGGTTATAGTTGTGGTGCCTGGCCTGGGAGATCATGTTCAGGCGATCAAGGCTGGAATATTTGAGGTAGGAGACATCTTTGTTGTCAACAAAGCAGATCGGCCTGAGGCGGAAAGGGCGGTCACTTACTTGAGGTCCATGATCGGTCTTGCAAAGAAGGAATTCAAAAATGAAGGTTGGGAGCCCTCCATTATAATGGCGGAAGCTTTAAATAACAAAGGAATAATCGAGCTCCTCAATGAGATTGAAAAACACAGAAGGAGTAAGAAAGTCGGTGATATTTTAGTTGCTGGAAAAAGAGATTCAGCCAGGATTCAACTCACAGAGATGATCAAAAGCAGACTCATAGAAGAAACATTGAACCGCATAACAGGCAGCCCTGAATTTGAAAAGTACCTTGACTGCATAATGGAAAGAACCAAAGATCCATACACGGCATGCGATGAACTGTTGTCAGCTATGGTGTTTGGACTTTCCCTTGATCCATGTTCTGCGCCAAACAGGACATCAAACCACCCTGATGAAAAGGACTGATCACTTGGCACAGGCTGAAGAGAAAAACACCTTCTTGTATAAGTGCTAAGCTCTTAAAGAAATTGGATACTGACAAAACAGAATGAGCACGATCAGAGACATCTCTTTCCGCAGTGTGGTGAGGCCACTCAGAGTTGTGTTTGCAACTGCACAAGGCAAGAAGAGGATGATGCAAAGCATAATCGTTCGGGTTGTCCTTACCGATGGATCCACAGGTTTAGGGGAGTGTCCTACGAGTATCTCGCTGAACAGGGAGAGCACAGGCGTGGTCTGCAGCATGTTGCACGAAATGAAGCAACAGTTCCAAGGTATTCCCATTCAGCACTATGAGCCCGCCATACGGAAATTCCGTACGGAATACTCAGAATACCCGATGACTATCTCCGGTATCGAAGTTGCCCTTTTCAGAGCAGGCTTAGCTTACAAAAAACTGACAGAACATGCATACTGGGGCGGCAAAAACAGAGTCGTTCAGTCTGATATTACCATACCTTTTGTAACCGACAGGTCTTTTCTCGAACATTGGATCAGGTATGCATCTCAAAGGGAGTTTAAGGTTTATAAACTTAAGGTGAGTGGAAACATTGAACATGACAAAAAGGTCCTGTCCGAGGTTCATTATATGTTGAGGAAAGCAGTGGAAGAATTTACATTATGCCTCGATGGAAACGAGGGGTATAGCAAAGAGGCATTTTGCAGGTTTGTAGACTACATTCAAGCGAATAACATCAAAATTGAATTCTTCGAACAGCCCCTGGCAAGAAACGACTATCAGGGATTAAAAGAAATAAAGGAACTATCACCCTTCCCGATCATCCTTGATGAAACAGTCATTACATCGTCAGATGCACAACGTGTTGCAGAGGAGGGTATTGCCCATGGAGTAAATATAAAAATAGCAAAGAGCGGTATCGGGGAATCTGCAGCCATCCTGGCCATTGCCAAAAAACATAAATTGAAGATGATGATTGGTTGCATGACAGAAAGCATGATAGGCCTGTCAGCCGCGGTTTATCTCGCAGCAGGAACCGATGTTTTTGACTACATTGATCTCGATAGTGTTTTTCTTCTTTATCACAAGAACAGGTTTGGGAATTTGTTGCTCCGCGGGCCTTGTTTCGAAATACAGCCGTAAAAGAAAAACCTGCTTTACTGTTAAGATTGTCTTTATAGGTTACAAGCAAACTGGGGGAGGGTGTTGCCTCCCCCAGTTTGTATGCTTCGTAAAGAAATTTTGTAAACTTTCACTCTCAGAGAGGGCGATACAAACTTTCAACTACCTGCCAGGAGGCCCACCTGGTCCGCTAGGGCCAGATGCCTTTCTATGGGGTCCTCCGCCACCCG
>MVQO01000106.1 GCA_002067585.1 Syntrophorhabdus sp. PtaB.Bin027
GGCGGAACACATGCTGCTGGTATTTTTGACAGATACGGTACACTCCTCGCCCTTTCTGAGGATATTGGCCGGCACAATGCCCTTGACAAATCAATCGGCAAGGTTCTTTTGGCCAGAAAAGCAGATGAAGCTAAGATTCTTATTTTAAGCTCACGTTTAAGCTATGAACTGGTATCAAAAGCTGCGCTGCTTAACATGGAGATCGTTACAGGAGTGTCTTCAGCCACCTCCCTTGCAGTAGAGCTGGCAAAAAACATGGAAATGACCCTCATCGCTTTCCACAGGGGACAAAGAGGAAATATTTGTTCCTGTCCCGAACGTATCGCTCTCGAAGAATAAATTATAAACTCATACGTGATATTAATCACTTAGGCCGTTAAGAGGCAAACCGATAATGTAAATATGATCAATGGATTGAGTGCATCAGTATCTGGCCTTTGGATGTTTGTGAGGAAACTGGAAAATGCTGCCCGTAATATAGCCAACAGCAATACAGATTCATATAAGGCCAAAAAGTCAGCTGCAGTAGAGGATGGTTTAGGTCTACCAGTACTGAACATAACTCCTGATAACGCCCCCGGAACAACCTTTCATGACCCGGATGGTGAAACCCATGAAAGTTCAAACGTTGACCTTTCAATGGAAACAACAGATGTGTTAATTGCTAAAAGAGGTTATGAGGCAAACCTCAAGTCAGTCAAAGCACAGGAAGAGATATTCGATTCCCTTCTTGATATCATTGTGTAGCCAATTTTCCAGTATTGTGTTTCGACACATTTGTCGTAAAAGAATCCTTTCTTCGACATTTTTCACCTATTTTTGTGCTCCTTAATATAACAAATAGTCAATATTTTCACTAAATTGCATTATATGGAATAATGGCATCCAGCTTGCTATCAAAAGAATACGGACATACAAAATATGAAGTCCCTGAATCATAGAAAAAGTAGCACAGGAGGTTGAACATGAAAAAAATTTTCCTAATTACATTGGCGGTTGCACTTGTTGCAGTTATTGCGTTACCTTCGAGCGGTTATTGCCGGGGGTATTACGGTGGTTACCGTGGTCATCATCATGGAAATGGCTGGTGGATTCCCGGGGCCATTTTAGGAGGTTTATTTCTTGGTTCTGTTCTCAGCAGTGCTGCCTCTCCTCCTGTATACTATGCTCCTCCGCCACCACCTCCTCCTCCGCCACGATATTACTACTATTATTATCCACCTGCACCGAGGGTTTATGTGTATCCTTATTAATAACAATAGCAATGCTAAGGATGGGACATAAGTAGAACAGGATGGAGAGTTTAGAGTTCAATTCATAGACTGTGCGCTGCGTCAACTTGCTTTCAGGCCTATACATATTGATTGTATAGGCTTTTTCTATTGAAATCGTTCCTACTTTTATTGTCTATACATTGTATATTTGATTCATGGAAAACAGGAGCAGGTCAATGGATGCTTATGCCGTATGTGATGCAATGATTTTCGGAAAAGGTGTTTTTGGTGTTTTTTCAACAATTGAAAAGGCACTCCACTTTAAGAGTGAGGCGGAAAAGGAAGGCAGGCACGTGTGTGAGATAAAACAGCTCACAATAACAGGGCCTTATGAGTTTCCGGGTAATATTTTTGCAGCATACATCTATGATCTGCTCTACGACATATATACCCTGGATGGACTATATGCCAAGTTTGAAATAGCATCTGATGCAGCTGGAAAACGAGGCCTAATTGATGAATTCATAATCGATATCCCGGGCAAGAAAAAGGTTATAATCAACGACCCATCTTGAAAAAAGCGCCCGGGAACAAAATACATGATCAGCCTGTCTAAAAGAGAGAGCGACAGAAACAAGCCCCAACAAAACGATGATAATCACCACGTGTCCATGTGTCAAAAAGGCGATGTTAATGCATTTCAGGTACTGGTGGAAAGGTATCAGAAAAAGATGCTAAATATGGCATACAGAATGACAGGGGACTATGAAGAAGCATGCGAGATAACTCAAGAGGCGTTTCTCTCAGCATTTAAAGCAATAAGGAAATTCAGGGGCGAAGCATCATTTGCCACATGGTTAACGCGAATCACTTTAAACCAGGCAAGAAACCAGCTCAAAAAGACAAGATACATATCCCATCATGAAGGAGTACCTATTGATGCCCCGGTGGATACTAAAGCCAATCAGGTATATGACAGTCCAGCCTCTCAGGAAGAGACTGCCCTCGAACAACTCGAAAGAAAAGAATTACAGTCAGAAGTTCAGAAGTGCATCGATACCCTGCCTGATGAATTCAGGGAAGTGCTTGTACTAAGGGATATTCAGGAGTTTTCTTACGATGAGATCCGTGATATCTTGGGCGTACCTGAAGGTACAATAAAATCTCGTTTGTTCAGGGCAAGAGAAGCCATGAAGAACTGCCTCAAGCGCGTGGTTGGTGATATAAGATGACATGCAAAGAGATTGAAGAAAAAATCGCAGCTTACCAGGAAGGAATGCTATCTCCTGAAGAGAGAAAGCTTGTTGATGATCATCTTGTCACATGTCCAAAATGTTCATCTGCTCTTGCTGACTTGGAGAAAGCGATTGCCATTATTGAGGGTCTCCCGGAAATTGAACCACCCCCATGGTTCACCCAGAAGATCATGGCGCAAGTTCGCGAAGAGGCACCGGAAAAAGGCAGTATACTGAAGAGGCTCTTTTATCCCTTTCATGTCAAGATTCCCATCGAGGCATTAGCGACCCTTTGTGTCGTCGCTCTGGGCCTCTATGCGTACAAAACCTCCGGTCCAGAGATAAAAACATATCAAACACCACCTCCGGCAACGATTGAATCTCCTTCCAAAGATTCAACTGTGGACAGGCAAAAAGAAGAGATAAAAGACCTGCGGCTTTCTGAGACAAAAATCGATGAAGAGAAGTTTGACAGAAAAGAACCGCATGTTAAACCACCTGTCCAGACTGAAGCCCGAAGGCCTTCTTCTGGGCTTGTTATGGAGCAAAAAGCTGAGGCTCCGGTTGCAACTGGAGTTGCACCTCCTGCCGCTGCCCCGTTAATTGCAAAAGAGAAAGATGTCAGCGTGTCAACTGATAACGAAAGAAAACAAGAGCGAGAAAAAAAGGTTTTTCAACTCGCACCTGGACACCGTAAAGCTGAGGTTCAAATCCCAGCCAGCATCACAATAACTCTTTCAGTAGAAAATATCTTTTCAGCGTCAACAGACGCTGAAAATCTACTACGTGAATCCGGGTTTGTCGTAACAAGGAAGGAATATCGAGATGGCATTCAAACCCTGACAGTACATTGCCCGGCCCAAAAGTTATCAGTGCTTCTCAATCGCCTGCAAGCCATAGGTTATCTGAAGGACCCTGGAATAACAGAAGAGACAACAGATGGCAACGTACAGGTTCACATTCGCATCATATCCAGGTAACCGTTTCCCGTTATTGTATGGAAAAAGATTGGCTCAGAATATTCCATTAGATTGACCAGTCGAAAACCTGAAACGATACGCTGATGGCACTATTTGGATTTATATCATAAATTATTCAGCTTTAATTGCAGAACCATTCAATTTTAAATAACTGAAGCGGATTGCTTCTGTCCATGGCTGGGAAAAAGATGCATCAGGGCTTTTATGCACTGGTAAACAAAACTGTTTTAAACACTTTTTTAGCCGAACCTGGCCGGGAAGTGGTCCTGGAGTTCTCCATAGGAATCATGTCCGAAAATAGTGTATATATAATTGAACCATTTCCATGAGAAAAAATAACCTTATCTGCAAAGGCAAACCAACAGGACCCGATGACAACTTCAGGATAGCCATTGAGCATTCCAATGATGGCGTAGCCATAATGCAGGGTAACCGGCATGTATATGTCAATCAGAAGTTTCTGGATATGTTCGGTTACAAAAGTATAGAAGAGGTCATCGGGAAGACACATGATCTCACAGTGCACCCTGATGACTATGAAATGGTAACTGAATATAACCGATGGCGACAGAAGGGAAATCATCAAGTTCCTTCGAAATACGAATTCAAAGGAATCCAAAAGAATGGGGCCATAATTTACATCGAAGCCTCTTCCGCAGCCATTACCTATAATGGAGAGCCAGCTTCTCTTGCATATTTAAGAGATATTACAGAGCGCAAGAGAAGCGAAGTCATGTTAATGGAGAGTGAAAAACGATACAGAAACCTCGTTGAAAATGCCCTTGTCGGTGTCTATCAGACCAATCTTGACGGTGATATCCTGTACCTCAATAATACATGCTTACACATGTTAGGCTTTGCAACACTGGAAGACGCAAAATCAGGGGGTTCTCCATCGTTTTATAAAAACAGAGAAGACAGAACGCTTTTTTTGGAATTCATCAAGCAAAACAAAAAGGTCAGCAACTATGAAGTGGAATTCGTCACACATTCAGGTTATCCCCTTCATATTCTCTTGAGTGCAACCCTGGAATCAGACACCATAACAGGGATGATGATGGATATCACCGAGCACAAACAAAAAGATCTGGCCTTGCAGGAGAGTGAGGCTCGCTATCGCCTTCTCGCTGAAAATGTATCTGACATTATCCTGATGATGGACATGGATCTCAATTTTACCTATATCAGTCCATCGATTGAACGCCTGCGTGGCCCTGAACCAGGCCATGTTCCTTTGCGGTCCCTCAGGGATGCGTTAACAGCCTCCTCCTATGATGTTGTTATGAACGTTTTCATGGAAGAGATTGCAAAAGAGCATGAGGGACAGAGCGATCCTTTCAGGTTCAGGGTACTCGAATTGGAATATGTCCGATATGACGGCACAACACGATGGGTCGAAGTCAAAGCCTCCTTCCTCCGTAACGCTGACGGTCTTCCTACAAATATTCTCTGTGTCGTGCGGGATATCACCCACAGAAAGGAAGCTGAGAAGGAACTCAAAATGAAATCTCTTCGCCTTGAAGAAGTCAACACTGCCCTCAAAGTCCTGTTGGAACAACGTGAGAAAGACAGGGCTGAGCTTGAGGACAATATCCTGCTCAATGTTAAAAAATTGATCCTGCCCTATGTTGAATCCTTAAAACAACGGCGCCTTGATGAAGAGCAAAAGATTTATCTTGATGTTCTCGAAACAAACCTGCAAAACATTGTCTCCCCCTTTGCAAAAAAATTGACTTTGATCCAAGAGAGACTTACCCCGGCCGAAATTCGGGTAGCTGATTTCATAAGAGATGGCAAGACTGTAAAAGAAATTGCAGGAGCCTTTGGTGTATCAGAAAGCGCAATCAATGTTCATAGACATCACATTCGCAGTAAGCTTGGATTGACCAACCGGAAAATCAATCTAAGAACTTATCTGCTGTCTCTTGGAAAATAATAATAATTTATTATTATTTCATTAGTAATCATTTAACATCATACCTGGTTGATC
>MVQO01000107.1 GCA_002067585.1 Syntrophorhabdus sp. PtaB.Bin027
TGTGTTTGATTACAATCTTAGTTACTTAACCAAATAAATCATGAGACATGGTGTTTGGTTTTGCTGAGCAAACTGTCACAAGACAAGGAAGCTTGGCTTTTTGAGCAAGCAAAAGTTCTGAAGTTAAGCGCGAGCGAAGGTTACCGCTTGTGCGAATGGGCGTGTTTGAGGGGCATGCCCAACACGGATGTTCATCCTCCTACCCATCCTTTTTCAATTGCTGCAAAAGTTCTGAACACTGTGATAGTTCCTGTAACATATTTCGAACCTTTGCTTCAAGGGCACGCGAGATTGTCAGGAAAGCGTCTTTCTTGCTTGCCCTGTATTGGTATGCAAAATCATTCAGATTCACCGGTGAACCAACCTCGATAACTGCCTTTCTCTGCCCCCAGAACCTCCTTTTTCCGAATGTCTCCCGTTCAAGGAGTCCCACAATATCAAGAAACCGTTCGGTTGTCATCGGGAGTTCAAGGTACTGGTGGTCGAGGGCCATAAAGTTGGTTGCTGTATCGAGGCTGTGACGGAGCATCTTTGCCCTCTCTCGCAGGGCCTTTGCCGACTCTTCGGTGTCTTTTGCCTGGTTTTGCCTATGGATATACTGATCGAGAGTGTTAATGAGATCTCGAAGGCGATCGGGCAGGATATGCTTGGGGTGATCTTCAACGCCAATCTCCTTTGCCGTTGCGGCAATGATCACTTCCTTCATGGTGCTGATCCGTTGACTCAGTGATGTCCCTGGTTGTGGCGATACGCCGTATTCTTGTTCCTTGGATACAAGCATGGCTTCTCCCAGAGTGACGAGACGCTCCTGGTAATCTCTTTTTCCCTGATCTGTTCCAGGGAGCAGTTTTGTCTCGAGACGCCTGAGTGCACGATCGATGGGGAGATCCATGTTGTGTATATAGAATGTTTTGATGGCTATGGGAACAAAAAAAATATCGGGTTTCTCCCCTTTTTTGGTCAACTCATCATAAGCTCGAAAAGCAAATTGACCTATGCCTGGCTGAAAGGGCATTAACACATCGCTTGCTCCAGTTGAGACTCCTTCAGGAAAAATGACGAGCCAGTTCTTTCCTTTTACGAGAATTTCTGATGTTGCACGCAAGGAATTCCTATCTGGCGCTCCGCGGATTACCGAGTAGCACCCCAGGGCCTGGAGGAGCCTTCCAGCAGGATAATAATCTTCAAAAACCTCCCGAGTCGTAAGGTAGTTAAATTCTTCACCCACCATCCGGGAAAGGGCAAATATTACATACGGCTCTGTCATTTCTGCATGGTTAGAAATCAAAATAACCCGTTTCCCTTTGAAACTTTTTAAGAGAGATAGGTTGATTGGATTGATCTCTATTCTTGATATCTTTGGAATGAGAGGGAGCATAATGGGCTCAAGAATGTATTGAACGAATTTTATAAAAAGGCTGCAATTTCTTGGAGGGCGAAAAGGAAATATCGTTGTTGTATTCATCCTGTATCTCTTCAACGTGGACTATTTTCTTTTACAAAGGCGAGCATAAATGCCCCGGTCACGAAAAGAAAAATGATTGCAAATATTGAACAACGGGCATTGCCGGTGAGCAAACTTGTAATACCCATGAGGAAAGGCCCGAGGACTGCCGCAAACTTTCCGAGCATGTTGTAGAAACCGAAGAACTCTCCTGCATTTTCCGAGGGTATCATCTTTCCATACAATGATCGGCTCAAAGACTGCACTCCTCCCTGAACAAGGCCGACAGCAATTGCAAGGACATAAAACTCGGCAGGGTCATTCATATAATAACCCCAGATAGCCACAGCGACATAGACAGTAATTCCAATAAAAATACCGATTCTGGTGCCAAGTTTTTCTCCAATCTTACCAAAAAGAATTGCCGCAGGGAAACCAATAAACTGGGTGATTAGAAGGGCCTTAATGAGAACTGTTTGATCGAACCCCAATGAGAGTCCGTAGTCTACCGCCATGATCACTGTTGTATCGACACCGTCGATATAACACCAGTAACCAACGAGGAAAAGAAAAATGTGTTTAAGTTTTCTGATTTCTCGGAATGTGGAAAAGAGTTGCTTCATTCCGGAACGCGCCGCATCTGTGACAGATTGTGCAGTCCGTACCTTCGGCTCCCTGACAAAAAGAAAGATAGGGACGGAGAATAGAGCCCACCAGACTGCTACGCTGAAAAATGATATGCGGATTGCCTCAACAGCAGATGGGAAGCCGAATAGATGTGGTTTCAGAGCCATGACCACATTGATGGCAAAAAGAATCCCGCCACCAAGATACCCTAGGGAGTATCCAAGGGCAGAAACAAAATCCATCTTCTTTTTTTCAACAATGCATACCATGAGGGAATCATAGAAAACATTTCCACCGGTAAAGCCTATATTGGCAAAGGCGTAAAGGAATATTGCCACGAGCCATTCACCCTTTGCAACAAATCCAAGAGAACCTGTCATCACCATACCCATAACCGCAAAAAAAAGAAGAAATCTTTTCTTATTTCCCCATTGATCTGCAATGGAGCCAAGAACTGGTGCAAGAAGAGCTACAATTACACTTGCAAGGGAGTTAGCTGTTCCAAGGTTGAATGTGCTGACATGAACATCAGTGCCAGCACTCCAGTATTGCTTGAAAAAAACTGGAAAAAAGCCTGCCATGACTGTTGTTGCATAAGCTGAATTTGCCCAGTCATAAAAAGCCCACGAGATGACTGTTTTTGTCTCATAGCCCTGCTTTGTGGCACCTGCGTGCTTCATCTTGGTATTAGGGCGGCAGTCCTTGAGAACAAACGATTTTACGTTTTTGCCTTAAATTCCCACTGACACCAGCTATCAGCTGGGTAAGGGCCGGGAGGGCAATATTTGCATGTCACCTTTACGCTCGGATCGATCACCCTGGCAACGTTACCAAAACCGAGTTCGAAAGTAGGTCTGCAGGCGAATACACCTTTGCCGGCTTTGATTCGTGCTTCCTGAGGTGGACAAGAAATCACGGTAAGAAGGGCTGAATCCCCATTCTTATCTATCCGGTAAGAACATTTGGCAGCCCAGCTCATAAAGTTGATAGCTCTCAATACCTCGTCAAGGCCTGCATTATCAGGGATAGCAAGAACCTCTTTAATCCTTTTTGCTTCGAGCCGCGAGGAGATGCTCCACATATTAATGTCAATTTCGAGCGCCTTCTCAGTACCGTACTGCTCTTCAACCCCTGAGAACCAGAGACCGTCGCAGGTGTGCCAGTTTCGTGAATACATTTTTATGAGTTCAATGAGCGTCTCTTTGGGGAGCTTTTCCAGTTCCTCATGAACAGGGTTGTCAGGGATATCCATGTCTTTCAAACCTCCATATTATAAAAAAATGCCTGTTAAAGTATCAGCTTCTGCGGATCAACTTCTTCCCGCAGGATCCTCAATTCCTCAGGAGTAGGCGGAGCTGCCTCAACTGCACGGGATGTATCAACGAGAAATCCGGTGTTCTCCACGATCTTGTCTACAGTGATACCCGGGTAATACTCGGCAAGATACATCTCTCTTGTTGTTTCGTGAAATTTCATTACGCCGAGGTTTGTGACCACAGCCAGAGCCCCGCCCCGGGGAAGGCCAAGTCTTCGCCTCGAATCCCCTCCTTTGTACCAACCAACGCTCGTAAGGTAGTCAAGTTTCTCCACAAACCGCCGCTTCTGGTGTTGCATGAAGGTAATTACACCTGATGCCAATGAAGCCACATCACAGGCACCACCACTTCCGGAAAAACGTGTCTTTGGTTTGTGATAGTCGCCAATTACAGTTGTGTTGAGGTTTCCATATTTATCAACCTGTGCTGCGCCCAGAAATGCAATAGTGTGGAGCTTGCGGTGTCCAACAATGGAGAAGGCTTCTATGAGGCCAGAATTTAAGCACGTTCCATACATGATCCTTGGATCTGCAACAGCCATGGGAATTTCCTCTAATGATGGATCAATCCCGCCTGTTTCAAAAAACACCACTGCTTTTGGTGCATAGATCCGTTTTGCTGCTGTTGCTGCAAGCATTGACACACCTGTCCCTGCAAATACGATATCACCGTTCCTGATGAAACGCCCTGCAGCGAGGGCCATCATTTCATTGTCTGTGTATGCGGCCATCGTGAAACCTCCCTATTTTCTGTCAAGCCCTACAGCATATCCGAGGATGGGATTTGCCTTTATCTGAAAAAGTGCAGTGTTCCCTACTTTTTCTAAATACTCTTGATGTGACCTCACGCCATATACCCATTCATCAAGGTAGACCTTAAAGGCCTTGTCATCTTCAGCCACTTTTTTGTACAGGTTGAGATGTTTTGGATCATAATCATAGTAAGTGTATACAGCCGTAGGATGGGCGCCGTATGGTACTTTCACGATGGCGTCCACGAAAAATGGCGGAAGTGAGTTCTGGTCAGGATCGAGGCGAATGAATGATCTTGGTACAATCTCTTCGCAGGTAACAATGACTACGTCAGCTGATTTTGCCTGCTCCATATCGGCAAATGTGAGGCCTTTTATCCGAACCGTACCGTCTTCACCCACATACTGGGCATGCATGATGGCTACGTCAGGGTTAAGTGCCGGCAAAAGCAACACTTTGTCATCCTCCCCGTTGAATGGATTCTGCGTGACCACATACTTTTTCGAAGCCACCTTCTCTTCTTTCCTGATCTCAGGGAGAAAACCCTCTATATCGATCAGATCGCTTCCCAGGCCTGATTTTGTCGGGATAAATGGGATTCCGAGCGAACCGGCAAAAAAACGGAGGCTCATCTGGTAGTTCGAATAATCCTCGAACTGAATTTCGCCACGCTGAATTGCCTTTTTAAACCGTATGCACGTTGGAGCGTACCTGCCGTTCCCACCATAGGCTATCTCAAGTCTGCTTACGCATCCTGCCCCAATCAGGATATCGAGGGCCTGGCCATGAGAGTGGCATACGAGGTGAATATCCTTGATGCCCTGTCGAACAATTTCATAGGCAAGAGCCATTGGATTTCTGGTGACTGTAAAACCACCGATGGCGATCTGAGAACCATTTTTGATAAAACGCCCTACAGCTTCTTCAAGGCTCAACAGCTTATCATCTATCTCCGGGTACATTCCCATGGTCTGTTCTCCTTTCAGTCTATTCCCGGGGCCTGCGTCTGCCTATGCCGAGGCTTCGGAAGGCAGGCCATCCTCCTCTGTC
>MVQO01000108.1 GCA_002067585.1 Syntrophorhabdus sp. PtaB.Bin027
GCGTCGACGGACATAGCTTTGGCAGGATCGTCTTCGGTGAGATAGCGAACAAGGAGGTTGGTATCCACAACCACCCTGGTATCATCGCTCATCGTTCCTCACCTTTTCAGCAACGTGCTTCTTTGCGGCTGCCCTTATCTTGTCAAAATCGGCATGCGTAGCTTTGCCTTTTAGTATCCCTCGAAACTCACTTAATGTTTTCGCTGGTTTCAGAAGCACTTTGTCTTCTTCTGTCTCGAATATGATCACAGATCCCGGGTCCACCTTGAGTAATTTTCGTACCTGTAAAGGTATTGTTATTTGACCTTTTGAGGTAACTTTTGCAGTAATGGCCATTGTTAATTTCCTTACATACTATTTAAATCTTACTATCAGTATAGTCCTTACTTAATAGATAGTCAAGGAGGAGATGGGTTGGAAAATCAGTTCATAGCTGAGAGTTGTAAGCTGTGTGCTAACAGGAAAGCCATTATTGAGCTTGTATCTATTTAAGACCTAATTTCTTTCGCCCGTACTCGACTATCTCGGAATTTTGTGGGGTGTAGATTTTTTCGATCCCTTCTTCTCTGGGCACAACCCCCTGGCGGACCATGTTTGCTATTTCCCACACATAGGGGTGGAACTTCAGGCGCTCAAGGTGTACCTGGTTGGCGAACGCATTGAGCAAACAATTGGTCGAGTTCGTGTCTGTATTTGTGGGCGCCTCCCAACCAATGCTTTCGAGTTCTCCCTTAATCTTCTCTTCATCGTAATCGAAAAAGGCAAGGGGGTGAATGTTGGTAGGAAACCTGTCCTTATACAAATCGTAATAGGCAGGAGGTAGGAGGTAGGAGGCGACCTGCGAACGCAACTCAGGGGGAAGACTGGCCGACAAGGTTTTCTGATTCTGGCGGATCAGGGGGCCGTTTGTTTTCATTATGGCCGACTGGATAGGGGCCTGGCCAGGTGACCAGCCAAAAGCAGAAAGCGGAATCGACATCTCTATGGCCAACTTAAGGGTAAGGCTTTTAACAAAAGTGATACACGCCGTGCAGATAGAGCTTGCACGGAGCAGGGTTGCCGCGGAAAATATGTCCTCCTGAGCCGTGAGGCCGAAGAGGGACTTCATCAAGGGCCACGGTGGTTTAAAACTGATGTGATCAACCTGAAGTGCGTCGGTGACAGCCCGGATATTCTCGAAGGCAGTTGGTGAAACAAAGTGATTGTTGAATGTTAAGGCGAGAATTCGCAAGTCATAACGCTCACGTAAAAGCTTTAAGGTATAGCTTGAATCTTTACCTCCGCTGTATGCCATAATAGCATCGTAGGAGGGAGCTTTCCCCCTGGTGGAGGCCACAAGGTCGTCAAGCTTTTGCCGATAGTCAGCTTTCCTGGCGGGAGCCCTGGCTAACACAGGCTCCTCCTTTCGACAGTGGTTGCAGATGCCATCGGAATCGAATGTAATATTGGGGAAGGTTTCAGGGAGAATGCAGCGAGTACATATTTTTATGTTGGTTTCAGTTTTTTTCATCAAATTTCATCCTTGCTATGTATTTCCGGATATGAAGAATGTTTAAGGTAGGAGGTACGCTCCGCTTGAGGTAACAAAGTTTCAAAATATCCTCCAGAGTAGCAGCTGATAGCTGTAAGCTGTAAGCTCATAGTAAAAGCTGAGTTATTAACTTAGTGAAGCAATCAACCCAGAAAGCATTCTGTTAATCTCGTCTGCCTTCTCATATAATCCAAAATAAGTTTCTTCATCCAACCATTTTTTTCTTTCAAAGATATCAAGCATGGTTATAGTTTCATAAAGAGAACCGCGTGAAATATACAGGAATTGCTTAAACTCTTTCTTTGAAAATCGTCCTTTTCCCTCGGCAATATTCAAGGCGATTGAGGTACAGGAAGATTCGAGTTGTTCTATAAGCCGGTAATGCTTTCGTGGCGTTTTTATATTATCTATAACGTTTATTACCGAAATGGAAAATTCCATTGACTTTTGATAAACCATCAAATCCTCGAATGCAAACCCCATCTGATTCTTCCCTATGAGCTATGAGCTATGAGCTTTGAGCTTACAGCTATTACTTAGCTCTAAAGTCATACACTTTCACCTTCTCGGGCTCGATTATTGGGCGATATGGAAAGTTCTTGATGAACATTTCGTCCAGTAACTGTGTTGAGAGGATGCCGATGAGGCCCATATTTTCCCGCTCGCTTAGAAGTTGCCCATCCTGTCGACGCACCTTGGCCACCAGTTTTGCCACTTTTTCGGGATGGAAATACCCTTTTTCTTTAAGGCTTGATTCAGAAAGAAGATCATCAACATATTGCAAGTGTTGATCACCAAAGAAACACTTGCTTATAGGTGCACGGTACGGGTGTTTTGGTCTATTTGCAAGCTCAGGTGGAATCACGTCTTGAGCTGCTTCACGCAATATAAATTTCTCCTTGAGTCCCATGAGTCTGTAGGTTGGTGGTACCCTGGTAGCAAACTCAACAACACGATAATCGAGAAAAGGAAACCGGCCCTCCACTGCATGGGCCATGGCCATTCTGTCACCCTGGGATGAGAGGAGATAATTCGTCAGAAATATCGTACTTTC
>MVQO01000109.1 GCA_002067585.1 Syntrophorhabdus sp. PtaB.Bin027
CTTGTTGTGTCTATGAAGCAGTTTAGCAGCATATTCGGTCAGATTCTACAGATATTTTTAAAAGTCGAATTTTTCACTGTTGAGAATTTGCAACGATCATGCAGGCTATCCCGGAAGCTGAAGTAACTTTTCCCTGTTTCAAAATTGTTGTGTCGCGCTGATTCTACACGCAGTGTTGCATTTCACCAGTCATGGAGTTAATATAACCTCAATGTCAGAGCGCCTCAGACTGCACACCCGACTAAGTAACTTCAAAAAAACCACCTTCGAAAAACCGAATCCTCGGGAAACAATATGAACCACCACATAAACGAGCAAAAGCCAAACATCTTCCATAAGATTCGAAGAAGCCTCATTGGTGCTCCCAAAGACGTTAGACAGCCATCAATCTTTCATAAATTATCGCTTATACCTATCCTTGCATGGATCGGTCTCGGAGCTGACGGTCTCTCTTCCTCATCCTACGGCCCTGAGGAAGCTTTCCGCACGCTGGGGGAACATACCTACCTTGCCATCTTTTTAGCAATTGGAACAGCTCTAACGGTCCTTATTATTTCATATGCCTACTCCCGGATTATTGAACACTTCCCCCACGGAGGTGGCGGATATATTGTTTCAACGCATACTATCAGCAAAACAGCTGGTGTAATCTCAGGTTCTGCCCTTCTTGTTGACTACATGTTAACCATTGCCGTCTCTCTTGTTTCGTGTGGGGACGCCATATTTAGTTTCCTGCCCCTCTATTTACAAAAATACAAACTCATGTTTGTTGCGTTTTTAATTATCCTTCTCGTCATTTTTAATCTCAGGGGTGTTAAGGAATCAGTCAGTATGCTGGCACCAATCTTTATTATTTTTGTTGTTACCCATACCCTTTTGATTGGCTACGGCATACTCACCCATACTGGTCAGATCAAACCCCTTGTTCATGAGGTCTCTTCGAATCTCAAGAATGGTGTAGCAACCCTTGGTTTCCTCGGGGTTCTTGGTATCTTTCTTCGTGCCTTCTCAATGGGCGCCGGTACATATACTGGTATTGAAGCTGTATCGAACGGAATGCAAATCATGCGTGAACCAAGAGTACACACAGGAAAACGAACCATGGTCTACCTTGCGTCTTCCTTGGCTATAACTGCAGGCGGGCTTCTTGTATGCTATCTTCTTTTTAGAATCAGTCCTGCCGATGGGAAAACACTCAATGCCATACTGGCTGGAGAGGTCTTCTCTAATTGGCCTATGGGTGGGACAATAGCCCTTATTACCATTCTCTCAGAGGGAGCGCTTCTTGTTGTCGGTGCGCAGACAGGCTTCATCGACGGACCAAGGGTGATGTCTAACATGGCCATAGACTCATGGCTCCCCCGTCGATTCGCTTCACTTTCTGAGCGCCTTACCATGCAAAACGGCGTCATTCTCATGGGAGTTGCTGCTATTATCCTTCTCCTATATACTGGAGGATCCATTACAGCCCTGGTGGTAATGTATTCCATCAATGTTTTTGTGACATTCTCCCTTTCACAATATGGCATGATTCGTTTCTTTCAGAAAAACAGGGAAAGAGATACGAAATGGAAACAGCATATTATCATCCACATTATCGGCCTTATCCTTTGCCTCACAATCCTCTGTGTGACTATCTATGAAAAATTCGGCGAAGGAGGATGGGTAACTTTGGTCATTACCTCTGCTGTCATAGGTTTGTGCTACCTCATCCGCGGACATTACACAAAGGTCAGAAACAGCGTGAAGCACCTGGAGGAGACCCTTTCGGATATTCCAGCTGTCAATCCGTTCAATACCAACCCTGTCGATCCAAATGAGATGACAGCAATACTCCTTGTGAGCCGTTATAATGGTTTCGGGCTTCATACACTGCTTTCTATCGTGAAAAATTTTCCTGGTGTCTATAAAAATTTTGTTTTTGTTTCTGTTGCAGAAGTCGATTCTGGGACATTCAAGGGCATTGCAGGGCTAGACGCATTACAGGCGTCAGTAAAAAATGATCTTGAAAGATACGTGAAGATCACCAGGGCCCATGGGTTTCCTGCCGATTACCGTACTGATGTAGCCACAGATGTCGTTGATCATGTAACTGAACTTGTTGAAAAAACTGTAAAAGAATTCCCCCGTTCAACAGTTTTCACAGGAAGACTTGTCTTCAAACATGAAAACCCTTTTCAAAAAATTCTCCACAACGAAACAGCCTATTCGATACAGAGGCGCCTTCAGTGGGACGGCATCCCTACAGTCATTCTCCCCATCAGGGTAGATGTATAAAATCTTATATATGGCAGAGTTGCTTTAAGCTCTCGCCTTCACCTGTGTGCTGCCTTGCCTCTTCTCAAAAAGATCTTCACAATTTCAGCAGCCACTGGAGCTGCAAGGGTAAATGGGATCATTGTTAACCAATCATCAAGGCTCAATGGGGCTGTATCAAAAAAAGGTCTGAGAAAGGGCACATAAACCGTTATAAGGACAAGGAAGAGTGAGCTGGCAACGGCCCATTGCATTGACCGGTTAGAGAAAATTCCAATCTTGAATACGCTGTAATGCTCGGACCGGGCAGTATACGCTCTGAACAATTCTGATACACAGAGAGTCATAAAGGCCATAGTCTGGGCATTCTCAACGTGATTGGGGTATTGGGCAAGGCCAATGGCAAAAACGCTTAATACAGCAATGGTATCTACGATAGGCACTACAATGAGTCCTGTTAGCATCTCCTTGTTGATAACCGGTTCTTTTGTTGGCCGTGGTGGCCGCTCCATGATATCAGGCTCGCCTTTTTCAAGACCGAGGGCAAGAGCAGGCGCTCCGTCAGTGACAAGGTTCAGCCACAAGAGCTGGATGGGCAGCAAGGGGATCGGCATGCCAAGCAGCATGGAAAAGAAGATTATCAGGATCTCACCTATGTTGCAGACAAGGAGAAAATAAACAAATTTCCGGATATTTGAGTAAATGATCCTTCCCTCTTCTATGGCAGAAACGATACTTGCATAGTTGTCATCGGTAAGGACCATATCAGCCGTTTCTTTTGTTACATCCGTCCCGGTAATACCCATGGCAATACCGATATTGGCCAGTTTCAATGCAGGAGCATCATTTACACCATCACCTGTCATGGCAACTACATGATCTTTTGCCTTAAATGCACTGACAATTTTTGTCTTGTGTTGTGGTGAGACTCGGCAGCATACATCAACCCTTTCGATCACCCTGACAAGTTCTCCTTCGCTCATTTTATCAAGTTCACTACCTGAGAGAACAAGTCCATCAGGAGTACGCAGGCCAATCTCTCTGGCAATAGCTTCAGCAGTATCTTTATAGTCGCCGGTAACCATAACACTCTTGAGGCCTGCGCCCTGGGCAATCTTGACCGCAGCTTTTACCTCTGGACGAGCAGGATCGATCATCCCCATAAGCCCGACAAAGGTTAGTCCCTTCTCTACACTTTCCGAATCACACCTATCGGGGAGATCATCCATGGGTTTGTATGCAACACCGAGAACCCTGAGCGCCTGTTGGCCGAGATCTTGATTCTCTGCTAAAACCTCTTTGAGTATTTCATCGGTAAGGCTCACCGGCTTGCCATTCTCAATAATCGAATCACTGATTTTCAGCACCACGTCAGGAGCCCCTTTGACAAAAACCATGACAGGAGGGACGTCGAATGACAGCTTCCTTCCCTGAACGCTGCTCTTCTTAATCTCATGGATTGTAGTCATTCTCTTCCGATCAGAATCGAAAGGTATTTCCATGACTCTCGGAAATATTTCTTCCAAATCTTTACGCCATAAACCCGCTTTGGCACCTGCAACAACCATCGCTCCCTCTGTGGGATCACCTACCATACGCCATGACTGGCCACTACTTTCCTCTTTCGTTTCCTCAAGCATTGCATCATTACAGAGAACACCCCCATGCAAAAGAAGTGATAAACCAGGGTCATCAAGGGGGTTTACAACCTGGCCGTTCAACGAAAACCTGCCTGCCGGGGTATATCCCTCACCAGACACTTTGAAATGTTTCCCCTTTATCCAGCCATCTGTTACTGTCATTTCGTTCTGGGTAAGGGTTCCTGTTTTATCCGAGCAAATCACAGTGGCACACCCGAGGGTTTCCACTGCAGGCAGTTTTCGGATCAAGGCATTTCGCCGTATCATCTTCTGCATTCCAAGGGCAAGACAGATGGTAACAACTGCAGGCAAGCCCTCAGGAACAGCAGCAATGGCAAGGCTCACCGCAATCATAAAGAGCTTGATAATATCACCTTTTTCATGGCTCAAATAGGCAAGGAGACCATCTTTGAAGATTGTTCCCATGTGGGTATCACGAAGAAGCCCATATATAAAAATTATTCCGCAAATGGAAAGACAGGCGAAACCAAGGAGTTTTCCAAGATGGTCAAGTTTCTCCTGTAAAGGTGTGGCTTCTTC
Organism: Syntrophorhabdus sp. PtaB.Bin027; assembly: GCA_002067585.1. Taxonomy (GTDB): domain Bacteria; phylum Desulfobacterota; class Syntrophorhabdia; order Syntrophorhabdales; family Syntrophorhabdaceae; genus Syntrophorhabdus. The sequence continues at coordinate 4,437 of MVQO01000109.1, forward strand.
CTCATAGGACTGCAGCATCTCAGCAATAACACCTATCTGTGTGTTCATCCCAGTTCCAGTAACGAGGCCTTTTCCCCTTCCGTACGTTACCACAGTACTCATGAAAGCAGTATTGTGACGATCACCGAGAGGGATTTCTTTATCAAGAACCACGGTGGCATCCTTATCTACAGGCACTGATTCTCCTGTTAGAGATGCCTCTTCTATTTTGAGATTTACACTTTCCACAAGGCGCATGTCCGCAGGCACATAATTGCCGGCCTCAAGGAGCACAATATCGCCTGGAACCAGTTCTCTTGAAGGGATCGAAATCAGGTGCCCATCCCGCAACACCTGGGCATTGGGGGCAGCCATCTTCTTGAGAGCTGCAAGAGCGGCTTCAGCCTTGGATTCCTGGACAACCCCAACCACTGCATTGAGCACAACAATTACTATGATTGCTACCGCATCGATAACCTCCCCAAGGAGTAAGGACACGGTTGCGGCTATGATCAGGATTATGACAAGAAAATTATTAAACTGATCGAGGAGCATTTTGAAGAACCCGGGACGGGCTTTTTCGCCCAGCTCATTTGGTCCATAATTTCTCAGCCGTTTTTCAGCCTCCACCTGCGTTAGACCTTTTTCAATACGCGTCTCAAGCTGGCTGGATACATGCTCGATCGGTATAAAATGGCATGCACGAGTATCCATTAACCCCTCCATCTTTTGCTACAGGGATTCATTCAAAGAATGTTTGTGCTTTTTGTCGGATAATGCAGTTTTTTCGCATCGATCAAATAATACCACGGTAATTGCGCTATTCATAGAGATAATTATTACAATACAGAGGTTTGTGAAAAACTACCATTTAACAGGAGAAAAACGACGGAAAGGCGAGAATCCATGCTCCACGTTGTTTGGTTGCCCACCATCACCATGTGAACAGTTATTGGAAACCTGCATATGGGGACTTCCCTTAAATCCGCTTCCATTAAAAACCATGTATACATTTTGTAAATATTATGGTCGATGGGTGCCTTTAATCAGGGATTTCCTGATTTTACACGTTTAAAAACCGTATAAAAATAAGAAAAGCATCATTTCTGTTGACATCAGTGACAGGTAGTCGCAAAATACAAAAGGTGCATCTGGCAGCAGGTTAACTCATGTAGGATTCTTGAGACCAAAAATTGCACGTCAGAACCATTGTGTACAAGACTTAAGGAGGCTCCCAAATGACTTCGAGCGATTTTTCTCGATTGAAGTGGAGACAAACCGACTTCCGCACACGCAGAGCTGTTGTGGAAAAACTCGATGATCAGGAGTTGCTGGCAAAAATAGCAATTCATGACGATGATTATCATGTGCGTGAGTCTGCGGTAAAGAAGTTAAATGACCCGGCTCTACTGGCTGAAATAGCCCGGAACGATAAGGATTACCATGTGCGCAGAACTGCAGTGAGGGAACTTGATGACCAGGCACTGCTGGCAGAATTGGCAAAAAACGACAGCGACTCCGGGGTGCGTGAATCTGCGGTAAAGAAGTTAAATGACCGGGCCCTGCTTGTAGAAATAGCCCGGAACGATAAGGATTACCATGTGCGCAGAGCGGCAGTGGAGGAGCTTGATGACCAGGCACTGTTTTCTGAAATCGCGCAGAATGACGATGATTATCATGTGCGTGA
>MVQO01000110.1 GCA_002067585.1 Syntrophorhabdus sp. PtaB.Bin027
GGCCATCGAGTGTGCACCATTCGGAATTCGAGTAAACACAGTTCATCCGGGACTGATCACCACGCGTGTGGCAGAAGGACATGTTAGAGTCTGTTACTATGATACACCTGAAGAAGGAAAGAAGGCACCAGCAGAAAGCGCGCCCCTGAAGCGATACGGCTCCCTGGAGCAGGAGGTGGCCCTTATGCTTTATTTAGTATCAGACGAGAGCAGATATTGTACCCATGGTATAATACGATTGATGGTGGAAAAGGGTTTGTGTAATGAGGAGGTAATCATGGATATGTCTAATCTAAGAAGTAAAGTTGCTCCAGAGCGCTCTGCACTCATCATCATTGATATGCAGAAAGATTACTGTAGCGAAGGTGGAATTTTTCACAGGATGGGCTATGATATAAAATCTGCAAAGGCTCTTGCCGCCAGGTTGAATGATTTTTTGGGCCATGCCCGAAAGGTTCTCAAGAACATAATACACGTCAAGATGACCAAGATTGATTCCCTTAGTTCATCAACAGCGCTCGAACAGTACAGGCGCCTGGGTGTGAACCGCCAGTATGATCCAGCATTTTCTGAATTTTATGAGGTGTTGCCGCAAGAGGGAGAAGTTGTTATACCTAAATACAGACATTCTCCCTTTGTCTCCACATATTTTGATCAGTTACTCAGGATACGCCAGATACAGACACTCATAGTTACAGGCCTGGCCACCAATGTTTGCGTTGAATCGACCGCCCGTGACGGGTTTGCACGCGATTATCACGTGGTTATCCCTGAAGATTTAACAGAGGGGACAAGCCTGGAGGCAAAAAAATGGTCTTTATCAAATATAAACTTATTCTTCGGTGAGATTGTTCAGTCCCAAGATCTTCTCAGATGCTGGGATCTATAAGATCAAATACCGGGCCTTGTCAAGAAGTTGAAGCATACGGATGTAGCTTGGCAGGGAATGTTCGGTAAGGTGTATGTGTTTCTGAAGGAAATTTGGATTTGAAAACACATACAACTCATCGTTGACCTGTGAGGTTTTGCAAGATATAATGGAAAATCAGTGTGCAGTAACAGGCCCAAAAACGATGTCGAAAATATACATTGATAAACGTTATTTTACCGATAAGAAAGCGAAATGGGTGAGTTTCGAAGACACCCAGGGTCTCAGAGAGACAAAAAAAGATATTTACGGAAAATGTGTGCCCTGTATCACAAATCTTTATGAGCAGCTGAAAGATGGAAAAACTATCGTTGATCTCGGGTTTGCACTCAAGTGCTGGAAGGTAGTCGTTGTACTCAACAGTATGGAGGAGTGTGTAGACCTCCTCTCTGAACTTGAAATATCCATGACCGAGGGTATTAAAGTGAAGGGTCGTTTCGGGTCCGTAAACGAGACGAAGACAACCAAGGTTATTGTTTTTAATGTGGCTGGTGAGGCTCAAAGAAGAAAGCTTTATGAGATTCTCAAGGATTGTGTTAAACGTGTAAATCCACACGCTGAGATAAGTTATCATCGTGGGTGTGTGGAGCTTTACCATGAACTTTTTGGAGACTGGAAAAGGTGGAAAAAATTTACCCTTGTTCAGAAGCCTGAGGCAATTGAACCAATCATCCGAAAGATTCGTGAGGTTCTTTTCTGGGATAAACCAACATAAGCAGATTTTTTCTTCTCGCAGGGTCTATTTTTTTGCACATGTTTGCCCTTGACAATATACGGGTTCATTATTTAAGTTAATGAGTTGCAGCGTAATGGTTGCAGCGTAATGATAGGGGCAGTCAAACAGTTTCTCTGGCTCTACTGGTACAATACCTTCCGGAGTCAGAAAACCCTGGGGAATGTGAGAAGCAAGACAGAGAGAAGGCCCCGGCAGCACTGCTGTTGGAGGAGACTGTCTGTCTGCCGAAGCCTCTGAGCAAATTGACACAAGTCCCAGTAAATTGAGGATATATGAAATACCGATCAGCAGCACTATTAACACTGGCACATGCCGCAACAGACATCAATCAGGGTGCCATACCTGTTCTTCTTCCATTCTTTATCGCGCAACACAACCTCACCTATGCCGCTGCTGCAGTAATCGTATTCACAACAACCCTTGTTTCAACGATTACCCAGCCAGTGTTCGGTATCGTTGCAGATAGGCTTTCACGTCCGTGGCTCATGCCCTTTGGCGTTCTTCTGGCCGGGGTTGGCTTGTCATGTGTTGGCCTGGCACCATCCTATGAAACAGGACTTATAGCGGTTGCACTGAGTGGAATTGGAGTTGCAGCTTTCCATCCGGAGGGGGCGCGTCTTGCAAACCGGTTTGCAGGCGATAAGAAAGCTACCATAATGAGTATCTTTGCTACTGGTGGTCAACTCGGATTTGCGATTGGTCCTCTCATTGCCAGTTTTGCACTTATCCGATGGGGGATAAAAGGCACTGCTTTTTTGGCAGTCCCTGCCATAGGTGTGACGTTGTTGATCGCTTTGATTCTTCCAGGATTATGGAGATATCATAGCGTTGATGGGGGGAAGGCCGTAAAAAAAAGCCAGGGGGAAGATGCTTGGGCTGGTTTTTTGTGTCTCTCCATACTTGTCCTTTTTCGATCTGTAATCTTCTACGGGATTAATACATTTCTTCCTTTATTCTGGATCAACGTCCTTCAACAGTCGAAGACAGCAGGCGCATCTGCACTGACAGTCTTTTTTGCTTCCGCAGTTGTTGGGAATTTGATTGGTGGACGCGTGGCAGATCACGTGGGCTTTCGACGGGCCATTCTGACAGAATTTGCGCTTGTCACAGTACTTCTTCCCATATTTGCGTACACCTCCAATCCCTTGTGGGCAATGTTCCTGTTGATTCCTATCGGACTGATGTTTTCTGCATCAGTCGGTCCTTTGGTGGTATTAGGACAAAGCTACTTGCCAAATCGTATCGGCCTTGCTTCAGGAGTGACGCTCGGTCTCGCATTCTCGTTTGGGGGGATCACAACACCTGTTTTTGGATGGATTGGGGACCGTCACGGACTTCATACGGCGATTGTGGTGCTGTCATTTTTACCGATAATATGTACTGGTTTAACTATTCTACTACCCAAACCTAAAGCAGCAATTGCTGCAAAGTAAGGTCGTATCCCGAATGAGCCGAACTTGTTCATAACTGAATCCCGTGGCATCTGGCGTTGGTTTACAAGAGACTTTCTCGGTATCATTCACGAGATGCACTGGAGCTATATTCCTCCGCTTATGGTCTATCTGGCTGCTGGAATCTCTGGGTTCACAGGTATAATTGAAAGTTTTTTTGTGAAAGAAGAGTTGGGACTTTCAGCAGCTTTTCTTGCAGGTCTTGGCTTCTGGGCAGGACTTCCTTGGGCTTTGAAAATGCCTTTTGGACACCTGGTAGATCTTTACTGGCACCATAAGTCATTGTTTGTGTATTTGGGAGCAGCACTCATGGCAGTGAGCCTCGCTATCATGATAGGGCTTACAGGTCACAAGCCTTTTATGGCGCAGATCATGGCGCTTGACACGTGGTACGTCATAGCCACCCTTGTCTCTCCAGTGGGGTTTGTGTTACAGGATGTGGTGGCAGACGCTATGACTGTTGAGGCTGTTCCATCATACGATGAAAATGGTGTGAAGATCCCCCAAGACGAATTTGAAAGAATGCATGTAACTATGCAGACTCTGGGAAGAATAGCAATCATCGGCGGGAGTGCTATCGTAGCGGGGGTAGGTGGATGGCTTGCCATGTCAATGTCCTACTATGCCATGTATAAGCTATCACTTGTCATTCCTGTTATTTCGGTGCTGGGTGCAGTAATTGGAGCGTGGAATGTACGGAGGCTGCGGGTCCATTACCGGCGATCAGGATGTTCTGAAAAAGAAATCCATGAATTGCTCCGCTCAGAAACGTGTGATATCAAGCCAAACTGGTATATTCTCGGGGGTGGTATAGTCTTTGTTATTGTCAGTATTATCCTCGGTATGTCCCAGCTTGCAGCAAAAAAGGAGGTCGTTTTTATATCATCGCTGGCAATCATCATCTACCTGATGCATCAACTTCTGAAGGATCTTGATCCTGCCAAACGACGGGACATCATTGGTATTGCAATAATCGTTTTTGTTTTTCGGGCAATGCCGGGCATTGGCGCGGGAGCGAGCTGGTGGCAGATTGATGTACTCAAGTTTGACGAAGCCTTTTTCGGCACTCTTCGCCAAATATCCTCAATTCTTGCTATCATCGGTATGTTTGCACTCCGGGGATGGATGAGCCGTCGTCCCATTCCTTACCTTGTTGTCTTCCTTTCAGCTTACGCCACTCTGATGATAATGCCCTTCCTGGGTATGTATTATGGTCTGCACGAGTGGACAGAGAGAGTCTTTGGTTTTGGTGCGAGAACCATTGCCATCATAGACACTATGGCTGATTCCCCTATGGGACAGGTTTCCATGATCCCCATGCTTGCCTGGATAGCGCGGGAAGCTCCCCTTGAGCAGAAAGCCACTTATTTTGCTGTCATGGCGGCTTTTACTAACCTTGCCCTGTCAGCATCGAGCCTCGGTACGAATTACCTTAACGAGATTTTTGTTGTTGGGCGAGGTCAGTATGAGGAGCTTGGTAGACTTATGATATGCGCCACCATCCTCGGCCTGGTTCTTCCTATTGTTACAGTCATTCTGGTTAACTGGCGGAATCGCTCAATGTGTAAGTAAGAGATTTTTGCATGTTGCAGTCTGTGTAAATGTCGGCAGAATGTCCGTGAGACTACTGGATACAAAAACACACTACTGAGCATACTGGCATGGGGTTTGGGCATCATGATCCACGGTGTCTTCATGTCGTTGGCCAGTACCTTGAAGAAAAAATTTGAAGCAAGAACAGATGGTCAGCGTTGTGGTTATCTCATGTCTTGATGTAGGTTCTGAAAAACTGACGTTCCCCCTCGTACGTGCCTATAAGAATCAATTCTGACCCTTTTGTAACAGGTATGCATGGTCCCGGATTGACAATGAAGTTTCCGTCGCTTTTGATAGCAACAACGCTGCAGTGAGTTTCCTGGCGGATTCTTGAATCTGCAAGGGTAACACCATCGAGGATTTCCGGTGCTTGTACACGAAATAGCGTCAAACCTTCAACTAACATCAAAACATCCTGTTTTGTAAGAAAGCTGAAAACCGCATCGACTCCTAACACAGGATAAGACATGACAAAGTCTGCTCCTGCCCGGTGAAGCGTAGATACATTTCGGTCCAGGTTGGCCCTGCTGATAATCTGGAGATCCGGCCTTAGACTCCTGAAATACTTGGTGAGGTATATGTTGGTTGCATCCTCATGAGTTGTGATGAGAGCTGCAGGAGCCTTTTCTATCCATGCCCTCTTGAGGGTGCTTAAATCGGCAGCGTCGCCGTATACAATATTGGCACTTTCACTCGTTTTTTTTGGGTTTTTTTCAATGATCAAAAAAGGCACATCCCGTTCAGCAAATCGTCTTCCGATTGCCGTACCCACACGTCCTCCTCCCATTATGATGACAGGGTCCCCAGCATGCTGAAACATCTGATAAATGGAATAGACATCGTCATATGATGCTATCTGACTCTCAGTCCCAGCAAGCAGCAGGACAGTGCTCCTGGTTATCTGTGTCTTTGGAGTAGGGACTGAAGGCCTGCCTCTCTCCCAAATACCGACAATTGTAACCCCGACTGATTCACGCAAATTACTTTCAGCGATAGTCTTGCCAACAAGGGGAGTGTTGATAACCGGGGTTTCCGCAATAACCAGCTCGTCGAAACGGCCTATGATATTTGCCTGAAAGTTACCGCACATGGTCCAGTTGGCAAAGGAACGAGCGAGGAGGTCGGGTAATTCGACAACCCTGGAACTACCTGCCATGGAGAGAATGTCTACAGAATGGGGTGAATCTGCTGTTGTGATAATAGGAATACTCTCATTCATTTCACGGACTGTAAAGGCAATGTTGGTGTTTACCTCGTCGCTGTTTGTAGCAACCACTAGAGCGGCATCGTGAACGCGCATTCGTTTGTAGGTATCAGGGTCATCAATGTTTCCTACCGCGGCCTTGACACCCCTGTCGGATAACAGGCCTGCATGTTCCGGTTTTTCGACTATTACCACGTAATCCCGTTTGTATGTGACCAGTCTTTCGACTAACGCGGCTGTCACATCGTCATAGGCTGTCATGATCACATGATCTTTCGTGTCTGGAGACACCTCTCGGGGGGCTCTTCTTTTAGCTTCTGATTCCATCCATGGTGCGAGGAAAAACTTGATGAACGCAAAGGGGAGCAGGACAAGCATAAAGATTACTCCGGATAGAAGAACGAGAATGGAAAAGAGCCTCCCGGCATCGCTGGCGAACGTAATATCTCCAAATCCGAGCGTACTCATGACTGTTAAGGTCCAATAAAAGCCAGTAACCCACGAATACTCCCGTTCTTCCCATGCCATAAGAAAGTGAAAGATGATGCTGTACACGGTTATCATGGCTGTGAGCATCACAAGGAAGCGAATGAGCATACGCATGTTCTGTTTGGTGCTCTTTCCTTCCACCAGGTAGCTGACTATAGAAGAATAAAATTTCACGGGCTGTTGTAAGACCTCTCAGGAGAATTTTTTAAAAGTTTATCTGTAGCTAACATTTAATATCAACTCATTTCTTCTGCACTATACCATAATTGTTGTAAAAACCTTAATCTCAAAGCTATTATGGATTACTAACACAATCTGCAGTAAGAACAAGACCATTTACCTTGATGAATTTCCATTTATGCAGCTTGAAAAATTATTTCATTACCAGGAGGCTTAAGGCCATAACGAGCATACCAGCCACTAATCCAAAAAGGCTGTCATGGCCTTTCCCATAAGCCCTGCTTGTCGGAAGTAGCTCATCGAGGCTTATATAAACCATGATTCCAGCCACCCCACCGAAAAGGAGTCCCATGATGTGGGAGGGAATTGCCCCGCCCTCGTTGCCTAAAAGAAATCGGAGTACAATATAGCCTATTAATGCCCCCACAGGTTCAGCCAAGCCACTCAATAGGGAATACGTGAATGCTTTTTTTCGGTTTCCGCTGGCATAAAAAATAGGAACGGACACGCTGATTCCTTCGGGGATATTATGAAGGGCAACTGCTACAGCAATAGCAACACCCAGGCTTGGGTCTTCTAAGGCAGCAAGGAATGTGACAAAACCTTCCGGAAAATTATGTATGGCAATTGCCAGTGCTGTGAACAGGCCAGTCCGCAACAACTTTTGATGCGCAATGGCCGGATGGCTTGAATTTTCAGTTCTCTCTGAACGTGTTGCTGGCTGATCAAACACCGGAAGGGGTGCTGTAGGATTACGCAGGGGCATGGTTTCAGCCTCAGTATGAATTTCGTGGGGGTTTTCAGTGGCAGGTGTAAGATTGTCAATCAAACCGATGAGCAGTATTCCACCGAAAAAGCCGGCTGCGTTGATCCAGTGTCCCCAGTATTCCCCGTATTGTTTTGAGAGGGCTTCAAAGCCCATCGGGAATATTTCAACAAATGACAGATAGAGCATTACGCCGGCGGAGAATCCTGTTGCCACTGAAAGAAAGCGGTAGTCTGTTCTTTTGGCAGTGAAAGCAATAATGCTTCCAATCCCAGTAGATATACCGGCAAAGAGGGTCAGACCGAAAGCAATCCAGACATTCTTCATAGCCTTATTGCCAAATTCCCAGAGGTTTTTTTATCAGTCCGGACACCCATGATGGAGCATGAAAAAATTTTCCTGTTTTGAATTTGGCTGTAGCAATGGCAGAATCCATCATGAGTTCACACCCTTGAAGTGTTCACGTATCCACTTATTTAAACTGATATACAGTGACGTATTTGTCTCAATATATAAACAAGTCACTTATTTGGATATCCATGTTTTTACTTCCCAGTCATCTTTAAACCTGTCTTTAAAGAAGCCCTGCAATTTATCCATGAGACGTTTCCAGCCGGTTTCATAGTCATATTTCAGTATGTCCTCAAGGAAAGGGACAACCTCACCGAGTTTATCTTTTGGCAAATAGGCCCTTGCTCCCATTTCTATGGATTTGTTGAGCGTTTCAGGACTTAAGGCATGAGCGGTGAGCATGGCCACCTTGAGATCTTTTTTTACAGCTAAGTCAAGAAGATCAAAACCGCGGACACCCATAATGTCGAGGATGACAAGGTCGTAGGGTTTGGATTCCAGGAGTTTGACAGCGCTTTCATAGGTGATTGCCCTATCAAAAATACAGTCTGGACAAGCATCCATAATCTCTTCTTCTAACACACTAAGAATGTCCGGTTCATCATCGACGGCAAGAATCCTTTTTCCATTTAAAATAGAATCACTCATTTCAAAGCCTCCTTTTTTTTAACATTTGGTTTATTGATGGGACATGTGCCTTGAAGAGCATCTGTTTCATTAACTCAGATAACCAACGTAAATCGAGTCCTGCAATAATGCCGTGCCGATATCCTGAAAAAATGTTCAAAGAGTCCACACTTAAACCGGAATAGCCATTTTTTTGTATTTATAAGTCTTAATAGCACAAATTAAGATAGTGTATGGGCCAGAGACACGGGTGTCAACAAGTTTTACAAGTTTCTTAGTGAATAGAAGACAATCACGGGTACTTAAGATGATTTTGGGAGAAGTTTTATTGTTTCTTATGTGCTGACGTATTTATTGAGATGGATGGACAGAAAATCAGTTTTCTTTGTACACGGTTTTTTCGGAGTTTCAGATTAACTCAGAATATTCCAGAGCGTGGTTCTGTTGAACCCATGCTAAAAGGGCTTCCTTGGCTTTTTCAAAGTCAACCTTCAGCAGTTTTGCATGGAATCGTACTTCCGTATTTACAAATGCGTCGAAATTGGCCCTTGATGCAAACATTTCTGGGCCGTTCTTATAATGGGTTATGAAGTCGTTTATAATGGATTCAAAAGCCATGCGTTCATCGTCACGGTTCATGTTTATCACCTCATAACCTCCGTATGTGAGGATCATGAAGAAGCAGGCCCCAAGGGTGCTGGCTTACTGAGGGGTAAGCTACGGTAGGACCAGCAGTGACCTCAAGGCCCGTGGACTGATCTATATCTGTTAGAGTTAATCGGTCTTGAGGCAGAAACCTTAAATTATAATATTTTTAAAGCTAAAAAAACGAAAAGAGGCTGGCACGTTCTGCATTTGCTACAAGAATCGATATTCATTTATGGTAGGGCGTTTTAACAAAACTTAATGATTTTGCTTATGTTTATTCATTTATTCCGGTTAGTGGGTTTTCTATACCTGAACGATTGAAGTCTGATGCGTGATACTGCATACCGGGCTCCCAAGCCCGATACTGATCAGTCATGAGAGTACTGCTTTATGTAGATATCAAAAGAATGCATCAGCATACCCCATATGTCATGGACAGCACATAATCAGCCAATTTTGCCACATGACACATTTTCCGCAGAATAGTTTAAATTCTAAGGGTGGAGAGGAGAGTTATATAATATGCCTGTTTTCAGGTATTCAGCGAGAAATGTATTTCTAAACCTGGTACAGTCTCAGTCCAATAATACCCAGGACAATTAAAATAACCGATAAGATGCGAGGGGTATTTGCAGGATCTTCGAAAAAGGCTATACCTACCAAAAAAGTGCCTGCAGCCCCAATCCCTGTCCACACAGCGTAAGCCGTTCCTATGGGAATGCTCTTCTGTGCCACCCAAAGAAACAGTCCGCTCAGCGTCATTGATACTATGGACACAAGTATCCAGGTAACCTTGTTTGCCGTGGTCTGCGACAGTTTTAATCCCAGTGGCCAACCAATTTCAAAAACACCAGCGATCAACAGGAACATCCAAGACATTGTGTTTACCTCCGTATTATCGATTATAACCAGGGTTCCTGTTGTTCATTCGAGGTTCAAGATGCTGTGCAGCATCTGTTTGGGAATGCTCAGTTTTAGTGCCCGGGGAAAACTGATGGGACCCATCCACTATGACCCCGGCTCTCATCTTCCTTGAATCTCTCCTGAAATTCAACAACCTCTGTGAAAAATGCAATGGGAAAGGCAGGATAACAAGGGGCTCCTGTTTATTTTCCAGTTATACCAACGAGTATCCTCTTTCTTTGACAATTGATTCACCACGTTTCACCGACTGTGTTATGGCAGCAGGGGAAAGTCTGAGCCGGCGAGACAGTTCGGCCTGATTTGTTCCCAATTCTCGGACAGTCCAATAACAGAAAAGGCTCCTTGCATTCACCCTGCTTTGTATTTTACCAGGCGTGAAAATGTCGCATCTGTTACAATGCAGCACCTCACACACGCGACTGATCACAGCAGTAAGGTCAATTCCGCGCTCTTTCAAACTGTATCTCCAGTCAGAATTCTCATTCGCTGTTGCCAATGCATGGCAGACGAACTCATGATCTCCCAACATTCGTTCATCTGATTTCTGATACTCGTTGGCACGTCGTTTTGCAATTACTTGTTTCCACCCGCCGCTACTGCGAATAAGACCTCCGCCAGTGAGATCGTTTCGGTGCCCCATTGGTAACCCTTTGGCAATGAATTCATGGTACTTTGCTCTCGCAGCATCAAGGTCGGTTGCGAACAGGTTAAGCACCTCGCTTGTGTTCTGCCAGTTGTTCTGCCTTTTTCCCGTTAGCACGCCATGACCGCAATATGCGAAGCGAGCCAGTTCATTCATGTTCGTTGCAATACCGGTTCGGATGGGGTTCAAATGGATGTACCTCACCAGCTCGAGAAAGTACGGTTCCTGCTGGCACAGGATAGACTTATATCTGTTCTGGAAGAGGTGGCCCGAACGAATGTGACGCCTGTTATAGGTGACTGCATATCCTGTGAGGAGTTTCTGCATCATGCGACCTACAGGTGTTGAACCGGTTCTCAACAGGAGATGGAAATGATTCGGCATAAGCGTCCATGCATAACACTGTGTGGCTGTTTCATTTAGGACAGTTGCGAGTCGCTGTACAAAGCTATCATAGTCTGTGTGGTCTTGGAAGATGATGCCCTGCTCGATTCCTCTGACGATTATGTGATGCAAGGCGCCGGGAGCGTCTATACGCGCCTTTCGTGGCATAGTGAGAGCTTACCACGGATACCTATAAAAAGAAACTGAAAATGTAAAGGGTGTCCCCAAAGTCTTGACATTGATGGTGAATAGCTGGTATAATCTTACCAATCCTAATTCTAC
>MVQO01000111.1 GCA_002067585.1 Syntrophorhabdus sp. PtaB.Bin027
TGGTAGACAAAGCTTTCATTGCATTAAACCCCCCTACCGTAAGGGGGGTCAGGTTTGCTTCACTTCCTCCAGCCACCATTACATCTGCGTCGCCGTATTGAATAATCCTGCAGGCGTCGCCAATAGAATGTGCTCCTGTTGCACAGGCTGTGACGATACAAAGGTTGGGGCCCTTCATTCCGTGTTGTATTGCTATATGGCCAGGCGCCTCGTTTGCTATCAGCATGGGGATAAAAAAGGGTGTTATCCTGCCCGGGCCCCTCTCCAGGAGCACGCTGTGATATTTCTCTATAGTCGGAAGCCCTCCAAGACCCGTGCCCACCACAACCCCGACACGCTCAGGATCTTCCTTTCCCATATCAAGTCCCGCATCTTTTACTGCGATGTGTGCGGCGGCAAGGGCATAATGGATAAATAAATCCATCTTTTTAACTTCTTTGGGCTGAACGTAGTCCTCCGGATTAAAATCCTTCACCTCTCCGGCAAATTTTGTATCAAAACGGTCCGTATTAAACCGTGTGATAGGACCGATACCAGACTTTCCGCTTAGGATGTTATTCCAAACATTGTCGGTTCCTATACCACAGGGCGTAACGAGTCCTATCCCTGTCACTACCACCCTACGTTTCAAGACTGTTAACTCCTTTTATTTTTTTATGTGCTCTTCAATATACCGTATTGCATCTCCGACCGTCTCTATCTTTTCCGCGTCTTCGTCAGGAATTTCCAGGCCATACTCATCTTCCAAAGCCATAATAAGCTCAACGATGTCAAGGGAATCCGCTCCGAGGTCATCGATAAACCTCGCCTCCGGCACAACCTCTGACTCTTTTGAGTCAAGCTGCTTTATGATCATTTCCTTTACTTTTTCTGCAACTGTCATTTAATCACCTCCTATTTTTTAAAAACACAGGTTTTCAGGAAGCAGTGGAGACATTTCGTCATGTTCTTCGCTGCAATAACACCGATCACCTAATAGTGAACTTTACATGTACAAACCACCGTTGACGTTTATCACCTCCCCTGTAATGTAACTTCCGTACTCAGAAAGCAGGAAATACACAACATGAGCAATATCATCAGGCTCCCCTAATCTTCCCAAGGGAATAGCCTTGAACATCGTCTCTCTTGATTTTTCATCAAGAGATTCTGTCATCCTGGTCTTTATAAACCCGGGGGCCACAGCATTAACCCTAATGCCCCGCTCCCCGTATTCTCGGGCAACGCTCTTTGTAAAACCTATGAGACCGGCTTTGCTTGCCGCATAATTTGCCTGACCAGCATTGCCCATTACCCCTGCAATAGAACTGATGTTGACAATCGATCCGCCAGTCTTCAGCATGTAACGAACAACAGCCTTGGTGCAATTAAAAGCGCTTTTCAGATTTATTTGTAGTACTCTATCCCAATCCTCTTCCTTCATTCTCAGAAGAAGTTTATCCGCAGTAATACCGGCATTATTTACCAGGTTGCTGACACGGCCCATGTCCTTGATTACCTTATCAACAGCTTCACCGACCATGTTGAAGTTGGATACATCGATCTGGTAAAATTCCGACCTCTGACCTTTTTGTCTGATATATTGTACAATGTCGCTGCTGTCAGCAATATCAAAAATTACTACATCGCCCCCTTTAGCAGCAAGAAATTCTGCTATGCTTCTTCCAATGCCCTGTGAACCACCGGTGACAATAGTTACAGTATCTTTCATGAATAAACCTCTTTTGGTGAGGGGCTATAGGTTTTAGGCAATAGGGAACCCTCTAATATTTCATACAGTTTCATAAAACATCCTTAATGGCTTCTATGTCTTCATATTCTTCAACGTTGTAGCAGGGGACATCCGGCACTATTCTCTTGATAAGGTTGCTGAGGACTTTCTGGGGCCCTACTTCTATGAAACACTCAACGCCTTCCCTGGCCATCCTCTTCACGCATGTCTCCCAGAGAACAGGTGAGAACATCTGGCGATAGAGCTTATCTATAATAAGATCCTTACTTTTCTCAGGGGTTGCATCAACGTTTGATACAACAGGTATAGTCAAATCGTCTTTGTTAAGGCCCTGAAGTTCTGTTTTCAATTTTTCTGCTGCTTCCTTCATGAGAGGACTATGGAAAGGACCGGAAACATTCAGGAAAACCGCCTTCTTATATCCCACCCCTTTTAATCTGTCCACAGCCTCTTTGAGGGCGCCCATATCTCCGGACAAGACTACCTGTTCAGAAGAGTTCATGTTTGCAGGAACAGCAACATACTCATCATGTGATATTTCGTTGAGTACTGGTTTGATTTTTTCCATGTTGGCGCCTATAAGGGCAACCATACCACCCTTACCTTTTGGGCAGGATTCCTCCATGAGCAATCCTCTCTTCCTGGTAATTTTGAGTGCATCTTCAAAAGTGAAATATCCGCTTGCAAGAAGGGCTGTATACTCCCCAAGGCTGTGCCCGGAAACAAGGTGAGGGGTTGCTTTCGTCTCCTTCTGAAAGATCCGCCAGACAGCATAACTCACAAGGACAAGGGCAGGCTGGGTATTAAAGGTCTGCCTCAGCTCCTCCTCAGGACCGTTAAAAATAAGCTCCGAGATAGGAAAACCAAGGGCTTTGTCAGCTCCAGCAAAGAAATCCTTCACCTCTTCGAAGCGATCGTACAGTTTTTTCCCCATACCAACGTACTGCGATCCCTGACCTGGAAAGACAACACCTATTCTCTTCATAGAATTGTCGACTTATCTCCCTTTATTTTTTCTTTGAGGCTGCTTCTTTGATCAATTCGAGGCCAATGACGTTTCTTTGGATCTGGTTTGTCCCTTCATAAATCTGGAGTATTTTTGCGTCTCGCATCATCTTTTCCACCGGGTATTCTTTCATATACCCGTAACCACCAAAAATCTGAACTGCGTCCACAACTACCTTCATTGCAACATCACTCGGGAAAACTTTGCTCATAGCGGAGACCTTTGATGAGTCTCTCGGGTTGCTGTCAATATATCTCGCAACTGCATAGACAAGGGCACGTGCTGCTTC
This sequence comes from Syntrophorhabdus sp. PtaB.Bin027, assembly GCA_002067585.1. Lineage (GTDB taxonomy): Bacteria > Desulfobacterota > Syntrophorhabdia > Syntrophorhabdales > Syntrophorhabdaceae > Syntrophorhabdus. Next base: position 3,028 of record MVQO01000111.1, read on the forward strand.
AACCTGGGTTGCCATATCTGCGATCATATGCTGGATAGCCTGAAAAGAAGCAATCTTTTTATCAAACTGTTCTCTCTCCCTGGCATAATGTATGGCAGCCTCAAGTGCTCCAGCAGCTACTCCCACTGCCTGGGCGCCAATGCCAGGCCGTGTCTTGTCGAAAGTTCTCATGGCAAAGATGAACCCCATCCCTTCTCTACCTATAACATTTTCCTTGGGAACTTTGCAATCCTGAAATACAAGCTCTCTTGTGGCAGAAGCTCTGATGCCAAGCTTCTTCTCTTTTTTCCCAAAAGAAAAGCCTTCTGTGCCATTCTCCACGATAAATGCTGTTGCTCCCCTACCACCCCTGCTTCTGTCGGTCATGGCTACTACAGTATAAATCTCAGCTTCGCCTCCGTTGGTGATCCACTGCTTTGTGCCGTTCAGGATATATTCATCGCCCACCTTTTTTGCCTCGGTTCTTATGCCCTGAGCATCACTTCCAGCGTTTGCCTCTGTTAGGGCAAAAGCTGCCAGTTTTTTTCCACTTGCTATCTCTTTGAGATATTTCTTTTTTTGCTCATCAGAGCCACCGATCAGGATTGGATATGCCCCAAGAAGACTCGCTGCATAGCTGACTGAAACCCCAAGGCAGGCCTTGCTCAGTTCCTCCACCACAATACAGTTTTCAAAACATCCTCCGCCCATGCCCCCAAATTCAGGGGGTATACTCACCCCAAATAACCCCGTATCTGCACAAACTTTCATGACAGACCAGGGAAACTCTTCTTTTTCGTCCAGCTCAGCCCGTATAGGCACAACCTTTTCTTCGGCAATTCTTCGTGCTAATGATTGGATATGCTTCTGATCATCTGTAAGGAAATAATCCATGGACAACTCTCCTTTAACCCCTGAAATGGTCGATCATCGTCTCCTTTATCGACTCGTTTAAGTTTTTTCTTACAAAGCCTGCGGCCATGGAAATTGCACTTTTTATAGCCCGCTCATTGGATCTGCCGTGGCAGATAATACAGACACCGTCTACACCGAGGAGGGGAGCTCCTCCATATTCCGAATAATCTGTTTTTTTTGCAAGCTCATCAAAAATTTCCTTCATGAGAAGGTAACCCATTTTGTTTTTCAGGCTTTTTTCTATGCGCTCCCTCAGGAAGGCCATCAATGACTCTGCCACGCCTTCTGTTATCTTTAACGCTATGTTGCCAACAAAACCGTCACATACCACAACATCCACACGACCGTTGTGAACATGATTTCCTTCAACGTAACCAAGATAATTAAGGCCGAGCTCCTTAATCATTGCATGCGCTTCTCTTGTCAGATCATTCCCTTTGGTCTCTTCCTCTGCATTGCTCAGAAGTCCGACCCGGGGCATTTCGATGCCAAAGGCGCTTTTTGCAAAGGCACTTCCCATTATTGCGAATTGGACCAGGTGAACAGGTCTGCAGTCAACATTTCCCCCTCCATCAAGGACTACAGTTATTGTGCCCTTTGAAACATTCGGATGCAGGGTGGCAATTGCCGGCCTTTCCACCAGACCAATTCTTCCAAGGGTGAATATGGCAAAGGCCATAGCAGCCCCTGAGTTGCCTGCTGTTACAACACCCTGAGCCTTGCCAGTTCTCACCAGTTCAAAAGACTTGTTTACTGATGACCCTCTTTTCTTTCGCAGAGCAGCGGAAGGAGATGCTGTCATCTCCACATATTCGTCAGTATGAACAATCTCTATTTCATCAGGGTTCTCTAAAAATGGAACAAGCCTCGCCTTGTCGCCAACAAGGATAATTTCAGCAACTTTCTCCTTTAAAGCCTGTTCTGCACCCTTCACGATAGCCTGAGGTGCAAAATCGCCCCCCATACCATCAACTGCTATTCTGACCATTTAGATCAGGCTTCCCCGATTTTAAGGTACTGTTTACCCTTATAGTATCCGCATTTCGGACACACAATATGAGAAAGCTTAGGCTCTTTACAGTTAGAACATAGCGTTACATTTGGGGCTATGACCCTGTCATGAGACCGCCTTTTGTCTCTCGATGATTTTGAGGTTTTGCGTTTTGGAACTGCCATTTTGTTCTCCTTAAGTATTCAAAAAATTCTTTAATTTCTCCCCTAAAACTGTACTTGCATATTGACTGCATGCACAGGATTCGACATTTTTGTTTTTTCCGCATATATGGCAAAGTCCTGCGCAGTCTTCCCTGCACAAAGGTCTGATCGGGAGATTGAGCAGCACTTCATCGTAAATCAAAGGATCAAGGTTAATCTCGTCACCATCATAATAGTAAATATCCAAATCATCCGGCCTCAACTCGACTTCAGCCTCATGAGACAAAAGTCTTTTTGGTTCCACCTCTATATCAAGATATGTTTCTAAAGGACATGAAAACTCTTCCAGGCAACGGGAGCAGGACATTATCACAGTGCTTCTGACCGGGCCAGAGATTCTCACGTTATCATCAAGTTTTGTTATCACCAACTCAAAGCGGACAGGCGACTCGATCGTAAACTGTTCCTCCTCAAGGTTTTCAAATACCGGGCTTGCAATCTCACCTTTTACGATGAGTCTGTCCTCTATGTCAGAAAGTTTGACAATCAATGCTGCCTACCTCTAAAACCCGATAATATAATTGGTTTAGCCGTTGAATGTCAAGTAAATTAGCTGTTTGTAACTCTTGCAGTTTTCTATAATCAGGCCATTAGCCGGCCATTTACCTGCCCATAGCCTTTGCGATTTGTTCTTCTTCAAGGGGGAGGGAGATGAGCTTTCTTTTTTCCTTCTCACCTTTAATTATTTTAACCTCTGACCTCTTCACGCCAAAAAAATCAGCGAGATACTCTATCAAAGCCGTGTTTGCCCTGCCTTCTTTTGGCAAAGCGGTAATTTTTACTTTTAAAGAATCTCCTTCAAATTTCAGCTCCTTCTTTTTTGCATTGGTAATGACACGAACCTCAATGATCATATGGATGTGTCCATGGATCTGTGGGAAGAGATGTTCGTGTTTGCTTGACGGTAACCATCATTGTCTTTGCAGATTTACCTCGCTTCGCTGGGAGGTGAGCTCTAATTCATTCTCGTCCCAAGGTCAAACAGACTTCTTATCAGAAATCTTTGGAGAAAAACGATGATGATCATGAGTATAAAAGGAGCAAAGTCAATCGCACCAATCCTTGTAGGGATTTTTCTCGATATTCTGTAGGTAACAGGGTCAACAAGATTATAGATAATCCGTACTGCCGGGTTATAAGGGTTGGGTTGGATCCAGGACAGGACGGCCCGTATCAGGATTATCCAGAAGTAGACAGTAAGTAACATGTCCAAAATATATGCTATCCCTGTAACGAAATTTCCGAAAACAAACATGTTACCCCCTGATTGTGAATAATTGGTTGCATATCGTAAAGTTCCTCTGCAGGATACAACATACGATATACGAAATACTTCCTGACTTACTTATAATAAAGAAGTCCATCAGACCACATTTGGTTCTCCAATGACGAGTCTATCCTGTACCCCCTTTATTGTAACGTTAACAATATTATTTTCAAGTTTTTTTTCGTAGGGAATGCAGACAGGGATGTAGTTTTCCGTATAGCCTCTCATGTAAAGGTTTTGGTGCATCTTTCCCTCAGCGAGTATCCAAGCCTTTTGTCCCACAAACCTCTTATAGAACTTTATCCGCATTTCACTGTCAAGTTTACGCAGCAGGCTGACCCGTCGCTTTTTCACTGTACCGTTCACCGCATTTTCCATTGTTGCTGCCTTTGTTCCCTTCCTGGGTGAGAAAGGGAAAACATGGAGATAGTAGATATCGAGTTTACTGAGAAAATGACTGGTTTCCAGGAAGTGGCTCTCTTCTTCTGTGGGAAACCCTGCGATAACGTCCATGCCAATCCCCACGCCGTGAATCATGGTATTCAGTTTTCTTACAAGATTTCTTATGTATTCTGTGGTGTACTGTCTGCCCATCCTTTTTAGAATAGCATCGGACCCGCTCTGGAGGGGTATGTGAAGGCTTCTCATGATTTTCTTCGAAGAGCAAATAATTTGAATACATTCGTCATCGAGGTAGAGAGGATCGATGGAGCTTATCCGGATCCTGGGTGGTGTCTCCTTCTGTTCAAGGTCCTCCAGCAAACCCTTGAGGTCCTTTCCGGTTAAAGGGTCTCTGTACTCTGAGATTTCTATGCCGGTGAGCACTACCTCCTTAACCCCTCTTTCCTTGAAGGTTTTCATGGCATCAAAAATTTCAACTGAATTCCTGCTCCTCGGTTTGCCGCGTGCGAGAGGAACAACACAATAACTGCAAAACCGGTCGCAGCCATCCTGTATCTTCAGAAAAACCCTTGTCCTTTGCCAGGGCAAACCATCAGCAATTATGCTTTCCAAAGGAATCGAGCGTGTCTTACTGACAAACAAACCATTTAAACACAAGAACTCGCTGATTCGAAACTTTTCCCCCTGGCCGAGAACAAGGTCTGCGCCGTAGGCCTGCTCAGGATAGACCTGTGCATGGCACCCTGCAAGGATTATTCGTGCCCCTGAGTTGATACCCCGCGACCGATTGATGAAACGCCGCAAATCCCTCTCAGCCCCTTCAGTGAGTGTACAGGCATTTATAACAATAAAATCTGCATTTGAAATGGAGCCGGGAGAATGACCCGTGCCTTTCAGGCTGTTTGTTATGATGTAAGAATCCCACTGATTTGCTTTGCAACCGGTTGTGTGGATGAAGAATTTCATTTTGGAGCTCATAGGTTGTAGCTTGTATACAGCTCACAGGAAATAACTGAAAGGCTGTATGGCTTTGCCTGTCAGCTATCAGCTTCGAGCTGAGAACTGGTCATTTCTTCCGATACAGCGGTGACATTGCCCTCAAACGCGCAACGATCTCAGGCAGAACAGACAAAGTATAATCCAGATCTTCTTCAGTGTTGCTTCTGCCCAGGCTCAGTCGGATAGTGCCCAGACAAGTCTCAACAGGTATATCCATTGCCCGTAATACGTGAGAGGGCTCGCCTGAGCCTGATGAGCATGCTGATCCCGAGGATACTGCAATACCTTTCAGGTCCAGTGCGATAAGAAGAGACTCTGCCTCCACAAATTCGAAACTCAGATTGAGGGTGTTGGGCAGCCTGTGTGTTCGGTGTCCGTTGAACTTCACATGATCTATTCTTTCCAGAATGCCTTCAAGGAGTTTCTGTCTTAATCCGTCTATTCTCTTATTTTCCTCGTCCATATGATGAGAGATAATTTCGTTAGCTTTTCCAAATGCTATAGCACCAATGACATTTTCTGTGCCAGCCCTCCTCCCTCCTTCCTGATGTCCGCCGTGAATGAGGTTTTCTATGTCCAGCCCCTGCCTGATGTAGAGAACCCCAACCCCCTTTGGAGCATAAACCTTATGACCTGCGAAGCTTGCAAGGTCAACATTCAATGAATCTACATCGATAGCAATCTTCCCCAGGGCCTGCACCATATCAGAATGAAAAATAACATCATGCTCTCGCGCAATGGCGCCTATCTCACGGATGGGAAGCAAATTTCCTGTTTCGTTATTCGCATACATAACAGAGATCAGGATTGTCTCCTTTTCTATGGCCTTCCTCACATCATCGGGTTCTATCTGACCGTCCTGGTCAACCGGAAGGTAGGTTACTCTATACCCCACTGTTTCGAGGTATCTGCACGTGTTCAGCACAGCAGGATGCTCAATGGCTGTTGTAATAATGTGGTTTCCCCTGCTCTTTCTGGAGAATGCCACTCCCTTAATGGCATGGTTGTCACTTTCAGACCCGCAGCCAGTAAAGACTATCTCCTCTGGTTTCGCATTGACCATACTTGCAACATGTTCGCGGGCATTATCGTAGTGAACCCTAACATCTCTGCCGGCCCAGTGAATGCTTGAAGGATTCCCGAAAAAATCTGAAAAGAATGGTTTAACGAACTCAACCACTTCAGGGAGAACAGGCGTTGTTGCATTATGGTCAAGGTATATTTTTTTCACAGGATTGTTAATCAAAGAAAACGTTCATTGCCTTAACAGGACAGACTCTAACGCAAAGCTCGCAGGCAACACACTTTTTGTAGTCAAAATGAACCTTCATTGTCTCTCTGTCCAAATAAAGAGCGTCCGGAGCGCAGACACTCGTACACATCCCGCAATGGACACACTTCTCCTCATCCCTGTTTATATCCTGCTCCATAGGGGCTGTTTCAATATTCAGGCCCCTCAGGTATGCAATCCCCCTGTTGAAGTTGTCTTCTGTACCCTCAATCTCCATGACCATCATTGATTCGGCTCTCGGCAAAATACTCGCTCTCAGGATATTGAAAACCAGGTCATAATCTTTCACAAGTTTATAGACTATGGGTTTATCGATAGTGTTCTTTTTAAACCTCAGAATGATTCTTTTCTTCATATAGACCTCGTGCTTTGTTTTAGGGCTTAAGGCTTGCAAACCGATGGTCAGACTCTTGTGATCTCCAGGTCTCCCCAGACGCCTAAACTATCGCCTACAATTATCAATAGACCCATAACATTGGAGAATGTTTTTCCTGCCTCTATTGCACCACCTATATCATCTTTACTTTTTACACTATTACCAATATAAGTTGCAAGTCCATCCGCAAAAAGTGCTGAGTCAGCGATAACACATACTGCATCAGCTTTTCCAAGGCTCAGGGAGTGGCCTACAGTTGCAGAGGATGTACATACTCCATAGGGCTTGTCCCTCTCCTTAATTCTGATCGCTATATTCTGGCTAAAAGGAGATTTTTTTGCGTATACAAGAATCATTCTCTCCCGTAATGTTTTGATACTGATATCACCGCCATTTTCAATGATATACTCGTCTGTGAGGTGCGCTATATCCCTTCCCAGAAATTCAGCAATCGCCCCGGCTACAGTAGCCATGGGTCCCACCCCAACCCGTGCTGATGCAGAAATCATCTCTTTGACGATGACGGGAGCAAATTGGTCATGGTTGATGGGCAAAAGGCTCTCGTTGAAAATAGGATTTGTCCTGATATATTCTTCAAGTTGATGCCGGTAATAAAAAACACGATCCTCTATGACCTTTCTCAAATCAGTTTTTGTACAGCACCAGAGATCTGTCTCCTTGTAGGTGACCCCATAGCAGAGTAAATCTGCAGGTCTTGCTATGTTTCTGTAAAATCTTTCTTCGTACACAATTCACTCGCTGTGGCCGATCGCAATGCGG
>MVQO01000112.1 GCA_002067585.1 Syntrophorhabdus sp. PtaB.Bin027
AAGTCTATAAATTTGTTTTTGAACTGGCGTTTTAATTCTGCAGAAGACTATTTGCCTATGTTGATTCATTTTTCTTCTCTTTATAGCCGAGCTCTTTAGAGATAGCCGAGGTTGTCCTGATTGTCTCCTCGACTATTTTAGCCATCTCCTCTTCCTTCACAGATGAAGAGATAAAGCCAACCCCAACGGCAGCCACGACTTTACCGGTATAGTCAAAGACAGGGGCCGCGACACCTGATATTCCCTCAAGCGCTGTTTCTGTATCGATCACGTAGCCCTGTAACCGGACCTTACCGAGCCACTTTAAAAACTCTTGTTTTTTCGTAATAGATTTTTGAGTAAATGCTTTCAATGGCTGCTTCTGGAGGATTCTTCTTATTTCTCCGTGAGGGAGGTATGCCATAAGAATTGATCCCATCATACCATAGTATGGAGGGCGGCGCGTACCAATCTTTGAAGTAAAGCTTATTGGGTTCTTCGGATCGTCAAGTTTGTCTATGTAAAGAACCTCGTCCTGATCCAGAACACTGAGGAATACAGTTTTACCTAATTTTACCTGAAGGATTTTCAGATGAGAAGATGCAATTTTCGTCAGAGAAAAGGAATCGGAAACGCTTTTAGCAAGGTCCAGTATTCTAAGTCCAAGAGAATAATGTTTTGACATAGGATCCTGTCTGAGAAACCCGAAATCCAACAATGTTGAGCAGAGCCTTAACACGGTAGCTCTCGAAAGATTAAGGGTCTCCGAAAGCTGCGCCAGAGAAAGGGTTGGCCTCTCGTCACTCAGAGCATTCAGTATTTGTAATGCTCTCTCTAATGACCTGTTATAAAAGCTCTTGCCTGTATCCTCTCCATTCGATTTCATTTAATGAAACACCTTTTCATAGAGTTAACAGCACACGATTCTGTTTGTCAAGAAAAAAGATAAAATTTTCTTGACAAATATAACCCTCATGGTAATATCATCACATGAACAGCATTTTCATTAGATGGAATGTACAGCCTGTCCACAAAAAAGCGATCCTTAGTTTGCATGTAAGTGTGATAATTCTTTACTGAGCACAGAATACATAATAGTACGGATCTATCATATTCCTGCTGCTGTTGCTTTTTATAAAAAATATAAATATGAGGTGACATATGGCGATAGAAGGTTTTACAGAATACGCAAAGGAAGACCGTGAAAAGTACAACAGGCTGAGGTGGTGGCTCGGACTGACATGGGGGGACCTCTTTGACAAGGCTACCGACATCTATCCGGACAAGATTGGCCTGGTTGACGGCACTGGCAGATGGACCTACGGGCAGCTTCGGGAGAAGGTGGATCGCTTGGCGATAAGCCTCATGAAGCGTGGTATTAAGCCAAAGGACTGGGTGTTACTTCAGTTTCCAAACTGGCATGAATACATCATTTCTTTCTTTGCCATGCAAAAGATAGGTGCTTTGACACTTCTCCTTATACCCAGACACAACCAGTCAGAGATCAATCATCTCTGTGCTTTGACAAAGCCAGTAGCATGGATAGTACCAAAACAGTACGGTAAAATCGACTATGAGCCCATCATCGATGATGTTTTGAAAGAAAACCCTCAAATTAAAACCATTATTCATGTGAGGACTGGGAAAAAAGGAAGATACCCTTCCCTTGATGAATTGATCGAAGAGGCAGAACTTACCCCTGAAAACCTCAAAGCCCTTGAGGAAAGGCGGCCTGACCCTGATGAGGTATCCCATATAATGCCAACAGGCGGAACAACCGGCCTGCCAAAAGCGAGTGTGAGAACCCACAACTGTTACATCTGCAACGTAGAGTACCATTCACGGGTTTGGGAAATAACTAGCAATGACACGCTTATGGTAGTCACCCCTGTCGGTCACAGCATGGCCATGCACTGGGGTATTGGTGCAGCATTTCTCAATTTTTCAAAACTTGTCCTCCTTGATTCAACCCAACCGGAGGATATTTGTGAATGGATCCAAAAAGAAAGGGTCACTGCCATTCCGTCAGTGCCAGCACTCATTGCCAGAATCATCAACATGGAGGATATCGAAAAATACGACTTGTCATCCCTGAAAAAGATATCCGTTGGCGGGGCACCAAGCACACCTGAACTGTTGCGCGGCGCCTATGAAAAACTCAAATGTATCGTCATAAATGGATTCGGCTCATCAGAGGGTACGAACACGGCAACCCGACCAGGGGATAGCATGGATATTATCTGCAACAGTGTGGGAAGAAAGGCCTGTCCACATGATATAATCAAAATTATAGATGATAGTGGAATTGAGGTTCCTCCCGGCGTTGAAGGAGAACTCGTATCTAAGGGCCCGGGAATTTTCACAGGATACTTTAAATCCCAGGAGGAGAACAAAGAAACCTTCACAGTCGACGGTTTTTTTAAGACCGGCGACAAAGCCCGAAAAGATGAGTTTGGAAACATAACGATAACAGGCAGAATCAAAGACATAATCAACAGGGGTGGTGAGAAGATCAGCGCCCTTGAGATTGAGCACCGCCTCAGTGCCCATCCTCAAATCCAGGAAGCAGCGGTTGTGGGTATGCCAGACAAGATCCTTGGTGAAAGGATTTGTGCGTATGTTGTTCTCCGTTCAGGAGAAAAACCCACGTTTGACAGCATCATAGCCTTTCTTAAGGCAAATGGGGCTTCTGTACAGCAGCTACCGGAAAGGATTGAGTTCATTGAATCTTTGCCAGCAACAAAAGTCGGGAAGGTAGATAAGAAGGCTCTCAGGGAAGACATCAAAAAGCGGCTTGAATAAACCTTTCCCTTGCCATCCATGTTTCCTCTGAATTTGCTTGACAGATGATTCAGTTTCTCATATCATGTTCTATGCATTTTAGAAACGATGTTTCATAATTTGAAATGAAAGGAGTGGTTATGGAATTCTGGAATCCTTATACAGAGACTTTGCCGAGGGAGAAGCTGGAGAAAATAGAGTTCTCCTATTTCCAAAACCTTCTCTCATACGCCAAAGCCAATTCCCAGCTTTACAAGGATAAACTGAAAGGGATCAATATCGATGATATCAAAGTTTTTGAGGATATCAAGAAAATTCCCTTCACTTACAAGGAAGAACTGAGGAAGTGGCAGGAAGATGTGGACCCCTTTCCTTACGGCGGTCTTCTTGGCATTGATATTGCCAATGTTTCAAGTTTCAGGCAGACGAGCGGTACTACAGGAAAGCCCGTCTATGTGCCTGAATCATACGAAAGCTGGCAGTGGAGAGTAGAATCGTGGTGTCATATTCTTTACATGGCCGGATTCAGACCACGGCACAGAGTTTTTCTTCCCTTTGGTTACAATGTTTATGTGGCATTCTGGGAAGCCCACTATGCTGCAGAAAAACTTGGCTGTGAAGTTGTGCCGGGCGGAGCACTTGATACGAAAGGACGTGTTAATAAAATAATCGAGCTCAAGGCAAACGCTATGTGCGGTACACCAACCTATCTTCTCAACATTGCTCAGGAGGCTGCATCCATGGGCATTGATCCAAAGTCTCTCGGCATCGAACGTGCGCTTGGTGCAGGGGAACCGCTTCCAGAAGCTACACGCAAGAGGATTGAAGAAACCTATAATTGCAAGATGTATGACCACATCGGCAGCACAGAGACCTGTGGTTTTGCAGGCATGTGCGAGGCTCAGCAGGGTCTCCATATCGTTGAACCCTTCTTCCTCGTTGAGTTGCTCGATAAAGACACTCTGTCCAAAGAGGTGTCTGAGGGTGAACTTGGCGTCATAGTTATCACGCCCCTTGGAAGAAGATCGTTCCCTGTGATCCGCTTCAACACAAATGATGTTGCTATAAAGGGCCCTTCAACCTGTGAATGTGGCAGAACATCGCTCAAGCTCATGGAGATCGTGGGAAGGGTGGATGACATCAGCAAGATTCGTGGTGTCCTTTTCTCGCCAAAGACGGTGGAACAGCTTATCAGGTCTGAATTCCCAGAGATAGTGGAGTACGAACTCGTTGTCACTCGTGAAGACATTATGGACAAGATAACGCTCAGGATAGAGGCCGATCCGAAACTGAACAAAGATGAGGCCGGGGAAGTTGCAAAAAGGCTTGGCGAGAGGCACAAGATCAAAACAAATCTTTCATGTAAGGTTGTTGTCGAACCTCAGGGGACACTGCCACGGTACGACCTTAAGGCAAAAAGATTTAAAGATATGAGAGGTAAACACTAATGGATGAGATCAGAAATGAAATAATGAATATAGAAAAGAGCGCGGAAAAGTTAAAAACTCTTGCAAAAGATAATAATGCTATAAGGAAGAACGCCGAAATAATACTGACTTTTCTTTATATACTTAAATTCATAACCCCAGCAACCGATTGAGGGTTATACGTCAGTGTTATCGGTCCTTAGATTTGTTTAGGCCTTCAACTGGCATAGCCTTCGGGGAGATCGCCCCCATCTCTCCCTTTTGTCCTGGCCGTTCCTCCATAATTTGGGGAACGGCCTTTTAAGTATGTGAGAAAGAACTGGGGTAAGGGCTGCAACCAAGCTTTTAAATCTGTTATTGATACACTTGTTGCCTTATGCCTTTAATTTTTTGAATTATGAATGATGATCAAAAAAAATATTCCGTTAGAGTCCTTGAGAAGAGCATAAAGATTTTTGATATCTTTTCCTATGGTCATGACTCTTTCACCCTCTCCGAAATAAAGAAGAAAACAGGGCTCCCCAAAACTACCGTATTCAGAATACTTAAGACATTTGAACGGGCAGGTTTCTTCAAGTATGACCCTGATCAGGAAACATACAGCCTGGGGCTGCGCTTTCTTGAACTTGGAGGACTTGTATACTCGTCTCTCTCAGTCAGAAAAGCGGCAGCTCCGTATATGGATGCTCTTTCAAACAGCCTCAAGGCCACGATCCTCCTCGGTGTCATGAAGGATGATCAGCTTTTTTACATTGACAAAAGAGAAATGGACAGCATTATTCGGGTAACCTCCCACATAGGCCTTAAAAGACCTCCTTACTTTGGCATGCTTGGCATGATTCTCCTCGCCCATATGGATAGCAAGGAGATAAACCGCCTGCTTAATTTATACCCACCAACAAAGATTACTCCCAAAACAATCACGAACATGGATCAGATACTGGAGAATCTTGAAAAGGCTAAAAAGCAGGGCTACTACGTAGAACAGGATGAGATCGTCGAAGGGCTCCTCGGTGTCGGCGTACCCATCAGGGATTTCTCTGGCAACGTAGTCGCTGCTCTTGGCGCAACCCAGCCGGTTTTCCAAATAAAAGATGGAACTATCGAAAACACAATCAGGCAACTCCTTGAAGCCTCCCGTTCTATCTCCAAAGATCTCGGATATACGTAACCTTGGGTCTGATCATCCTTTGGAAACGCCTTTTCCTATTATTCACAGTCTTGAATCCTTCTCTGTTTTTCTGTAATATGTCTTCATAACACAGTATGGAGGTATCCGTGCCCGATTACAGGGAAATCGACAATTCACCAGCCTTAAACTACATCTTTTATCCTCGCAGCACTCACAACAAGCCACCTGTAAATGCATTTGACAAGACAATCGCAGTCGATGGGAACGCGGTGATTATCTGTCGCTTTTACAAGGGCAACGATGATTGGCCATGGATTGTTTTTTTTCACGGTAACGGGGAGGTGGTCAGCGACTATGATAACATAGCCCCTTTCTATAATAAACGTGAACTCAATCTCGTTGTTGTGGATTACCGCGGTTATGGTGCAAGCACAGGCAACCCTGCACTTAACTATCTTGCCCACGACGCCTATATCCTTTTCAGGGACATAAAAGAGGACGTTTTACAACTCAGCCATGAAAATAACATCTGGGTTATGGGGCGGTCCCTTGGAAGCATCTCTGCGCTGGAACTTGGACATCACTATTCCGACCAGATAAGAGGACTCATTATTGAGAGTGGGTTTCCGAGCATCACACAGCTCATTTTGCATCTTGGGCTGCCTGCAGGCTCAATAGACCTGTCCACGGTTTATGATGAATGCATCTCACTGGTCAGGAAAATCACCGTCCCCACCCTTATCATCCACGGTGAATACGACATACTTGTACCACTTCGAGAGGCAGAAGATCTTTATGCTAACATCGGAGCAACAGACAAGGAACTTATTATCATTCCCGGAGCCGATCATAACGACATAATGTTTTCAGGATTCGATGAGTATTTTGGGGCAATTCAGAGATTTATTAAACGAACAGGCACAAAACCCTGCTTGGATCATTCGGCAAAAAGCTTGTAGCTATAATTTCACAGCCATAGTAAAAGAGGAAAAGGAAATAAAAGAAAGAAGTGAAATGTTGGAAAAAAATTGTTTACAACCAACAGTTCTGCATCATGGGCTTGCCAAACGCTGAAAGCTAAAAACTTATAGCCAGATAAAAGAACGGAGGAAGGTAATGAAGGCTATGATTCTCAACAAAATTACTAACCTGCGGGAAAACAATGCCCCCCTTGAATTGGTGGATTTCCCGAAGCCTTTTCCAGAGGATAAGGACCTACTTGTTAAGGTTTCTGCGTGTGGGGTATGTCACACTGAGCTTGATGAGATAGAAGGCAGAACTCCACCACCCTTCTTTCCAATTATTCTTGGTCATCAAGTGATAGGTCGTGTTGAAGTGACAGGGAAGGATGTAAAGAAATTCAAGATCGGTGACAGAGTTGGCATTGCTTGGATTCACTCGGCATGCGGAACGTGCATGCACTGTCGCGAAGGTAACGACAACCTGTGTGATAAATTTGAAGCTTCAGGCCGAGACGCCCATGGTGGGTATGCAGAATATACGACTATTTCAGAAGATTACGCCTTTCCCATCCCAGGAGTTTTCTCTGACCTGGAAGCAGCACCTTTACTCTGTGCAGGAACAATCGGCTACCGATCCCTCAGGCTAACCGGCATGAAGGATGGTGATATACTGGGACTCGTCGGGTTTGGCGCATCTGCTCATCTCGTTATCCAGATGGCACGCCACAATTATCCAAACTCACTGATATTCGTTTTTGCACGGAATGAAAGTGAGAGAGCATTTGCCCGTGAACTGGGCGCAGGATGGGCCGGAGATATCGGAGAAACTCCCCCACTGAAACTGAATTGTGCCATCGACACGACCCCTGTGTGGAAGCCGATTGTTAAAACACTGGCAAACATTGCACCCGGCGGCAGGCTTGTCATCAATGCCATCCGAAAAGAAGATATAGATAAGGAGCAGTTGCTCAACCTTGATTACTCTATCCACCTCTGGCATGAGAAAGAGATTAAGAGTGTCGCTAATGTGGCCCGCCAGGATGTACGTGACTTTCTCGAACTTGCCGCTGCAATACCGATACGGCCGGAAGTACAGGTTTTCAGGCTGGAAGACGCGAACAGGGCACTTCTTGAACTCACGACCAGGAAAATCAGAGGGGCGAAAGTCTTGAACCTACAATGAATCGTTCTGGACCACCGCAAGTATCTACCGCATTGTACAGTAATATGATACAATAAGCACCAACCCTGAGTAAGGCATTACACAGACCGAATGGTTGCTTTAAAAATAATCGATAAGGAGATCGCAAATGTGGGAATATACAGATAAAGTTAAAGAACATTTCATTAATCCCCGCAATGTGGGGGAGATAGAGAATCCAGATGGTGTTGCCGAGGTTGGTTCGATTGCCTGTGGAGACGCCCTCAAATTTACTTTCAAACTTGATGAAAACAAAAGGATCAAGGAGGCGAAGTTCAAGACATTCGGTTGCGCGAGTGCCATCGCATCCGCTTCCGCCCTCACTGAGCTCGTAAAAGGAATGACCCTTGAGGAGGCTATCAAGGTAACAAACAAGGACATCGCTGATTACCTTGGAGGCCTGCCTGAGGAGAAGATGCACTGTTCAGTCCTGGGGCAACAGGCACTGGAACAGGCCATAGCAAACTGTCAAGGAGCACCGGCAAAAGAACCTGGTGAACAGATTGTCTGTGAATGCTTCGGCGTCACTGACCGTGAAATTGAAAAAGCTGTCAGAGAAAATCATTTAACTACTGTTGAAGAAGTCACCAACTATACCAAGGCAGGCGGTGGCTGTACAAATTGTCACGAAAAAATCCAGGCAATCATTGACAGAGTTAATATTACGTCAGAACCAGAGGGGTTAAAAGAGCCTAAACAAAAGAAGTTGACCAACATACAAAAAATAAGAATGATAGAGGAGACCATTGAACGAGAGATTAGACCGTCTCTTAAACAGGATGGAGGAGATGTGGACCTCATTGATGTCATTGGCAACAGGGTCATTGTAGCAACACGCGGGGCGTGCGCTACCTGTAAGGCCTCACAATTCACCCTGAAGGGCTTAATAGAACAAAAGCTTCGAGAATTCGTTTCGCCTGGCCTTATTGTAGAGGAGGAACCAAAATGAAGACAATCTATCTGGATAACAATGCAACAACACAGGTTGCCCCGGAAGTGCTGGAGACAATGCTCCCCTATTTCAGTGAACTCTACGGAAACCCTTCGAGCATGCATTCCTTCGGAGGGCAGGTATCAAAAACGATCCAGCATGCCAGAGAAAATGTAGCAAGCTTAATTGGAGCGGACCCGGAGGAGATCATCTTTACCAGTTGCGGCACAGAAAGCGACAACACTGCTATCATGTCTGCTCTTTCTGTAGCTCCTGATAAAAGTCACATAATAACAAGCCGCGTAGAGCACCCTGCTGTAAAAGTATTATGTGAGCATTTAACCCAAAGGGGTTACCGGGTAACGGAATTGCCAGTAGATCGGGACGGAAGGCTCGACATGGAGCTTTTTGAAAACTCGCTTTCGAGGGATACTGCAGTGGTGAGCCTTATGTGGGCAAACAACGAAACAGGGGTGATTTTCCCTGTTGAAAGGGCAGCACAGCTTGCCCATGAGAGAGGGATTCTTTTTCACACGGATGCTGTTCAGGCTGTGGGAAAAATCCCCATCAACATGCGAGCCAATAACATAGATATGCTATCCTTCTCCGGACATAAACTTCATGCACCAAAAGGAATCGGTGTTCTTTATATCAGAAAGGGGACACGGTTCCTGCCTTTTATGCTGGGAGGACATCAGGAAAAGGGCCGTCGCGGAGGGACTGAGAACACAGCAAGCATTGCTGGGCTGGGAAAGGCCTGCCAGTTAGCTGCCCGCAATGTGGAAACAGAAAACACCAGAGTGAAGTATTTACGGGACAAACTTGAAGATGAGCTTCTGAAAAGCATTCCTAACAGCAAAGTAAACGGTGACAGAACGAATCGTTTGCCCAATACAACCAATATCAGTTTTGAATTTATAGAGGGGGAAGGCATCCTCCTCCTCATGGACCAGTTCAACATCTGCGCATCGTCCGGATCTGCATGTACATCTGGTTCTTTACAGCCCTCCCATGTTCTCCGTGCCATGGGCGTTCCTTTTACCATGGCTCACGGTTCAGTGAGATTCAGCCTGAGCGTGTTCAATACAGAGGACGAGATAGACTTTGTCATCAACAAACTACCACCAATTATAGCGCGATTGCGGGAGATGTCTCCATACTGGAAGACTGAGAGTCCGGTGTGCGGGATACGGGATACGGCAACACAGTAAGGGAACAGATTCAAAAGGAAGATGGAAGAAAGAAAAGAGGAAAGGCTGGAAGAAAAAACAAAAAGTGAACATCGAAAGATACAAGATTAAAGGTTGCTGATTATTGGAGATTGTACACTGTTAATGATGGGATGATAAAATGACTGAAAAAGAATTATCAAAAAAAACCATAGAAATCCTCCTCGAAATCAGGAAGCATCAACCTCTGGTTCACCACATAACTAACTTTGTTGTAATGAACAGTACTGCAAATGTAACCCTTGCAATAGGCGCCTCTCCCATAATGGCGCATGCCCACGAAGAGATGGAGGCCATGTCAGCCTTTACCAGTGTCCTAAATCTGAACATAGGAACTCTTACACCGTACTGGCTTGATTCCATGATCTTGGCCGGTAAGGTTGCGGGAGAACGGGGTATTCCCATCATACTGGATCCTGTAGGTTCCGGCGCAACACCTCTGAGGACTGAAGCCGCCAGGAGGATACTCTCCGAAATCCCCATTACAGTCGTCCGCGGTAATGCATCAGAGGTGATGTCGCTATTCGCTGGAGGGGAAAAAATAAAAATTCGTGGTGTTGACTCCATGGAAAGTGTTGAGGCTGTTCGTCATGGTGCTACTGTGATGGCTGCAGAATTGAGAAAGGTAGTCGCTGTCACCGGAGAAATTGATTTTGTTACCAATGGCCATTCATCAATTGAAATTCACAATGGACATCCCATGTTCCGCCGTGTTACAGGAACAGGGTGTGGGGCATCAACTGCAATATCATGTTTTTGTGCCGTTGAGCCTGATCCTCTCGTTGCTACCGCTGCTGCCCTCGGGTATTATGGTCTTGCCGGCGAAGAAGCAGCAAAAGTTTCGAACGGGCCAGGCAGTTTCCAGGTGGCACTGTACGATGCTCTGTACGACCTTTCCCAAAAAACAATGATGGAAAAACTACGAATACGTCCTGTTCGCTGATATAGGTTTTGAGGCCTCATTATGAGAAAGCCATCATTACAAGATTATCGCTTATATTTCGTCACAGACCCGATTCTTCACAAAGGGTACTCTGTCCTTGAACAGGTGGAACTTGCCCTCAGGGGAGGAGTAAAAATAATCCAGATTCGTGAAAAAAATCTTCCTTTGCCTGAATATTCCAAACTCGCCTCAGAGGCCATGAAACTTACGCGTACACACAATGCATTCCTGATTATCAACGATGCTGTTGATGTTGTGAAAGAAGTAGCCGCAGACGGACTCCATCTGGGCCAAGAAGACATGCCCATTACAAAGGCCAGGGCCATACTTGGTAATGATGTGATCATAGGCATATCTGTTAAGACAGTGGGTGAGGCTCAACAGGCAGAAAGGGATGGAGCCGATTATCTTGCAGTAAACGGTGTTTTTCCAACACAAACCAAAGAAGATCTGGGATATTGCCCCGGACTTGAGGGTGTTGGTATGATAAGAAACAATACCGTTCTGCCCATTGTCGGAATAGGAGGCATCAATCTTAATAATTGCCGCTCAGTTCTTCAAGCTGGCGCAAATGGCATTGCGGTGGTCACCTCGATTACCATGTCTGAAGACATTCCGGGAACATGCAGATCTTTTTTTAAACTCATGAGCACTGTTGATTCAGAAAAAATGGAACGTGATCGCGATTGAAGATTAAAGGGAGGTCCAAAGTATGGTGGTATGCAAAACGCGAATGGTGAAAGGTAATAGCATTACCTGATTTGAGAAAGAGAGGGGGACATACATTTATGGCTAAAGTAAATTTAAAAAGATACGGTTTGTATCTGATCAGATGGCAACTCTCAACCCCTATCCTTGCCGGCGTTCTCTATGCATTATCTTACATGGATAAGATCACAGCCACAGTGATAGCCAACCTTATCGGTGGGCTCATCTTCTTCTGGGTAGACATGTTTATCTTCACATCAGACCGTCTTTCCGTACAATGGGAAATAAGAGATGTCGTTGTGTGTGTGGACTGCGGGAAGGAAGCACGGGGCTATCGCATCATAAAGGCCAAGGAATATGATAAAACAAAAGATGCTCATCCGGAGTTCCGCTGCGAAGCCTGCTCCAAGAAGAAGACAGAGGAGCTGAGGAGAAGAGGCATTGAGATATGACGTCTTATGAAAGGCATGATCAGGGATTAAAGGCATGAACCAATGGAAGCTCAACTAAAAGTAATGCTTGTAAGCTACAGCCCTGAACCGGAAAAGACAATCAGCGCTGCGGCACGGCTCTGTTACAGTCCGGCAGACGCTGAGGACATACTCTCGAAGGTCGGTGATAACGACCAGCAGGATTTCCTCGGTAAACTGACAGCGGTTGGACACTTGAGCCCTGTGGAGCATGCTTCCTTTACTTTTGTCGTTGAAGGCATATCCCGTGCTTGCTCTCATCAGCTTGTCCGTCATCGCCTCGCATCATACAGTCAACAGTCACAACGGTATGTAAACGAGAAGGAATTTGATTACATCATGCCTCCTTCAATCAAAGAGAACGGAGAAATGAAGGCGCATTTTGAAAAAATGATGGAGGAAATACAACAATCCTATTCATACTTTGCAGACAAACTCGCCCAGCTGGGTCATTCAACCGAATCTGCCCGGGAAGATGCACGTTTTGTATTGCCAAATGCCACAGAAACCAAAATCATGATCACAATGAATGCGAGAGAACTTCTCCATTTTTTTCGGCAGCGACTCTGTAACCGGGCACAATGGGAAATCAGGGCCATGGCGCTTGCCATGCTGAAACTTGTGAAACCTGTTGCGCCGACCATTTTCCGCTACTCAGGTCCCCCCTGCGTAAAAGGCAAATGCACTGAAGGACCTCGCACATGTGGAAAATCAGAGGCAGTCAGGGCATTCTTCCTGCAAGAATTGTGATCCAAGTTTTATACCTGTTGTTAAGTCAGTATCACTTCTCGGGCGCCAATCTGGCATGGCTCTCCTGTGCCTGTCTGCGAATTTCCTTTCGGGCATGAGCCTGACGAAAGCGACGTTCCTCTTCTGCAGTTTCCAAAATCACCGGAGCCACGGTTTTAGGCTTTCCATCAACATCGAGAGCCACATATGTCAGATAAGCTGATGCAGCATGGCGCACCTGTCCAGTTATCAAGTTTTCAGCCTCAACCCGTACACCTATATCCATGGAGCTCTTGCCAGCCATGTTTATACTCGCTTTAAACGTGACAAGGTCACCCACAAAAATAGGATTGAGAAAATTCAAACGATCTATGGATACTGTCACAACATTGCTTCGAGCATGTCGATATGCCACAGCACCGCCAGCATCATCGATGAGCTTCATGATTACGCCTCCATGAACATTACCCGCAGCATTTGCGTCCTGCGGAGACATGAGCTGGGCCGTATGTACTGCGCTCTCACTTACCCTTTTTCCATTCATTGGGTTTTCCTCCATCTCGGATGTATTCACTGATTTTTCCATAGTCTAATCCATTCAAAGAAACATTGCCCTTTCCCACGGATCTTGACAAGTATATTCTGTCGATTATATTTTGCAACACCCGCCCGGTGTGCACCTATCCTCTTATTCGTTCCACAATAGCCCTGATGTGATCCGGAGATGTCCCGCAGCACCCTCCCACTAACCTGGCACCCCTTTCAATACAGCGATTTATTCCCTCAGCAAAATCAGAAGGAGACATGTCAAAAACCGTTCGGCCCTCAACAAACCGTGGGATGCCCGCATTCGGTTGAGCTAAAAGAGGCAATGATACAACTTCACCCATCGTGGAAACAATTTCAGACATCTGAAACGGATCAATATTACCGCAATTGGCTCCGACAACACAGGCCCCTGCTTCCACCAGCGCTTTAGCACAATCCTGAGCAGAGTTTCCCATTATAGTCCTGCCACCTCTCTTCATAGTGCTAAAGGATATGGAAACAATGACCGGCAGGTCAACAGCATCTTTGCATGCCCGGGTACAACAGATGGCTTCTGCCAGATCAAACATGGTTTCGACAATAATCCCGTCCACCCCGCCTTCCGCCAAAATAATAGCTTGTTCCTTAAATGCAGCATATGCATCGTCAGGTGATAGATCGCCATGGGGTTTCAACATCTTGCCTGTTGACCCCATATCTCCCAGGACGTATTGACCCTCACAGATGGCTGCTCTTGCCAGCCTGACCCCTGCCGAATTTACCTCGGCTACATCGACACCCATATTGTGTAATTCAATATTAATACGGTTCATGGTCAGCGTATTTGTAATGATCATGTCGACCCCACATTCAGCATACTGTTTATGAATTGACAACACTGCATCAGGATGGGTGATGTTGGTTTTACCTCCCATATCTAAACCGGCTTCAGCCAATTGTGTACCCATTGCTCCATCAAGCAACATCGTTCTTTCGATGCTTGTAAGAAATTCTGAAAGCTTCATA
>MVQO01000113.1 GCA_002067585.1 Syntrophorhabdus sp. PtaB.Bin027
ATGCCTTCGATGGTCACTATCTTCTTGTCTTTTGCTTTTTCTACTGGGTACCTGCACGACATAGTAACCTCTCCGTCAACGAGAACTGCGCAGGTCCCGCAATGTCCGGCTGAACAACCCTCCTTTGTTCCTGTTAGGTGAAGATCCTCACGAATTACCTTTAATAGTGTTTTTTTCGGATCTACAATGATCCGCTTAGGGGTCCCGTTAATGTTCAGTGTAATCTCCTCCATGCTTCCTCCCTCCTTATGATTAATGCGGTACGGAAAATCTCTGTCTCATGCACAGAAATTTAACTTAAGTAATCATGGTTGTTAAGGTCAGTCAATACAAATAGTTTTACGAATTACTAAAAATAACTTATAGTTATTTTGTGAAAAAACAGGTTCTGAGCAGTTCCGGGAACACCATGGAGTTTTTTTCTATGGTGATAATATCGGATAGGGATGACGAGCAAAAAAGGTATCATTGGAAGCATCGTTACTGTCAGACATGCTGGCGATGAACACGTTAAAGACGGGCCAGATTCATCAAAGCGGGGAAGGATACCGTTTTCTTGCACAGGAAATAACTGCGTTTCTACGCAGAGTCGGTGCAGTCCCATAATTACCAAGCTGTTAGTTTGATAGTTTGTGGGTTATTTAGCATACTAGCTGGCAATAAACATTTCAACATTTCAAGAACGTCCCTGAAACCTAAAACCCTGAGGCCAGAATCCATGGTGTGTGACGCATAATCAGTAATCTATTTTTTTTACCCTTTATCCATTACTGATCACGGCAGAAATAATATATAATGACAAATTATTAAAATTACTAACTAAATAAAACTTATTGTGACTTGACTGGACAATCTTCAAAAGATATAATGTGGCTACAGAATTCAAAGAGAGTAAGATTTTTTATATACCGAGGCGGTGTCGATTACAAAGGCCGTGTAAGGAAGCACATGAGATTGTAAATTTTTTAAGGAGGAACAACGAATGAAAAGTGGTGTCACTCGTATAATGAGGAGAATTGACAGTAAGACGGTTTTTGTTGCGTCGATAATGTTCGCTCTCGTTCTTATGGTTAATGTAAGTACGGGTGGAGAGCCGACAAAGGATGGTCTGGTTGAATATATTGGGGCCCAGAAGAATATGTTTGAAACAGGGAAGGCAGAGGGGGTTCTAAACCTGAAGTTCTTTCAGGGCAAAGAGAACATGTATGCTGTGGGTCCTGCAGCCTTGCTGAATGGAGAAATTACCATATTGAATTCAAAGCCGTATGTCGCCAAAGTCCGTGAAAACGACTACCATGTCGATAACACGCTGAACCACGATGCACTTTTTATTGTATGGGCGCAAGTTCCCCGCTGGAAGGATATCCCTGTTCCAGAATCTGTCAACACCTATGTTCAACTTCAAAATTTTGTTAAGGATCAAGCTGCTGCGTTGGGAATGGATACCTCCAAACCAATCCCGTTTCAGTTCAGTGGAACACCGGTAGAGATAGTATGGCACATCAATTGCGACAAAACAGACAACAAACCGATTACAAGAGAATTGTTTGCCAAATCGAAGGCCATCTATACTATGAAAAATGAACCGGTCGATATAATAGGTTTTTACTCCGAAAGACATTACGGAATATTTATCAGCCAGTATGCTCCTGCTATAAAACC
This sequence comes from Syntrophorhabdus sp. PtaB.Bin027, assembly GCA_002067585.1. Taxonomy (GTDB): domain Bacteria; phylum Desulfobacterota; class Syntrophorhabdia; order Syntrophorhabdales; family Syntrophorhabdaceae; genus Syntrophorhabdus. The sequence goes on from MVQO01000113.1 coordinate 1,663, forward strand.
TGGTTCAGGGGATAAGAACGCAGTGCATATGCACCTTATTTCACGCACAACGAAGGCTACGGGACATATTGATGATATTACTCTTGGAAAAGGCATGACACTTCGCCTGCCCGATAGATAAATAATGTTTCTAGGAAACTGTACTCACCACAATGGGTTTCTGGAGTGAGAGTTCCAGGCACTATAGAAAAACACGATCCTGAGCATCAGGCACATGTCTGTCGCTTTCTCGGCATTCCCCTTCATGAATATGAAGACTGGTTAGCGTGCTATAATATCATCCACTGGAGAAGATTTAACAACTTCTTAATGGAGCTGAGGGACAAGATAGAGGAGTGCAAAAGAAACAAAGATCAGCTATGTCTAACACTAAATGAAACTCTGAGATTATATGGGATAGAAGATCGGATCTTAAATCCAATACAGGAAGAGCACCTTTTAGAATTGACAAATCGGATATTGGACGAACATGACTTAAACTGGTTCTTTGAAAATCACGAAAGAATAATAGAAGAGTTGGAAGAAACCTTCGAGAAGCAAAGCTACGAGCAACATCAAGGTTCAGCATAGTATTAATCTACTCAACTCTGATCACTGCTTCTTTTTAGGACTATCAAGTTTCGAATTTCCACTGAATAAAATGTTGCTTATGCGGAGAGGTTAAAATCAACGCTGGTGTGCCGAAGGTTTTTCTCTCGGCTGTAGGGCAATGCTCCTCCCTGGCAGCCAGGACAAATGGCCCCATCCTCACTGCGGTATGCCTCTTCACAGGACGGACAGATGGTAATGGAAGAGTTTTTCCGCTTGTTTACGGGATCAATAATAACCGTGATTTCTTCAAGGCTGCAGATATCTGATCCTGCTTCCATTATTTCTCGAAGGAGTGAATCAGCATCTTGTTCCTTCTTCGGAATAAGCTTTAGATACCAGCCTTTGATCTGGGGAAACTTTTCAAGGAGCTTCCAATCAAGGTAGACCCGGATCCCCCTTCCCGTGTGTTTTTCGTAAAAGGTTAGGGCATAGCGGCCGACATCCACAATCTTGAGCCATTGATTTCCTATAGAGCACGGTGTGAGAAGCTGAACTGCATCGGGTAAACACTTTGACGTCTCGCATATGACATCGTACTCGCCCCCTTTGGGAAGATGCTTATACGCATAATCCACCATAAAACCACCTATTAAAACACCGGGGGCAGGACTTCCGTGAAATGAAGCAGCCATTTTTATGAACTCATTCAAATTATATGAAAGGATATTCGACACTATTTTCTCCTATGTTGAGAAGCAAAAGGCTTACATCCAAAAATGCTTTGCCTTTTTTTATCATCTTCGGTCGAAGATATCATACTGAATTTAAAGTCTTGTGCCCGGAGTGGAATAACCGGGCACAAAGTTTCAAATAGCAAGAAAGCGTCACTCAAATGCGCAGCTTGACAAGGCGACAGGCATTGCTGTTCATTGTTATATAACCTGAAACGGGATCTTTTAGCTGCGCGTCCAAGAGTATGTTACAGTTTGCTTCAGCCCATCCATGAGGCACAGATACAACCCCTGGTTTAATGTCCTGGGTGACATTTGCTTTCATCCTTATGGAACCCCTTGGGGTTTCAATACCGACTAACTCACCGTGACTGATGCCATACTTTGCAGCTGTGATAGGATTCACTTCCACTTCTGCATCAGGTATTCTTGCTCGTAAAGCTGTCACATCATGCATCTGTGCGTTGATATACTCAACCTGTCTGTTGCCGGTGAGTAAGATCTCGGGGTATTCCTTTACTATTTCAGGATTCGCTACTGCGCTCTGGTGTGGTTCCATGTGAACAGGCAGCCCGGAATGGCCCAACTCCACCATTCGCGACGAAAACAGTTCTATTTTGCCGCTCGTGGTTGCAAAAGGTACCTTTTCAAAGAGCCTGTATTCCTTTTTACCAAAGTATACACCTGCGGGATGATCAGTGAGGTCCTTCATGGTGACGCCGCTGGTTGAGAAAAAGTGTTCCGCCACTTCTTCATCTGTATTCCAGGGAAAATGTTCAGCGTAACCCATTTTACGGCCCAATTCAGTCCAGATCAACCAGATGGGTTTGCTCTCATAGAGCGGTTCTACAACTTTTTTGCGCAGCATCACATAAGGCTCACAGTAGGATATGCCATAGGGGAATCCGCCAATACCGGTTTCTTCCAGAAAGGTACAGGCAGGCAAGACATAGTCAGCGAGGTACCCTGTTTCAGTCATATTGGGGTCAATGTTGACAAAGAGTTCAAGGTTTTTTATTCCTTCCAGGAACAATTTGGTATCAGGGAAGGTCAGAAGCGGGTTGCTGCCTGAGCTGATAAAAGCTTTTATGGGGTAAGGCTTCTCTGTTTTCATGACCTCGGTCATCAATCCTGCTGAACCATAGGGGGGTGGACGTTTGGAAAACTGATGGAATACGGGAAATTCGTCCCATCCAAGGTTGTTTTCCTCCTGGGGCAGACGCAGATCAGCCAGCCTGACCTGCGGACAGGTTACCCACCCACCAGGCACATCAACATTACCGGTTATTGCCATCAGTATTGAGTAAGCCCTGTTCGTCTGGAGGCCATTGGCGAACTGATTCATATGGCCCACCCCTTCAAGGATACAAGCGCTTTTTGTCGTGGCAAAGATCCGTGCTGTACGTACAATCTCTGAAGCAGGAACACTGCTGATCATCTCAGCCTTTTCAGGGGTAAACTCCCGTACATGCTCTGCCAGCTTGTCAAAACCGAAGGTATATTTTTCAACAAACTCCTTATCCCATAGGTGTTCCTCTATGATGACATTCATCATGGCAAGGGCTATGGCGCCATCAGTACCGGGACGCGGCTGCAAATAGATTCCCAATCTGGAAATGGGAATGCGACGGGGGTCAATTGTTACGAGTTTTGCACCGGCTTCAACCCGTTCACGAACAATCCTGCCTACAGGGGGGTAGCTTTCATCCGGGTTGCGACCCCAGAGTAGAATACAGTTAGCATTCACAGGTTCTTCTACTGGATAGCGTCCGAAGGTTATTTGCCGCGCCAGGATGCGGGTGCGAAAGCACATACCTTCGGGATTAAAGAAGTTAGGTGTGCCGAAGGCCCCTTTGAAACGCTGATTAAATGCTGCCATCTCGAAATGTTCAACGCCGACTGAACCAGTCCAGGTTGCAAGCGTATGTGCGCCATACTTGTCTTTCAGTTGTTGCAGTTTGGTAGCTATCTCTCCTATAGCATCATCCCAGGATATTCGCTGGAAATGGCCGTTAACCTTTTTCATTGGGTATTTTAAACGGCTGGGTGAATAGAGCATATCCATAAGCCGATCGCCTTTCGGGCATAATCTCCCCTTACTAATGGGATTCTCTTTCGTGCCTTCCACCTTCACCAGTTTGCCGTTCTCAACGTATGCGTTTACACCGCAACAGTTAATGCATAAACCACAATCTGTCTTGATCACTTCCATAATTCTACCTCCAACGATTTTTAAACCTTCTGACTTGTTGGTTCTTGTGCACTATGTTTTACAAACGTCTACCCGAATATCCTTCTGAATTCTGACTGGCAATAACCCATTGTTTGTGGCCATATATTTCGTAAAAGTTTATGCCATCATAAAGTTAGGGAAATTATAACCAAAAATAACAGGAAAGGCAATAACAAAACTATTAATGCAATTATGAAACATCATCATACGAATGCTGTGGTGTAATCAGTATGGTCATAACAACACGTACTGGTTATTGAATGCAACCCTGTATCATCCATGAATGGCAGGGAGAGAGAAACCGGGTTCTATTTATGAATATTGTTGCGTGTTCTGCGTTACAGTACGCCGAAAATAATTGATAACCCATTGAAAAAGTAGAGCATTCTAACGTATTTCCCGTGCTGGTCAAGGAGAACCCAATCCTCAGTGCTCCTCACGATACGGATTAACCTCAAAAAGATAGGGACTGTCATGAGTGATAAGAGACCAGGCCATGCCAGAAGTCCGGTTGCAACGAGGGCGATGATGGTAAGGTAAATAATAGTTAGCCATAGAATTAATACGATGAAGGACCACTGTTTACCGAGACGTACCGCAAGAGTCCTCTTGCCGGCTGACTCATCAGTACCCATATCTGGAAGGCTTTGATAATAAAGGATAGAGGCCACCATCAGACCAACAGGAACAGAAACAAAAAAAGCATCCCAACTTGGCTTGTCAGCAATAACCCAATAGGTCCCCACTACCATGATAGGTCCCATATTGACTGCAACAAAAAGTTCTCCAAGGCCGTGATAGCCGTAACGAATAGGAGGTGCAACGTAAAAGAGGCTACTGAAAAAGGCAAAAAGGATGAGTGGCGCAAGACCGTAGAGCCGGAGGCCAAACACAATATAGAGAGAAATAATAAACCCGATAAAATAGAGAAGGATGATTGCCCAACCGAGTTGGGACAGGGTTATTTTATCCTGATGAATCACTCTTGACCCGCCAATGGCATTCCCTAAGTCAGCGCCCTGGATGTAGTCAAAGTAATCATTTGCAATGTTTGTGACAAAATGGACCACAAAACAGGCGATAAGAACCAGGAGAAATCTCGTCCCACTCCATCCATGGTCTTTTGCCATAAGAAATCCAATGATAATCGGGATAAGGGTGGCAATAAAAAAAGGTGGTCGGCTTGCCTGAATCCATGCTTTTATTTTCTCTTTATCCATATATCCCCGGAAACATGCTTATAGTTGTAAGCTCATGGCAAATCCGAAATCTTTTGCTTAGAGCTATAAACTACAGGCTGGTTTCGTTCCCACATGCAGGTATGTTACACCAAAGGTAAGGCTGTATGCATCAACATTTTCAATACCGGTTTCCTCCATTAGAGCAGTGAATTGATCATGAGTGGGAAAGTTCATAATGGAGTCGGCAAGGTAATGGTAGGCACCAGGGTTTGAAGAGAAACGCTTCGCAAGGCGGGGCAGAATGTAATTCAGGTAGATATTGTAGAATATTTGAAAGAAACGATTACGGGTAAAAGTCATCTCAAGAATCATGATTTGCCCCCCGGGCACGATTACCCGACGCATTTCCCTCAGAGCTCCCTGTCTGTCAGGAATATTTCGGATACCGAAGGCCATGGCAGCCACATCGAATGTGTTGTCTCGAAAAGGCAGATGGAGAGCATCACCTGTCATGAACTGTATTCTTTTGGTGAGCCCTTCCCGGTTGATTTTTTTCTGGCCTGCCCGAATCATTTCTGAAACAAAATCGACCCCACATACAGTAATATCTGGATATTTTTGTGCTGCATCCACAGAGAGGTCGCCGGTGCCACATGCAATATCGAGAAGTTGTTTCGTCTTGAAGAAGTGCATTTTTTTTATGGCAAAACGGCGCCATGCCATATCCCGCCTCAGGCTCAGGAAGTGATTAAGAAAATCATACCGTGGAGTTATAGTGGAAAATATCTCCTTTACCATGCCCACCCGTTCTTTTTCAGTGACATCACGAACTGACGGATATACCTTGTTTATATGTTTTTCCATTTGCAGAGCTTTCTTTCGAGAAGGTCGAAAACCTCATACAGAATAATGCCAATGCAGGATAAGGCGATAATACCTACAAACATAGTAGAATAATCTGCACGCCCCCATGCGTCGATGATGTAAAAGCCAAGACCTTTCCTTGTTGCAATCGATTCGACAAAAAAGAGAACAGCGACAGCTGTGCCTGTTCCAATCCGCAGCGATGTAAAGATTCCAGGAAGGCTTATGGGCCATACCACGTGCCGGTAAAAGTGCCACCGGTTTCCCCCCAGAGATTGTAAGGAGTAAATGACTTCTTTACTAATCTTCCGCGCACTGTCTCGTGTTGTGATAAGCAGTTGAAAAAAGATAATCATTGTGATGAGTACAATTTTACCCATATCTCCAAGACCAAAGAGCACGAAGATTATGGGCATGAGAACAATCTTGGGGATAGGATACCCGAGATAGATGAGAGGGGCGAAAAGGCGGTCAAAGCGCTCATTGCTTCCGAGAAAAAGGCCTATTGGCACAGCCAGAATAAATCCAAAAAACAGACCAGCAAGGATGCGGTAGAGACTCAATCCCACGTGGCTCCAAAAAGGGGCCTTGTCAAGCTCCAGAACGCCTTGCCGAAGGACAACAAAGGGGTCTGGAAGCAGATTACTGCCAAGAAGCAGGGAAAGTACATACCAGAGCCCATAAATAAGGATGATGGTGACAAGGTATGTGATGAGAAGTTGTCTCTTCTTCAATCCAATCCCTCGAGAAGGTTTCTGAGTCTTGTGCTCAGCTCAAAGAAACCCGGTTTAGTACGATAATGTAAATCGCCAACGCCAGGATTCTCCAAAATGGTGCACAAGCCGCATGCTTTGTTATTCAGTATGAGAATCCTTTTGCCAAGAAAAATGGCCTCCTCTATGTTATGGGTGACAATGATGAAGCTAAATTGTCGGTGACCGAAGACAGCCAACAACCGGTCCTGCAATCGTTCTCTGGTGATGGCGTCAATCGCAGCAAAAGGTTCATCGAGCAAGAGGAGGGCAGGGCGCAGGATCAAAGCTCTCGCCAGGGCGACCCGTTGACGTTGGCCACCGCTCAACTGATGTGGATAAAGGTGATCGAGGCCTTCAATACCGAGGACACTTTTAAACTCAGAAAGCCTTTTCTCCGGGATCTTCAGTTTTTGGAACCTTGCGCCAAGAAGGATGTTTGCCTCCACCGTTTTCCAGGGAAACAGACCATATTCCTGTAGTACCAGACCAATTTTTCGCGTAGGTCCATTGATCGGTTCACCATCGATCGTAATGGATCCCCGGGAAGATTGCAGTAACCCTGCAATTATCAGAAGCAGTGTCGTTTTTCCGCATCCGGAGGGGCCCATGATAGCAAGGGAGTCCCAGGATGAAAGGGTAAAGCTGACATCTTCCAAAACCTTTTTTGGTTTGTTCAGGCCGGGGAAATACTTACTGAGTGATTCTACGCAAAGGAGGCTATTGGACATAACCCTCAGCGACAAATTGTCCGTATGTCATATCTGTTTTTATGACATTCTTTTCTCTAAGCCAGCTGTAGACATCCATGACTTCTTTATTTTTGGGCACGTTCAATTTGGGGAATGCAGGTATGGCGAAGCTCTGATGAAGTGGTTCAGGTATTTTGCACTCGCGGTTCATGGTAGGTCGAACCTCATCAGGGTTCTTGTTAATATAATCGTTCCCTTTCTGTACCGCCTGCAGAAAGGCCTTAACAGCATCAGGGTTTTTTGCAAGGAACTGATCACTAAAAACAAGGACCGTGGGAGTCAAACCGGTTTTTCGGTCATCGATCATTACCCGTGCTCCCTTCATCTCAGCCAGTGTAACCAGGGGTTCGGGAAGGATAGCTGCTGGAACCTGATCACTCATCAGCATTTGCAGACGTATAGGAATGCTCTTTACCTCAACAAGGTTGATCGTATTAGCGGCGATCCCTTTTTTTTGCAGAAGCCTTGTCATGAGGTAGTCAAGCATGGTATTCGAGCTGCATGCAATCCCTGCAGAGGAAAGGGCATGTAAGTCTTTTTTTGGATATTTTGGTCCTGCCAGGATGGCAAACATCCTCTGCTCGTTCTTTATGTTGAAATGGGTGGCAACAATCTTGACGAGAGTTCCGTTGGCAGTCAAAACCATTGGCGTGATCATATCCCCAAAATATCCCGAGATCTGGCCAGCAGACATGGCAACGTCCTTTTCCATGGCAGAATTGAAGGGCACCAGCTCCACGTCGAGGCCTGCATCCTTAAAATAACCCTTCTCAGCAGCCACAAAAAGAGGCAGCGCCTGTATCACAGGAAGCGTGCCAAACTGGATGGTAACAGAAGGGGATTTTCCTCCTTTATCCTGACCTGAAGGGGAACAGCCCCAAAATCCATGCATTGAGAAAACAGTCGCAACGAGCAATATACAAACCTTTATTGACCGCATGAAGACTCCCCTGTATATAATAATATTCGTGACCCGTAACACGTATTCAGTGATCGGTTTTCAACCCCTTACGCGTTCACCGGTCACGGGTCACTTCCTTTCCCGTCAGTCCTGCCTTTTCTGTCTATCCCGTTTCTATCTTACGATCTCTGAAACTTCTCATTCAACACCCTTTTGAATCTCGGAGCATAAATTATGTCGAAGGCATCTTCTTTTCCAGGAAAAAGTTTCAGGGCATGTTTCCTGACTCCCTCGACTACCCGGATGGCTTCATCATGATTCAGCTTTTGAGATCGCAGGTATTCAATTGCGAAATCAACGATGAATCTTAAACGCCGCAGCTTTTTTTCTTCTTCCTGTAAAGAATCATCCATGTTTTTTTTGGGGCTTAGCTGTAAGCTGTAAGCTTATAGCAAATGCTAAGTCTATTTTCAGTTCTGCCATCTCTCTCAGCTATGGGCTGGTGTATCAGATCTCTACCTGTCATTGATCACACGTCACCGTTTTTCCTGTTTTCCCACTCTTCTGGCCTTACTTCCTGTCTTGTCCTTTTGTCTTTTCTTCTCCCTTCACACTTTTCACTTTTACTTCCTTTCCCGCCTTTCTGGCCCTTATCATTTCCCGCAATTCAACAAAAAGCCATAAACCGATCCCTGTAGATATTGCGATATCTGCAACGTTAAATGCTGGCCAGTGCAGGTTCTGGTAATGAAAATCAAGGAAATCTGTAACGTAACCATAGAATATTCGTTCATAAACATTCCCCACAGCACCAGAGAGGATCAATGTAAGGGCAAACATCTTTCCCATAGAGATGCGGTATACAATCAATATGTAAACAAGCGCTAAGATGATGAGGAGAGGAAGATAGGTGAAAAATTGTTTTGCAAAACCAAATCCGGCTAAAATACCAAAAGCCCCGCCCATATTTCTTGCATGAACTATGGAGAAAAATGGAGCCAGCTCGATGATTTCCATGTAGCTCAGGTTTTGGATAATGAGGAGCTTTGTCCATCTGTCAAGGAGGAAAATACAGGGGATTATGAGGAGGATAAGGTATCTGCGCATCGTTTACAGGTATTCGGGAATTTCCCTGCAGCAGCAGTAATGTCTGTTGCATACTGCCAGCATCTCTCACATTTCTGACCATCTGCCTTGGAGACGGTAATTTCTGTGTCACTGTCCCCTTTCTGCAGGTCAATCTGAGATACAATGAATACATCTTTTAGTTCATGTCCCAGCCGGCCAAGCAATGCAAAATCGCTCTCACTTGCTTTAATGACAATCCTTGTGTCAAGAGAGTGTCCAACAACCTTTTCAACCCTTTTTTCTTCAATCTTTTTGTTGGCCAGTTCTCTGATCCGCCAGATCTTTTCCCATTCTTCCTCAACCTCAGGCCTGATCAATTCCTTCCTGGATTCCGGAAAAGATGCGAGAAAGATGCTTTCTTCCTGAACATACCCTTTGAGAAAAGTCCACATCTCCTCGGCAGTACAGGAAAGGATAGGCGCAATAAGCTTTAAAAGAGAAACCAGGGTTTCATATATGACTGTCTGGGAAGCACGCCTCTTCAATGCATTCTTGTTTTCCACGTAGATCCTGTCTTTTACTATATCGAGATAAAGGGCACTCAGGTCAACAGTGCAGAAATTCTGGACTGCGTGATAGATGGTGTGGAAGGTGTAGGTATTGTATGCATCTCTCACTCGTTCGATGAGTCTGTGAAGTCTCGATAAAAGCCATTTGTCAAGATAGGAAAGTTGATCGTAGGAAACACTGTGCTGTGTCGGATCAAAATCATCGTGGATGTTGGCGTGGAGAAACCTTAGGGTATTTCTCACTCTTCGGTATGTTTCCACGAGTCTGTTGATGATATCTTTCGAAATTTTAATATCGTCCCGGTAGTCCTCGTAAGTTGCCCAGAGTCTCAGAATTTCAGCGCCATACTTCTCGATAATCTCCTCTGGCGCTATAACATTGCCTAGGGATTTAGACATCTTCCTTCCGGTCCCGTCTACGACAAAGCCATGGGTTAGAACAGACTTGTATGGTGCCTGTCCTTCGTTTCCCACCGACGTCAGAAGAGAACTATGAAACCAACCTCTGTGCTGATCACTGCCTTCGAGGTACATATCAACGGGGTAGGTAAGCTCCTTGCGTTCCTTGCAGACTGCAGCCCAGCTGACCCCTGAATCGAACCATACGTCCAGGATATCTTCTTCTTTGACAAAGGTCGGGTTGTTGCATTTTTTACATGTGGTCCCCCGGGGCAGAAAATAGGAGGCATCCTTCTCAAACCAGATGTCTGCGCCTGACTCCTCCACTGCCTTGATCACATTCCTGAAGGACTCATTACTCCAGAAAGGCTCTCTGCACTTCTCACAATAGAATATAGTAATGGGGATACCCCACGTCCTTTGTCGGGAGATGCACCAGTCAGGCCGCACCTGAAGCATGTTGAATATCCTGTCCCTCCCCCACGTTGGGATCCATCTCACCCTGTCTATTTCATCGAGAGCCTTCTGGCGCAATCCGTTTTTGTCGAGAGATATAAACCATTGCTCAGTTGCCCTGAAAATGACTGGTTTTTTGCACCGCCAGCAGTGAGGGTAGGAATGCTCAATCTCCTCCTGGTATAGAAGCCGTCCGAGTTCCTGGAGTTTCTTAATCACATGCTGGTTGCTATCGAATACATTCATGCCCCTGAAGAATTCGACTTCGTCAAGGAATTCTCCTCTTTCGTTGACCGGGGAATAGATATCGAGGCCGTACTCAATCCCAGTTTCATAGTCTTCTTCACCATGCCCCGGGGCTGTGTGAACAGCTCCTGTACCGGTATCAGACGCAACATAATCTCCATATACCATCACAGAATCCCTCTCGATGAAGGGATGTTTGAAGGAGAGCTTCATTAATGAATCAGCTGGTATTTCCCCGAGAATTTTATATCCTCCTATACCAGCCTTTTGATTAATTTCTTCGACAAGCTCTTTTAATGCAATGTAAATTTCTCCGCCAACGTCAAAAGCAACATACGTGAAGGTTGGGTTGATTGCTATGGCAAGATTGGCAGGCAATGTCCAAGGTGTGGTTGTCCATATGAGCATAAAGATTGGCTTATCAGGATACGCAGCAAACGGTCCTTCATAGCTTCCGGTATAGGGGAATTTCACATAGATGGAGGTCGACTTCTTCAGCTCATACTCAATCTCCGCCTCGGCCAGGGCTGTAAGACAACTCATGCACCAGTGAACCGGTTTTTTCATCCTATACACCTCGTCTCTTGCAAAAAACTTCTGTACCTGTTCTATGATTGTGGCCTGGTAGCGGTAGTCCATGGTTATGTAAGGTTTTTCCCACAGTCCTATACCGCCGAGCCTTTTAAACTCTTCTCTCTGGACATCAATGAAGCTCTCTGCGTATGCCCTGCACCGATGCCGAATGTCAAGTTTCGACAGAGAAGCCTTTTTTTCCTTCATTTCTTTCTCGACCTGGTGTTCTATTGGCAATCCATGGCAGTCCCATCCAGGAATGTAGTCTGCACGAAAACCTGTCATGAATTTGGATTTGACAATAATATCTTTAAGGATTTTATTCAAAGCGGTCCCGAGGTGGATATGACCGTTTGCATAAGGAGGGCCGTCATGGAGAATGAAAAGTGGATGATTGGCAGCCCTTTCTACGAGTTTGCCATACAGCTTCATATCTTCCCATGACTTGAGCATCTCCTTTTCTTTTACAGGAAGGTTGCCTTTCATGGGGAATGGTGTTTTAGGCAGATTCAATGTGTTCTTGTAGTCCATGTGATTTTACGTCCTTTTGAATTATGTGCCCTTTCAGCTATTAGCTCTCAGCGACCAGTTGAAGCGACAGGGCGCACATTGAGTGGGTTTTGAAAAGAACCTTGTGTGCTGTCGGCTGATTGCTGTTGCCCAAAGTTTCTGTGTAAAATTATCACAAAGATGATAAGTATTCAAGAACAAAGGGGAGGAAGAGCTGGAAAGGCAGGAAAGGACGTGAAAAGCAGTAATGCGTGATCTGTAATAAGTAGTATGGCGCTGAAAACTGTTTACTGATTGTGTGTTTGTATAACGGTTTTTTGCCTATGCTATACTTATGAATAAACAGATAAAGAGGAGGATGATATGACGACAAAACTTATGGATTATTTCAACAGGATGCCAAGGTTGGGATGTCTGAGCACTGCAAGCAAAGAAGGTAAAGTTAATGTAGCCTACTTTGGTTCTCCACGAATGATTGATGACAAGACCATTGTCATGGGTCTGGGTAAGAACAGGACATTTTTCTATCTCCAGGAGAATCCCTACGGAGTTTTCATGATAATGGAGCCGGGAAAAGTCCTTACTGAGTGGAAAGGGGTAAGGCTTTATGTGAAGATGACCGAGTGTGCCACTTCAGGTTCAAAGTATGAGGAGTTCAAGGCTCAGATGGCAAAGAGTGCAGGAGAGGCAGCGGCTAAATTAATTCATGCTGC
>MVQO01000114.1 GCA_002067585.1 Syntrophorhabdus sp. PtaB.Bin027
AAGACAGATGTACCAAACAAAAGATGCCGGGTTCTTCAAGATAGACGAGATACCCTCTTTTGAGACGCGTCTGATCCATCTGGGGGCACTTACCGACCGGGAATTTACCCTGGAATACATGAAAAAACTCAGGAAAAAAGGATTTCGTTTATCTGTTGATATGCAGGGTTTTGTCCGGCAGGTTGATAAATCGACGCGAATCATTAGATTTGGCGATGTCCCTGAAAAAAAAGAAATTATGGGCCTGGCAGATTTCGTAAAACTCGATTTAGTAGAAGCAGAAATCCTTACAGGAACAGACAATCTCTCAAAAGCTGCGGGCATTTGTGAGGCCTGGGGAAGCCAGGAAACGCTGATCACCCGCTCTGAAGGAGTTCTTGTACGAAAGGATGGAAAGGATTACTTCGAACATTACTCCAACAGGAGTAACTCTGGAAGAACAGGACGCGGCGACACCACATTCGGTGCTTACCTTTCAAAACGTCTGGACAATTCCATTGAAGAATCAATAAAATTTGCTGCATCCCTTGCATCAATCAAAATGGAAGTACCGGGGCCGTTCACGGGAACCCTTGCAGATGTTGTCAAAAGAATGAACAGGGTACTTTAATGCTCCCTGTAAGACCAATCTTCGTCTTCAGGACGATGGAGGAAATAACCACCAGCCTCTTCTGCAGGGTGAAGGTAAATCCATTCAGGGATCTTTCCTGACGAAACAAGCATCGCAAGTAAATGTCAAGCATTTCACATACATATATTTGAATATTCTACTGGCACTGGTTTTGCTCATTAGAAATCCTTGTAATATACCACGAAGGGATCATGATGAGGTCGCTCTATCACAGGTCAAAGAATGCTTCAAAGTTTTCTGCACCATTAGTACCACAACAAGAGCTCGATCTGCCAGGAATTCTTTTCCATGATTTGCGAAGCTCTCTCACCTCCCTATTCGCGGTTATCCATATGCAGGACAGTCGCTGCCATGAGAGCACTGATTATCCTGTAAAGGCAAAATTGGCAGTATTCATCAATAAGATTGGGAATTTTTCTTCCATGTTGGAAGAATCTCTTCAAATGGTGTGTGCTCTTGATGAAGATAACCGGTTAGAGCTCCATCTTGTTGATTTGAGATTCCATGTAGTTGAACCCGTTATTTCAGTATTTATTTCAGACGTAAAAACGAAGAGGATCAGTATGCAAACCAGACTGGGTACTGTTACAGGTTTTTTAAGTAACTACAGAATTAACAAGACTATTCTTCACATGATCTTTTACAACCTCTTAAGCGATGCCGTGAATAACTGCGAATTCAGTGGCATCAATGATATTGACATTAAACCTGATAGCCCTTTTTTTCTTTTGAAAATTGCTAACACTGGGAGGCCCATCACAGAGGAATTATACACAAAGCTCTTTTTGAAACCTCTCCCCCCGAAAGATCGAAAAGAGACAAATCCAGATGGGATGGGCCTCGGTCTTCACCTTGCAAAACAAATAATCCAAACTCATGGCCGGGACATATGGCATGAACCGGACACAGGGAGAACAGCTTTCATTTTGGCAATTCCGAAGGAGATAAGCGATACCCACTTTACAACACATACCAAAGACACGCTTTTTTCCTGATTTCCAGATATAGAAGGGGATGAAGGGAAACTATAAGGAGACTGATGTGATTGGCTTCTTCAAGAACAGGCAGATATATATAGAATTAAGGCCCCGGTGCCCCAAATGTAAAAAAGAATTTATGCTCGATTTAAAGAAATTTCTTCCAGGAAAGGCACATGGCTGCCATGCATGCGGCACCATTGCACGGTTTGATGCACAGCTTGCTGAAAGGGTGCAAAAACTTATACATGACCTGGAATTATCTCTTCGAGAGGTTCATGAAAGCTTTGCATCACAGGAAGCGCATGAATAATGGTGATGAAAAAACAAGTATTCCATACAAAGCCTTCCATGACAAAAAACATAAATGCACCTTCTATACTGGGTATCATCATTATCTTTGTCATATTCTCTTTAACCATCCCACAAATACAGGCAGAAACTATTGAAACAGATATTGGCCTTCCCCTCTATCCCGGATCTAAAGAAATTCCAGATTACATACCAGTAAGAACAGGTCAGAACCACTCTTCCTTTCAAAATATTACCTTTATTACCTCAGATAGTTTTAAGAAAGTACTTGCCTTTTACCAGGAAAGGCTTGGAAAATTTTCAACTTCAAAACCCCAAACCTCAGCAAAATCAGCCCTGTGGAGTGAGTCAACCGCAAAAGGATATCGAATAGTCACCCTCATAGAGGCTGAGGAAGGAACAAAGATTACGATTACTGCAAGAACCTGGTAGACAAACAACTATTTTTTAACTTTTTTCCATTGCCAAAGATTGCCTCTTCAGATATGTTACATACATAGAATGATTCTCACCTGAGAGGTACATGAAGCATGATTGTTGGATTCCGGGGAAAGCAACCAAAAATAGATCCATCAGCCTTTATTGCAAAAAATGCCACGATCATTGGCGACGTGTCTATAGGAGCGTCAGCAAACATATGGTTCAACTGTATCGTGAGAGGTGACAATAATTACATTCGTATTGGTAAAGCATGCAACATTCAGGACTCCAGCGTTCTCCACATTGTCAAGGACCTTTATCCATTAGTTTTGGATGATGAGGTTGTGCTCGGTCACCGCGTGGTTGTTCACGGATGTCATATTGGGAGAGGATCACTAATCGGCATTGGAGCTATCGTTCTCGATGGGGCTGAGATTGGAGAAGAATCTATTATCGGTGCCGGATCAGTGGTGAGCCCAAAAACAGTTATTCCACCGAGATCACTCGCCATGGGGACTCCAGCCAGGGTAATCAGGCCACTCAACGATACTGATATTTTTAAAATTCAGGGAATTACCCAAGAATACCTCGATCTCATGGAGATTTACAGGAAAAACTGCGACTGATAAGGATATCCGGACGGACTTCAATCGAAAGAGTTTATCTCATCCAGTTCCTTTACCTGCTATTGGTACCCTTCCCTGCAGAACAGTCTATAGGTCACTTTGACAAACCCCTTGGGCTTGCCCTTTTCTACCTTGATGACACTCTCCCAATTGTTCGATGTATATGCCCTGCCATTACTTTCAACCATGGTGCAGGGTACATTTGAATTTTCGTTTGTGAACCTTAAGGTTTCACCCGGCTTCAATGGGATTGCCTCCTGAGGAATCGTTCTCGTTACCTGCCCATATCCGCTTGCAACGTAACCTTCACAGGCAACCTGACCCTCCTTTGCTGCCAGTGGAATATTTGTGGTAATCTCGGCCCTGCAGTTTGCAACAAAGACTTCATTATCGGTATTTGTTGGGTCTAGGATAAAATGACAAAAGTTCTTGTTGATTTCCATGCGAGGGTCTGCAGATACAGGAAAAACCACACATAATTGCACAAAAATAAGAAAAAAAAGGATTATATATATTTTTTTCATTGTCTTGCTCACCTCCTTTTTTTATTTTGAAATTCACTAATTACTCCGGTCTCCATATTTCTCGTCGCAGTTTTATCAATCCAATATACTGAAGCGTATTGATAAGTCTGTGATTGTAGTCAATACACAGACCAAACTGATTATCTTTGAGTAAAACACTTGATATTCCGCATCCAACAGCCACACCAGCGACTCTTCAAACATCCCGGTGGGAAACAATCGAGTGTATAAAGAGACAGCTTAGGAGCGAACGGTTCTACAGCTCGTCACCGGCCACACCGGTCACGGGAAGTGCCAGAGAGAGGGATAGGGACACACAGCCCTGTTCGCCCGGGTATAGATGTACCATTTTTAAAGAGAATTTTCTCAAATCAATCACAATTCCAAAGCAGTTTCAGGACTATGGGAGGAATCCAAAAAGAAGTGGTTTATGACACACTATTTGAATTGTCGAAAATTTCTATTATTCTTTTCACAAGGGCAGGAAGGGAAGGATCTCTGGCGCCCATCACGAGAACACAGTCTCCTGGTCTTACGTTGTTTGCCAATCTGGCCAGCAACTGATCTCGATCGATCACTGCCTCAGCTTTGAAGGAGACATCACAGAGACCTGCTATAATATCCTCGGAACAAATATCCTTTTGTGCTGTACCGCCTGCATAATAGATCGGCAGAAGATAAAGGAAGTCACCCTCTTTGAAAATAGCCCGAAAAGTTGTGATGTATTCATCCCTCAAAAACCGTGTCGGGCCAAACCCGTGGGGTTGATATACAGAAACTACATGCTCTGAAATACCCCGTGCAGCGGTAACAGCCGCTCGTATCTTTGCTGGGTTATGGGCAAAATCATCGATTACGTACACATTCTGTTTCGTCTCAGTGATACAAAATCGTCTTGCCACACCTTGAAAATTTTGTACAGCACTTGCAAGGTCACTCCCTTCACAGCCGAAACGCTCACAGACGCAGAGCGCGGCCCTGAGGTTTTCAAGATTGTGCAGTCCCGGCAGCGGTAAATGATATTCAATGCCGTTGCGGAATAGCTTCACTGACATGGGCAGAAGCTCTTCCTGATCAGGCCGCCATGAGGCCAGTAAATTTCGGCCAAATCTTTCTGATGCCGGAAGAGAGGCTAAGATGGAGTCATCAGAATTTGTTACAGCCCATTTTGCCTTCGATATCAGGGTTGAAAAAAACTCTTTGATTTCTTCTACGCTCCTGTGATCTTTGGAAACATTCAAAACGACCGCTACGTCAGTATGATATTTCACGATGGTTCCATCACTCTCGTCAGCCTCAACAACCAGGAGATCAGAACTACCCCTGAAAGCATTACCGATCATCCCTTCGTTTTCCAGTCTACGCAAAGATGCGCCACTTATAAGAGAAGGTGATTTTCCACAGGCTGTCAGGAATTCAAATATCATGGACGTCACTGTCGATTTTCCACTCGTACCCGCTATTGCAATGGTCCTTTTTGAGGAAATTATTGCAGCAAGGAGGTCAGAGCGGTGAATAACAGGAATATTGCGGGCATGGGCTGCAGAAATATCCGGATTTGATTCTTCAATTGCCGTTGAAACGCAAACCACATCAGTATCCGTGCTTATTCCGGAACCATCCTGGTTAACGATCAGACACCCTACTCTCTCAAGAGACTGCCTCAAAGAAACAGCATCCTCACTCAGTAGTAATCGATCGGAACCTGACACTATAAATCCGTGAAAACACAGATATTGCGCGAGGGCACTCATGCCGCTGCCGAAAATACCCGTGAAATGGATATTCCGACACTGTTTTTCTTCGATCGTAATAGCGTAATCACTCTTGTAAATGGAGTTCATGGCTCAGGCTTGACCCTTGATCCATTCTTCCATCTGATTTTTCAGGATCGACAGCGGAAGGGGACCGTTGTCAAGAAGGGCATTGTGAAATGTGCGTATGTCAAAAGACTTGCCGAGCATTTTTTCCGCACTGGCCCGCAACTCCCTGATAGCGAGCTCTCCCACTTTGTATGCCAGCGCTTGCCCGGGTAACACAATATACCTATCAACCTCAACGGCGATCTCTTGTTCGGTCTTGGCTGTGTTCTCCCGAATATAATCAATGGACCGTTGCCGTGACCAGCCAAGACTGTGTATTCCTGTGTCAACCACGAGACGGCATGCTCTCCACATCTCATACATGAGCTGTCCGAAACGAGCATAGGGATCCGAGTAAAACCCCATTTGCCTGCCAAGGCTTTCGGCATAGAGAGCCCAGCCTTCGATGAAGGCAGTGTAAGAGCCGTTTCGCCGAAAATCAGGCAGGTGTCGAAGCTCCTGGGCTCTGGCAATTTGCAGGTGGTGTCCAGGAACAGCTTCGTGAAGTGTAAGGGTTTCCATTTCATATTTCGGCCTTATGTCAGGTCGGTATGTGTTCACCATGAAATACCCTGCTCTTGAACCATCGGCTGCACCGGGGTAATACATGGCTGTTACCTGATTGGGCGCCTCAAAATCAGGAAAAGCACGCACACCGTAAGGCAGTCGGGGTAATTCTGAAAAAAGCGCCGGCAACTCGGCATCTGCCCTTTTTGCTATGTCACGGTAGGCCACCACAAGGTCCTCTGACTTCGAGAAATAGAATTGAGGGTCGGTCCTCAAAAAATCTACAAACTCTTGCAATGACCCCTTGAATCCGGTCTCTCTGATGACCCCATGCATCAAAACACGAATACGCTCCACCTCCCTAACCCCTGTATTGTGAATCTCTGAAACCTGAAGGTCAGTGGTCGTGTATTCTCTTACACAATGTGCGTAGTAAGCCTCTCCGTTAGGAAGAGCGGATACACCCGGAGACCTGTCTCCAGCCGGCATGTAAATATCGGTAATAAAATCCCGGAAGCGGTTCATAGCCGGAAATACCAAATCGGTTATCAGTTTATTTGCTTCGGATTTCATCCTATGACGCTCTTTCTCGGTCACCGTATCAGGCATTCTAAGAAAAGGGGTATACAACGGGCTTTTTTCGATATCAGACACGATCTGTCCGTTAATCTGCCCCGGCACCCCTGAGAGTGGGCCATTTGGCTGTACCCAACCCAGTTCAATGCCATGACGAAGAAGGCTGGCCGCCTGTTCCAAATAGACGGGAAAAGCAGCCAGCCTCGCACAATAATTGTTGTAATCAGTCAAGGTTTGAAAAGATGTTACTGAAACAAGTTGAGGAAACATAAGCTGAGGTCCAGAAATTTGGGTAAGAAGCATGACCGGTGGAAATTGTTGTGCTGAGACAGCAAGTGATAAGTCCCACAGAAGAAGCGCATGGGATAGAACATCTTGCCCGGATAATCCGGACGGGTCAATATTCTTTACCTGCTCCAGCATGTGGCGTTCGTCGCTTTGGCGTCTCTCTATAGCCTCCAAAGAAAGATCGGTAAACTTATGGTTATATCTATTGTCACCAGTCCATGTTGAAAACTCCGGAAACTCCCGCAGTCGCCATTCCCAGTATTTCTTAACGACTGCCTCGAGTTCTGTTGATTCTTTATTGCAAACACTTGCCAAGCTAATCCTTAGGCCTTTCCGATGTCCTTCCCCATGGTTTTCCAGAGCATCTCCTCTATTTCCGGAGTGAGTTGCGGGCCTTCCTTTGTTTTCATCGTTCTGATCCGCATGTCGTATACATTTTCAAGTTGTGGCAGAACCATCTTAACCTCTGGGGTTCTTTCCACCCGTTCGGCAATTGACGTGCGCTGCTCCAGTGCTTTTTCAAAGTCTTTTTTGTCGACTGGGATGTTATAGAGCGAGTTTAGCAATTCCATGAGCCTGACCTTCCCCATGAAATCTTCTTCGATTACTACATATTGGGGTAAGGAGACGATAAAGACGATTGCATCGATGCCCAGTTCAGCCGATTCTTTTGCGATCAGGTTTAAAATGGTTGATGGGCCGCGGTAGGTGATGGGCAATACCGCTGTTCTTTTTAATTCCTCCACTGCTCCAGTGCCCATCCCATATCCACTGACCAGTAAAGGCCTGGTATGCGGCACCATATCATACATGCTTCCAAGCAGGATATATTTCTTTACCTTAAACCTTTTGAGAAGCTTCAACACAGAGGCGATGTAGAACTCTGCGTGAGCATGAGGTTCCAGGAGCCGGAGCAACAGCAGATCACTCTCCTGCTCCCTTCTCGCATAGTGGATCGTTGAATTGGGAATGGATATGTCACGGATACCTTCTTCGAGGTCGATTGTAGGCCTATACCTGGTGAAATCATAGAAATGACCGGGTTTGTATAGTTTTCCTAATTCTACAGCATCGTACCGAGACTTCAATTCTTTTAGCACAAGACTTCCTATACTATTCACATCTATCCAGGGCCTAAGGGTAGCTATGGCATAAGATTCATTGCACTCCGGAACTGGATCATGTAATTCAAACCCACCTATTTTCACGAAATTTCCTCCTTGTTGACGCCATATTGCAACATTCGATTATACCAGATTTCTCATGTTGCCTGGTAGCCTTTCTCACGCCTCAGGAGATATAAAACATATTTAACCTTTTATTGGAAGCTTATAACAGTCAGAATAAAATATGGCTTGAAACCGGGCAATCAGTTGGTTTAAGATTTGACAAATTCAAATAAAAAGGAGGTTAGAACATGAGGAAAATCCATATTATTGCAGCAGTAATCTGTTTTTGTTTTGTGTGTTCATTCACAGTATATGCTCAGCAGGCAGGAAAACAGGATAGCAAGATCGAATACTTTAAGACTCCTCGACCCATGGCCCTTCCCTTCTCTGATGCGGCGCGCGTAGGAAATATCCTTTACCTGTCCGGGGAGATCGGCGTTGATTATACCACTATGAAGGTTGTACCCGGCGGTATTAAAGCTGAAACAAAACAGGCATTCGACAATATAAAGGCTACTCTCGAAAAATATGGGTCATCCATGGACAATGTGTTCAAGTGTACAGTCATGATAGCTGATATGAAGGAATGGCCCTTAATGAATGAAGTCTATGTGACTTATTTTAAAAAGGATAGGTTACCTGCCAGAAGCGCCATAGGCGCGAATGGCCTCGCATTGGGAGCCAAGGTCGAGATTGAATGTCTCGCCACAGTGGATAAATAACGAAAGAACTTTTTGTCACCCTGATAATTTTAGTATGGAAGGATGGGGAATGCAGCCATTCCTGCCCCCCATCCGTTTCACCTGATAACTCATCTTTTTTTGCCTCATTCTGTTTTTCTTATAAAGAGCAGTTATGTTTTTAGCCCTGTTGATCGCCTTGCCTGTTATTTCAAAAAAATTTGCAATTAATAGTGGAAAAATACAAAATATTTTATTAGATTTGGGTATCAATGATCTACTGACTGGAGACATTTATTGAACAAACTATGGACGATGAACTTTTATTCCTCATTGGAATCAACCACAGCAGTGCCAGTCAAGCTGTCACCCACGTCACTAACAAGGAAGAGTGGCAGTACATCCTGGCCACAGCCCGCGCAAACGGATGGAAGCCCCTTGGAACCATACTTGACTATGAGTTCCAATATCAGCTTGTAGCATCCCAGTGTGAGGCCCTCGACTTTGATAAGCACACGCTTCTTGACCAGTTCATCACGGATAAATGTGGACGGTGGAAAGGCGGTTACCTCACCCCTGAGCACCAAATTGTAACCGATGATGATGCCAGAGGATTAAGGATAGCATTACAGAGGGCTAGTGCGTCCATAGAGCTAATTCTTTTTCTATCTCACGGTGCATTTAGGATAGCTGGGTGAGGCTGCCCTGTCAGCATTTATCCGTGTTTCACTTTGTCAGCACGGACTCAATAGGTCTGATTTGTCTAATAAGGGCTGACACCATTTCTGAAGCTTTCGCTGAAAATTCGGGATCATTGATAATATTGCCCATCTCAACAACCTCTGTGACACCCCTCACACTCGTTTTATTAGCATTGGACATTGCCCCGTCAACTTTTCGGGTACAGAACGGTTCGTTGTCTGGATCAAGCAAAGATAAAGCCTCGAAGAGAAAGAAGAGCCTCGACAGATTCTCTGGTGAGGTTCGGGGATTCTCCTTGCATTTTTGCGAAGCATAATGGAAAATGTAGTTAAGTATTTTCCTTCGGACAAGCTCAAGGAAATAAAATGGACACACTGCTCGTGGGCAATATACCCATTCACCCATGTCTGAAAACATATTTCTTTACATTATTTACATCATTCATGGGAGACCCTTCGCGGGTAAGGAAGGGCAATGGAGGATACGCCTTTCAGCTTTACACACAGAAGGAGGATCCAAGCTCCAGTAATAGGGACGGTACGAGGCATCTATGAATAAGAAAAATACTCTTAACAGGAAGGAAAGAATCGTTTCCCAAATTATTGATGGTTTAAGACTTACTTTTCTCCATTACGGATTATGGTTTAAAGAAGTAGAATATCAGCTTGGCTTACAGAGTGCCATGGAACTTGAAGAACAGACCTGGCAGACAGCTTTTCCAATAATGATGAAACGCCTTGGAAAGTTACTGGGGTTTGAGGTCGACCCTAAAGGCGTCCCAAAGCAGCTTCTTGAAAAATCAGAAAAAGATCTGCAGGAAATTCTCACCGCCGTCTCCATCAACTGGCTAGCTGCCGATGGGGTCTGGTTTCAAAGCGTTGAGAAAACTTTCGACATGTTTACAGCTAAAAGATGTACAGACATTTGCTGGAGTCGTTTCTCTCCCCTGGAGGCCTTTCATATCAAGAGCCTGATAGGTCTTCCTGAAAATGGCGGCCTGGATGCCCTGGAAAAAGCACTCAACCATCGCCTTTACTCACGTATAAACAAACACATTTTCGAGCACCCCTCCGGCGACACACTGATTTACAGGATGTGCCGATGTCGTGTACAGGAAATCCGAAATCGTAAGGGGATGGACGACTATCCATGCAAATCAGGGGGCATTGTCGAATACGCTACCTTTGCCAGGACTATAGACCCTGCCATACGCGTGGAATGCATCTCGTGTCCTCCGGATCCGCATCCAAAGGGCTGGTTCTGTTCCTGGAAATTTACTCTTATATGAAAGGGCAGGCTCCTCCTTAGAATTATTGACAAGCCCGTTCAACATCCTTTCTTTTAGTGTCCAATCCCAATAGCTGCGCAGCATTAGAAAAACAGATTTTTTCCTTGTCACTGTCCGATAGAAACGGAATTTGCAGAAAAAAATGGATCTCTTTTCTCTGATCCGTCCACGGACTATCTGATGCAAACACCAGACGGTCTGCCCGATGTTCCTTAAAAAATCGCTCCCTGAACTTTCCGGGCATCCTGCGCAGTACAAAAGAAGTGTCTAAATAAATGTTCTGTCCAAGTAAATGTTCCGCTGTTTCCTCATAGGCCCCTTCCCCGCCCAGATGGGCAGCAATTATGGTGAGCTCCGGAATGGCCTTGTGAACTGTGGCCAGGCGCTTTGGTGTTGCATGGATGGGACAAGGAAGTCCCCGATCCATTCCCGCATGGAAGAGAACGAACATGCCTTCAGCCGCTATTGCTTCGTACAAAGGATACATCCGTGGATCATCTACAAAAAAACCCTGGTAATCCGGGTGAAATTTAAAGCCCCGAAATCCTTCTCCCTTCAGAGCCCTCATTTGCTCAGAGCTTAAAGGATCAGCTGGATGCATGACAGCCATTGCCTCAATGCCCGGTTGACGTATGCTTGTCAACCATCTCTGGATGGATGGAACCTGTTCCGGCTTTGTTGCTACTGCAGCTATAACGGAAAGATCTATCCCGGCAGCAGTCATAGACCTTTTGAGCCCCTCCAGGGTACCGTCAGAATAGGCATCGATTCCTGCCCGCTGTTGAACCGTAAAAACTGTTTGACGAGCTACATGGTCAGGATAGATATGGGTATGGAAATCAATCTTCACTGCATTATTTTTATACTCTGCTTTTCTGGAGCTCAGAGATAACCTATAAAATCCTTGAGCTTCTTAATATCGAAAACCTCTATGATGTTTCTCTTCTTTCTCAGGATATCGAGATCTTCGAGGTGATTCAAGGCAAGGGAAACAGATACTCTTGACAGCCCCGCTAACCTTGCAATATCTTCCTGGGTAACCTTTTTTGCTATGAGAAGCCCTCTTGGTGTTTTTTGGCCAATTTCAAAGGCAAGTTTGTATATCATGTGGGCCACCCTTTTTTCCGCATCAAGAAAAGAGAAATCTTCAATCTGGAGCACAAGCATCCTTGTAACTCTGGCAAACGCCACCACGATGAGAAGACCAACCTTCGGGTGCTTGTCGACGAGATTCAGAAAGTCATTAATATGTATGATTCTCAAAATTGTTTCTTCCACAGCAGTTGCAGTATGAAAGTATGGGTGACCATCAAAGGTAGCTGCATATCCAAAAAGGGTGTTCTTCTCTTGAATGATGATAATCCTTTCTGAGCCGCCCTTGCTTAAAAGACTGATTTTTACTTTGCCTTGCTCAATAAGATAAAAATAGGGCTTACTCTCCTCCCCCTGAACATAGACAAGGCCGCCGGCTTTATATCTTTTTGGTTTTGAAATCGAGAGGATAAGGGATAATTCCTCTGGATGATCTGTGAGATTATCTGTTAGATATGGAGAATCAGGAATATAACTATTTCTATCCATAGAAACCCCCCTTCTGTTCACATATCTCGTAGATTGTACACCGAAAACCGTTTCTTTTCAATGTTAACTGCTTAACACAGTTTGACACCAAACATAGTTCTATACTTAACAGACATACATGGATAGCTCTGCTAATAAAGATATAGACACTCATATTAAAAGAAAGGAGGTGAGTTGATATGATGGTAATTATCGGAGCAATCGTGGCCATGGTAATTGCGTGCTTCATAGCTGTCAAATACGGAACAAGAGAGGATAGAGCATGAGATGCTGTTGCCGTCAATACCAGGGATAGCGCATTTAATCTATCCCTGGTTGCTTCTTCTGTCAACATGTCAACCTGCCGGCTGGATAATCTGCTCTCTTTTGTACGAAAATGACAATCCTTTTTTCTTGTCCCTAAGTTTTTCTCTCTGTGCCTGAACCCCACTCGATTTATGCCGAACTGGCATCGCATTGTGCGTCTGATTTCTTCGCTCCACAATTATATCGACATGGGCTTCGGAATCCTTCTCAAAGGCAGACAGCAGCGCACGCATATAATACTCAGTGCTGACAACTGCTCATTTTATGGTGGTCTCGAGGCTTCGGCTTGGGGATACGGAAGTTGCGGCGCCAGTACAGGTAACAGTGGTTTGTTCTGATGCTGGTGCTTTTTTTATTCTATTTCAAAACACACTTTCCAGGAAGGGTAAAGTAAAAGGTCGCACCCTCATCGGGTTTTGCCTCGGCCCAAACACGGCCACCATGACGGGTTATTATCCTTTGAACAATGGTAAGACCGATGCCGGTTCCCTCATACTCATCGGCGCTATGGAGCCTTTGGAAAACCCCGAAAAGTTTATCAGCCTCTGCCATGTTAAAACCAACACCATTATCCTTTATATAGTAAATAGTTTCATCACCATCATAAGAGCCACCAATCTCGATAACTGCCTCCTCTCTTTTTCGTGTAAACTTCATGGCATTTGAGAGAAGGTTAACCACAACCTGTCGAATCATTGATGAATCACCTACCCCTGTGGGCGGGTGATGAACCACAAGCTTTACCACCCGACCCGGATTGACTGTCTTGAGTTCTTCAAAAACATCTCTCGCAAGATTCCCCATGTCAATTTCGGTTGCCTTGAGCTCCTGTTTTTTTAGCTTCGAAAGGGCAAGCAGGCCATTGATCAGTTGATCCATCTGCTTTGATGATTTTTGTATGGCACTGAGGAAACGCTTTCCTTTTGCATCGAGGCGGGATGCATACTTTTCTATAAGAAGACGAGAAAAGGCCTGAATAGAGATAAGGGGCATCCTCAGATCGTGGGAGACAGAGTAGGAGAATGACTCGATCTCTTTATTCGTTGCTTCAAGCTGGGCAGTCCGTTCCTTAACCCGTTTCTCCAACTCTTCATTTAACTCTCTTACCTCCCGTTCAGCCTGCTTAAGCTTCGTAACATCCATGAAAGAAAGGACACTTTTTTGGGTACCGGGGATGAGGTCAACCGTGATATACATATCTCTGATTACACCGTTGCAATCATGAAACCTGAGTTCGTAGTGCTTTGGTACTGCATCAGGGTTAACCCTCCTATTTCGATGGTACTGGAGCATCATGGGAAGATCTTCAGGTACAATAAAATCAGCCCATTTCATTTTCCCTTCAAGCTGTTCCTTTGAGCAGCCACACAGGTTCTGAAACTGGGTATTTGCCAGATATATTGTCGTATCATCCTCGCCGATTATGGTGGCAGTTCCTGTATTTTCAAAAACTGTTTGATACATGGCATCAGTTGAACCCGCCGATGTACCATTTCTTTTTTTGGTTATTTTCAATAAAAGTTCCTTTTTGTCATATGATGAAATTGTACCCGATAAAAGTAAACATAGCAAATTAGGACGATTACCATCAACTTGAACTATGTAATTAGTATCCTGAGAAATGAAGCGAATGTTGCCATTTCACCAACGTCCCTGATGCCCGATATTTGGATTCTCCGGGCGTCCCTAAATTCCACAAATCTCATAGTCTGTCTGAGATGCCCGGCGTGTACAGCATCAAAATTCATTACATCTTATTTTTCCAGACAAGCATACAAACACCAATCAAAAGTACATCAGGCATGGTTGGCAGCATTGTCTCCCAGCCAGGGGTTGACGGGGAAGGACAAAGAGCCGGGGTATTCTTGTCATACCACCCAGCTCCTTGTCATTTCATCTGTGGTCATGGTCCAAGGACAGTGAACTCCGGTGTTGTTGTTGCCTGCCCTATCTTGTTGCCCATTATCAGGTGATAAGTTTTTGCAGGGAAGCTCTTTGAGGTTTTTGGAACAATAAAGGTAAACTCGCTTATCCCGGTCTGTTCATTCATC
>MVQO01000115.1 GCA_002067585.1 Syntrophorhabdus sp. PtaB.Bin027
ATACGCTCTTGATATTGCCCAGGAGTACAAAGCTCAGGTCTACATTCTCCATGTGGTTGCTGATAGGATCGGTCACACCATAGACGACTACGGACTGACACCCCGATCAATCAAACAGATGGAAGCAAAAATGATTAAAGGGGCCAGAAATAAGCTTCAAAAACAGATCGACAAGTTCCCACAGACCAACACCCTGGAAG
The DNA here is from genome assembly GCA_002067585.1 of Syntrophorhabdus sp. PtaB.Bin027. Classification (GTDB taxonomy): domain Bacteria; phylum Desulfobacterota; class Syntrophorhabdia; order Syntrophorhabdales; family Syntrophorhabdaceae; genus Syntrophorhabdus. The sequence continues at coordinate 201 of MVQO01000115.1, forward strand.
TCTTTAGTGAAGTAGTGATTGGAAATCCTTCCGAAATCATTTTGAATACCCAGAAAGACAAGAAGATTGATTTGATTGTCATCTCGTCACTGGGCAAAACTGGTCTGGCACAGTATTTCCTTGGCAGCGTGGTTAGGAATGTTCTCAAGGGCTCAACCTGCTCTGTGCTGTTAACAAAATAACGGGGGATTATCATGGCAGGCTTTGGTTCCTGCAGGATGTCAACAGGATCGGCAATTCCAAATTTATCCGCATTCTTTTATTTGAAAGGAGGGACAGGATATGCTACGACCAACAAAGATTCTTGTTCCAACCGATTTTTCAGAATATTCTGACAAGGCTCTGAAGCAGGCGCTGGATATTGGGAAACAGTACAATGCCAAGGTATTTCTTTTTCATGTAGTTTCTGGAGAGATTCAACGTTGCGTGGGAGATATATGCCTGGGTGATGATATTATCCGTCAAATTGAGACCCAGCTAAAAAACAAGGCGCAGGAGGATCTCCAAAAACAGATGAATAAATTTCCTCAGTCCAAAGAGGTATCCGTTGCCATGGATATTGGCCATGGAATACCCCACGAGGCTATCCTTAGGGAGGCAGAAGACAAAGGAATCGATCTCATTGTCATTGCGTCCCTCGGGAGATCTGCCATAGCAAGGTTTCTCATAGGAAGCGTTGCACGAAATGTTCTCAAAGGAGCCAAATGCCCGGTACTTCTCACGAAGTAGTTCAGGATTGAGAGAGTAAGGTTGTAGATTAAAAACACATATTGCCAATCCCCCTATTCGTGTTTACCTTTAAGCAACAGGGTCGAGCTTTAAATCTCCCCCATTTCAGAAAAGGAGCATCCATGAACAAGTTAGCCAATGAAAAATCAGCTTACCTCCAGCATGCTGCACATCAACAGATCAACTGGCATCCCTGGGGAGATGAACCCTTTGAAAAGGCAAAACAGGAAGACAAACCCGTTTTTTTGAGCTCGGGGGCAATCTGGTGCCACTGGTGCCATGTCATGGCAAAGGAAAGTTTTGAAGATGAAGAGGTTGCAAAGATCATTAACGAAAACTATGTGGCCATAAAACTCGACAGAGATGAAATGCCTGATATAGACAGACGGTACCAGCAGGTTATAGCTGCCATGGGTTTTGGCGGTGGCTGGCCTCTGAGCGTGTTCCTGACATCAGACAAGAAACCATTTTATGGCGGCACATACTTTCCTCCAAACGAACGTTTTGGAAGACCTGCGTTTAAAACGATACTCATGGCTATAGCTGAACTCTACCGAACACAGCGCGCTCAGGTAGTGGAGAGCAGCGAACAGCTTCTCAACATGATCAAACACAAGCTGCTTGTCTCCTCTGAAATACAAGAATCGATCATTGACAAAGGCGCAAGCACAATTCTGAAATCTGCAGATACGCTCTACGGTGGATTTGGTAGAGCGCCAAAATTTCCCATGGCAGGGGCTATCGAGTTTCTCCTCAGCAGATATTTTTTTACCAGAGATGAGTCCCTGGCAACCATGCTTCGGAAAACACTCACCTCAATGGCAAGGGGTGGGTTCCACGACCACCTTGCCGGAGGATTTCACCGCTACTCAACTGATCAGTCCTGGATTGTCCCCCATTTCGAAAAAATGGCAGATGACAATGCCTGGCTCCTGAGAAATTATGTGGATGCATACAGCATCTTTGGCGATCCCTTTTTCAAAGATGTGGCGCAGGGCATCATAAACTTCACGAGAAATGAGCTGTCACATCCTGATGGGGGTTTCCATACAAGCCAGGATGCTGATGTGACGCCTGATGATGAAGGAGGATACTTCACCTGGACTGACAATGATTTTAAAACACTGCTCACCGATGAAGAATATACTGTTCTCTCCAAATACTTCCTCCATGAACGGGCCATAATGCATCACGATTCATCAAAACGGGTACTGTACATAGATAAAAACCCTGAGGACGTGGCAGAGATGATTGGAATGAATGTCGAAAAGGTCAATCAAATCATTATTCAGGGCAGAAGAAAACTCCTCCATGCCCGTGAAACCAGAACAAAACCTTTTGTCGATACTGCCATGTACTCATCCCTGAACGGCATGTATATCTCTGCTTTTCTACGGGCTTACCGTGTACTCAGGGATTCAGCCATTAAAGACTTTGCCCTTAAGAGCCTTGAAAGAATCCTCACCATTAACACTGACAATAACACCGTGTTTCACACCCCCGGCATAAAGGGTCTTCTCGATGATCACATCCATCTTATCGATGCTCTTGTGAGTGCCTATGAAGTCACAGGCAAAAGACCCTATCTTGAAAAGGCAGACCTATTCATGGTGCAAACAATAGAACTCTTCTGGGATAATGATGAAGGGGGCTTTTTCGATACCTCCGAAGAGGTCCTTGGCACAAGGCTTAAGGGCATTGACGACACACCCCATCCATCTGCAAATTCACTTGCAATCATGCTGCTCATAAAACTTGCTTTTATCAGAGATAAACAGGAATATCGGGCCCTTGCTGAAAAGGCACTCAAGCTGTTCTCTTCGTGGGGACAGGAAGCAGGCGTTCATGGTGGATATTATTTCAGCGCCCTGGATGCTTTCTACAATGGACTTGAGCTCACCCTTAACGCATCTCCAGGAACTGAGCTGGCAGAAAGAGCCCTGTCAACATTTCGCCCCTATGCAGCCTTTGCATACGGACAGGAACAAGAAGGAAACGTCACACCCTGTGTCAGAAACGTATGCTACGAATCAATAAAGGAGCCGGACATCCTCCAGAAATTCCTGTCAACGCCAATATAAGCTCATAGCTGAAAGCTCCAAGGTGTGCGCAAAGGCTCAAAAAGACAATTGCAGTTCTGCATTTCCTTACAGCCAAGGGCTTTACCCTTCTTTTTTCTTTCTTTCACAATGCTCCTGTATTTACTTTTCACTTTTCACTTTCTTTCCTGCCCTTCCCATTGACCCTCGCCTCACACCTATCCCGTGCCTTTATATTATTTTCTGGAAATCCTTTTTCATTTCTGCTAATATTCTTTTCTCAATGGTCCCATAGTCTAGTGGCCTAGGACGCTGGCCTCTCACGCCGGAAACGGGGGTTCGAAACCCCCTGGGACTATTTCTTAGAATATCAATAAGTTGCAAGAATAGTCAGGTTGCATCAATTATGTAGC
>MVQO01000116.1 GCA_002067585.1 Syntrophorhabdus sp. PtaB.Bin027
ACATGAAAATTGAGAATTGAAGGTGATATTTTACGGTACCATTATGGTAAAATACTCTGAAATAGATTAGAAGCGATGTGAACCATGACAAAACTATTGGAAAAGGCATTTAAGGAGGCATCCAAACTTCCCAAGCTTGAACAAAATGCCTTTGCCAAATGGGTAATGGATGAATGAGAAACCGAAGCAAAATGGCAGGAGGCTTTTGCTTCGTCTGAAGACATCCTTGATAAACTTGCCGACAAAGACCTTGAAGAATATAAGGCAGGGAAAAGTAAGATTCTGAACGTAGGGAATCAATGACCTCTCAAACCACACAACCTTCTGGAAATGTTATAGAGAACTTCCTGAACAGACAAGGAAGGAAGCAAGAAAAACATATAGAATCTTCAAAAAGAACCCCTATCACCCGGGACTTCATTTCATGCAGACACATTCGACCCGCGCTATTTTCTCATTGCGCATTACGAAAGACTATCGAATCTTAGGGATAGAACAACACAAACAGATGATATGGTTTTGGATCGGTTCTCACAGCGACTACAACAACCTCTTGAAACAACTAAGGACCGTATAATCATGCAGTGCACCGGATCACTGATAGATCCGGCTTCCGGTGATGGCCACGTTGAAACCAAAAAAAGTATAAACAAAAATTATTGCGATAAAAGTATACAAAAGGTATAATTTATATACTATGCAATTTGAATTCGATACTGAGAAAAGCAAAAGAAACAGGGAAAAGCATGGGATTGATTTTCATGAAGCACAAAAATTGTGGGATGACCCAGACCTTATTGAGATTCCAGCGAAGACAACCGACGAGCCACGGTTTATGGTCATTGGTAAGATTGCTGATCTATATTGGTCGGGAGTCATAACATATCGCAGCGACAGAATTAGAATAATCTCTGTACGGCGATCCCGCAAAGAGGAGATTGAGACATATGAAAGCTGAGGAGTTCGATAAAAGATTTGATGAAGGCGAAGATGTTTCTCAATACCTGGATATTTCAAAAGCAAGAAGACCTGTTCAAGAACAAAAAAGGGTCAACGTAGATTTTCCGCTGTGGATGATTCAGCTTTTGGATAAAGAGGCAAAACGTCTGGGTGTGCCACGACAGTCCATTATTAAATTGTGGGTGGCAGAGCGGTTGAGAAAAGCATCTTAAAGTCATTCCAACAGCTGCATAGAGCGGATCATCCATAAATCAGGCCTCCGCTCTCATGCATACGTTATGTGTAGGCAACTTGATAACAAATTGAAATTCATGAGATAAGATGTTTGATGAATTAAAAAAGTATAAGAATGGTGCTTTCTCATTCAAGATAGGTGAATGCTTAAATGACATTTGCGATGCTCCTAAAACTCAAACGGAGTGTACATTGTTTATGCTTCAAGAAAAAAAAATAAACCAATCTACATCGGGTGCTCAGGAAAAATGCAGAAAAACTGGGAGATCAAACATCATAATGACGGTCTATATGGTAGAATTTGTCAAGGAAAGCAATTTGATACATCTAGAAAAAAATCTTGGCCAATGAAAATGAGAGACCAAAACATCGATGAACTGCAAATTCACTGGTATGTCACATTTGATGAAAAAATAACTGATATTCCAGCATAGGTGGAGGCTACCTTAATTCAAGAATATTATCGTAAACATAAAAGGTTACCTGATTGGAATGAGGAATTTTAGCACAGCATGCACATAACAAGGGAATCCAGCGGATCGCCGATAAACCCGTCTCCCGCTGATGCTGGACGTTGGGCCGCATGAACGCATCTATTCCTGCGATCGACAAGCACCGCCTTGCTGGGCTTCAGGATGGTGTGTACAGCATCGCCATGACGCTGCTGGTTCTGGAACTCAAGCTCCCAGCCCTGCCAGAGGACACAACTGACGCCATGCTATGGGCTGCCCTCTTCGGACTCTGGCCCAAACTCCTGACCTGGCTGCTGTCTTTTTGGGTGCTGGTCATTTTCTGGATTGGTGATACTCGCGCGTTGGCCACCTTCTCGCTCGTCAACAGTTTCTTGCTTCGACTGAGCCTGTGGCGCTTGGCACTGGTCAGTTTGCTGCCGTTTTCGACTGCGTTCATCGGCGAGCACGGTGATCACGTCCCTTCTGCCGCCCTTTACTCGGCCCATCTGGTGCTCCTTGCTACCACTCAAACCGTCAGATACGTCTACGTACGCGCGAATCCGGTCGTCGTCTCCTCACCAAGCCCCGGGGGACAAATTGATGGCGGTCTTCAGACCTACGCTACGCTTGCGTGCACCCTTGCTGCGCTGGTCTTGGCCTTCTACTCGCCTGGCTACAACATGCTGGCATTGCTTCCGGTGCTGTTCCTCCAACTGTTTCGCAGGTTCAAGTCACCTGGCAATCGCAGCGACGCGGCCTAACATGTCAGTCAACCTCCAGAGGGGTATGTATTGAGGAGTATCAAGAGGGACCTATGATTCAATGGATCGCCTTCGTCTGGTTCACTGGTATGTTGATCTACATTTCGAGCCGCAGCTCTTGGCTTTCGAGAAGACCTCAACCTTAGTGACCACGGGCATATATCGGTACATCCGGCACCCATTATACAGCTCGTTGTTCCTGTTGGCCTGGGGTGTGTTTTTCAAGGCGTCAACCTGGATCGGTGGCATATTGGCGGCAGCGGCGACAGTGCTGCTCTATGTCACAGCCCGAGCTGACGAGGCAGAGTGTCTCCAGTTCTTTGGTTCGGCCTATCACAACTACATGAGCCGAAACAAGCGATTCCTACCGTACGTTTTTTGAGTACTCCAAAGGCGAGCAAGGGGCTGGCTTGGCCTGTGTGCCTGGTCCTAGCTGGCTAACAAGCGCGTGCAGTCCGACGTCGCTGTCGCGGCCTGGGTATCGCGGCGAAAATCGGTTATGTAACGTGCTTCTACTTGAGGCATACTTCGGTGAAGTCGCGGAGCGGCTGACGCGCAGGTCGTTAGACATGAAAATTGAGAATTGAAGGTGATATTTTACGGTACCATTATGGTAAAATACTCTGAAATAGATTAGAAGCGATGTGAACCATGACAAAACTATTGGAAAAGGCATTTAAGGAGGCATCCAAACTTCCCAAGCTTGAACAAAATGCCTTTGCCAAATGGGTAATGGATGAATTAAAAACCGAAGCAAAATTGCAGGAGGCTTTTGCATCGCCTGAAGACATCCTTGATAAACTTGCCGACGAAGCCCTTGCAGAGCATAAGGCAGGGAAAAGTAAGATTCTGAACGTAGGGAATCAATGACCTCTCAAACCACACAACCTTCTGGAAATGTTATAGAGAACTTCCTGAACAGACAAGGAAGGAAGCAAGAAAAACATATAGAATCTTCAAAAAGAACCCCTATCACCCGGGACTTCATTTCATGCAGACACATTCGACCCGCGCTATTTTCTCATTGCGCATTACGAAAGACTATCG
>MVQO01000117.1 GCA_002067585.1 Syntrophorhabdus sp. PtaB.Bin027
GAGGTGCAGTTCGGGCATCTGGTGGCCTTGATTGGAATAACGGAGAAACAGAACGGGCAATCCTTCGTGGTGGGGTCGGGTGGGGGTGGCGCCTTCCTGAACCTGTTTACGTTCTTGATAACCAAAAACACTGAAAATGCCACAATCAGAAAGCTAATAATCGTATTGATAAAGACACCGATGTTTACGGTAACCGCCCCGGCAGCCTTGGCTGCAGCCAGGCTGGCGTATGGGGCTGCCACCTTGCCTTCCTTTATCGTTAAGAACAGATTTGAAAAATCCACATTACCGAGCAGCAGACCAATGGGCGGCATAAGAACATCATCAACAAGTGATTTTATGATTGTACCGAAAGCAGCTCCGATTATGATTCCTACTGCCATATCGAGCACATTTCCTTTCATGGCGAATTCTTTGAATTCTTTAAACATTTGCATCCTCCTTTTTTATCTTATCTGTTTATGCTGATTTTTGTTTGTTTTCATGGCTCAAGCTTTGTCTTGTTTTCATGAATTAAAACAAAACTTGGCAGCCTCATTTTCCCCTGTCGGAAACCATAGGATAACCTGCCCTGCTTACTTAGATAAAGCAGGGCAGGCTCCAGGGGGTTGGGTTAGTTGCGATCCTTTTTCGCCGGTTTAGCAGGGGCAGGACATGGCGGGCATGCAGGACAGGGCGGACAGGTCTTTTCGGGCGGGCAAACAACAGCCGGCGGGCATGCTGGACAGGGCGGGCATGCTGGAGCCGGCGGTACAACCTTAGCCGGTGCTGGTGGCGGGGTTTCACCCTTCTTTGCTTCCTGGAAACAACCGCATCCTCCTAAAGATAATCCCAAAACAAGAGTCAATGCCAGAATTACTACAAAACCATGTCTCATAAATATGTCCTCCTTTTGAAATTATTTGATAATTGCACATAACCCACATAGCAAATCCAAAAACGTCTTTTCATTTTAATACCATTAATCACGTGTTAAATGAAAGCAGGGTGCAATAGTTGCATCCCGCAGCAAATTTTTGCTAACTGGCTTATCATAGAATTCATATCTGTTGCACGCTCTTGCCGTTTCAAATTGACTATGCGCACAAGGTCTGAGCAAGCCAAAGACTCTCCATTCATGTCATCTGCGAATAAAGCCTTCGTCCTTTGCCTTCAGTCTTTTATTTGAGCCTCTTAATCTGTTTTTCGCCTTCTTGTGCCCTGCTGTATCGCGAAATTATCCTGCTATTCGACCCCGGCTGGTTGTTGTCAGCGTCAAATAAAACTTTTAAAGCTTTATCAGGCTCATGAGCCGCTCGAATGCCTCCATGGGAAAGGGCAATTCTGTCTTCAAGTAAACAGCGGTATCAGGATAGCACAACAACCTGCCCACTGCTTCCCCGGCTGCCTGACCATCATTGAGATGGGTGAATGTAAGAAAAGCATTACAGGCAGCTCCGGACTCCCGTGGAATGAGTTCAAGAATACGGAATGTCTCATCGAGCCAATAACAGATCGCCCCAAGATATGTTATGGCATACTATCTTTTTATTGCCTGATATTTCCCTGGATCAGTCTATTTTCACTTATGATACTTGAATGAAACATTCAGTCTCACCCGGTAACTTGTCACTTTCCCGTTTTCTACTGTTACATCCTGTTTAACTACCTCACCGATGCGGAGATCCTTGACGCTTTTTGCAGCGGTTTCTATGGCCAGCTTTGCAGCGTCTTCCCATGACTTTGTGCTTGTCCCTACAATTTCGTTCACCACATACACACTTTCTGCCATGACAGCCTCCTTTTGATCTTTTCTTGTTTTAAAAGCTTATATGTTGTTAATAGCATAAATAATATACATGTCAAGCCAATTTTTCTGCAATTGAGTACTAATAATACCCCTGAAGAAACCATGTATCTCAAATGAGCTTAACTGAATACTCATTCGATGTGTGATTTAGCTACCTGTATGGCAAGGTCTTTATCCTTCGTGAATAATGTCCACTCCATTTCATTAGAGTGAATACCGGCCCTCTTGTCTTGGCCCCTGCTATAATACCAGTGGCCAAACTTCTCAACTGTAGAAAAGGGATGATTGCCTGTGCAAAACATGCCGCAAGGGTTGATCTCTTTAAAAAAAATTGTTTCCTCAGGGTCTTCGTTGTATGCAAGCTCATCAGGGAGTCTTATGTGAGACACATCTACCCCCTCTGCAACCTTTTCATCTAACCAATCGGATATGTTCACAGATCTTTCGCTCCTTATACGCTATTGGAACTGTCTTCCTGGATGGCGTCTTTTACCTGCCCTTCTCTTAGGGCTTCCTTTCCTTTCTGTGTTAACCAGCACCCGTCGTACACGTCACCTGCCACTGTCCCTCCAAGCCCTTTTTCGACAAGCCCTTTTTTGCACAATCCCTCAAGTATTAACCTGTCAGACTTGTTTCGGCAAACCTTATCAATAAATGTGGCTCGCCTGTATGCACCACCGGTGAATTGATTATTCTCAATTTTTACAAGCATATCTTTTTCTTTCCCATTGATTTCAATCATGAAATACCCCTTTTCTCATTATTATTGGCCTCATAACTGCAAATGTCAAACAAATTCAGAGAGAGCCTTACATCCTTTATTATACAGGTGATTTCTCCATTGACCATTTAAGAAATTAGCCTGCCATCCGAAATGAAATTTATGATCTTTTCTATTGACAATTTAAAATGATTATTTAAACTGTATAGCTACAGTTGTCCCGGAGGATGGCATGAAGACTCTGCGAAAAGATACAGCACGAACTCAAAAAAATCTGCTCATAGCGGCAAGTAAGATTTTTGCAGAAAAAGGATTTCGAGACACAACCGTTGCGGAAATCAGCAAACGAGCGAAGACAAATTTAGCAGCTATAAATTACCATTTTGGCGACAAAGAAACGCTTTACCGGGAAGCATGGCGACATTCCTTTCGTGAGTCAATAAAAATTTACCCGCCCGATGGGGGGGTTGATGAAAAGGCTTCCCCTGAGCACCGTTTAACCGGACGAGTAATGGCGCTGCTTCGCAGGATTACTGATGACGGAAATGCAGAGTTTTCAATCGCTCACCAGGAGCTTGCAAAACCTACCGGATTATTGGAAGAAGTTATGCACCAAGAATTTGAGCCTCTTCAGCAAAGATTTGAATCTCTCGTTCATGAGATTCTTGGTCCACACAGTTCCAAGATTCAGGTCCGGTTCTGCGCTATAAGCATAATGAGCCAGTGCGTCCTCCCGAGTTTCATTAACAGGATAGAAAAACGGAAAAAGAATCCTACTAAAAACTCCTGGAGAATAGATGACATTGAGGGTTACGCCAAGCATGTGGTATCTTTTTCTCTGGCCGGAATGGCAGCTATAGGGCGTTATAACAAAAAACATATTACCTCAAAGGATGTTTATTCCCCTGTCCGGTCAAATAAGAAGGAGTATGCATCTAAAACAGACTAAGTATGAAATATTACAACCTTTTCCATATAGGCAAACGTTCAAGTCAGAGAGGTTTGTATGAATATTAAACAGAGTCGGAAAATAGTAATATGTATACTTGGAGTTCTCACAACAATCTTCACCCTGAGCAGTTGCAATAGATCACAATCAGGGAACGAACTTCAAGGTAATTCCCCTGAGGTATCCGTAGTCACCTTACAACCAGAGAGAATCTCAATTATCACGGAACTGCCCGGGCGGACATCCCCATACCTCATCGCCGAAGTGAGACCCCAGGTTAGCGGTATCATACAGAAGCGTTTCTTTGTTGAGGGGTCTGATATCAAGGCCGGTGACCAGCTGTACCAAATAGATCCTGCTACCTATGAAGCAACGTATTCTGCGGCCAAGGCCGCTCTTGCCAGATCTGAAGCCAATGTTATTTCTATAAGAAATAGAGTTGAACGGTACAAAGAACTTGTTGCTATGAATGCTGTGAGTCAACAGGAATTTGACGATGCAACAGCCGCCCTAAAACAAGCGGAGGCTGATATTCAGGTGAACAAGGCGGCGACCGAAACTGCCCGTATCAATCTCAACTATACACGGGTTACAGCACCCATCACCGGGCGCATCGGTAAATCCAATGTAACGGTTGGGGCACTTGTAACGGCAAATCAACCCAGCCCGCTTGCAGTCATACAACAGCTTGACCCCATCTACGTGGATGCGACTCAATCAAGTGCAAACCTTTTAGAGTTGAAGAGACACATAGCGGCCGGTCGGATCAAAGGTGACGGGCCTAACCAGACAAGGGTTAGACTGATTCTTGAAGATGGTACACCTTATCCTCTGGAAGGTACTCTGAAATTCTCAGATGTCACGGTTGATGCAAGTACTGGATCATTCATCCAACGGATGATCTTTCCAAACCCTAAATATACTCTCCTTCCCGGCATGTATGCCCGTGCTCTTATTCAGGAAGGAGTGGCAGAAAATGCTATCCTTGTGCCGCAGCAGGCAGTTTCCCGCGATCCAAAAGGTAATCCGCTGGTTCTGACGGTAGACGCATCCGGCAAGGTGGAACAGCGAATGATAACTGTTTCCCGTGCCATCGGAAATAAATGGAATGTAGCGTCAGGCCTGGAACAGGGTGATAAAGTTATCGTGGAAGGTATACAAAGGGTACGTCCAGGGATGGCGGTTAAGGTCGTACCTTTTGACAGCACTCAGAAGGACAGCGCTGAGACAGGGAAAAATGCAAACCCTCCCGAAAAAACAACTCCGCCACCGGAAAAAGCAAAGTAGAGGGAGGGTTCACCAATGCTATCGAAATTCTTTCTCAACCGTCCTGTCTTCGCCTGGGTTATAGCTATAATCATCATGCTGGTGGGTGTTCTTGCCATATACAACCTGCCAATCTCACAATATCCACCTATAGCACCTCCTTCCATTTATATCGGAACCATGTACCCAGGCGCCTCGGCTGAGACTGTGGAAAACAGTGTAACCCAGATTATCGAACAGAAAATGACCGGTCTGGACAATATGCTTTACCTCTCTGCCCAGAGTGATTCCGCTGGAGGCTCAAGTATAGAGCTGACCTTTGCCCCGGGGACAGATCCTGACCTTGCCTGGGCCAAGGTCCAGAACAAGCTTCAGCTCGCTATGGCAAATCTGCCCGAGGTTGTTCAGCAAAGTGGTGTCACTGTGGGCAAAGCAACCAGAAACTGGCTATTAATAGCCAATCTCATCTCAGAAGATGGTAGCATGGATGGGAATGATTTACGAGACTACGCTCAGTCTAATTTAGAAAAGGTATTAGCCAGGGTGCCAGGGGTGGGAGAGGTGGAAATGTTCGGGTCCCAGTATGCAATGCGCGTCTGGTTGAACCCTGACAAGCTGGTTGATTACGGTATTACTATAAACGATGTTATTGCAGCACTCCGGATGTATAACGTAGAGGTCTCTGCCGGCCAGTTCGGTGGCGCTCCGGCTGTGAAGGGCCAGCGCTTAAACGCTTCAATCATCGTTCAGAGCATGCTCAAAACCCCTGATGAGTTTGCCACAGTTCCCATTCGTATCAACCCTAATGGCTCTGTCGTAAAGATTAAAGATGTGGGACGAGTGGAACTTGGTACTGACAATTACGATATTGAAGCCTTTTACAATGATAAACCCTCTGCTGGCATAGGCATACGCATGGCTTCAGGGGCAAACGCACTCGACACCGCAAATGCTGTTAAGGCGAAACTGGACGAGATGAGCAGGTTCTTCCCTCATGGTATGAAAGTTGTTTATCCCTATGATACGACCCCGTTTATTAAGGTTGCTATCTGGGAAGTGGTTAAGACCCTTTTGGAAGCAATTCTGCTTGTTTTTCTCGTCATGTGGCTATTCATGGGAAATATCAGGGCAACCCTTATTCCTACTGTTGCAGTACCGGTGGTGCTCCTGGGTACTTTTGGAACGCTTCATTTCTTCGGTTTTTCTATCAATATGCTCACTATGTTTGCTATGGTCTTGTCCATCGGTCTTCTCGTTGATGACGCCATTGTTGTGGTGGAAAACGTGGAACGAATTATGACCGAGGAAGGGCTTTCACCAAGGGAAGCAACTGCCAAATCGATGGAGCAGATAACAACAGCCCTTATTGGCATTGGCCTTGTCCTCTCCGCAGTGTTCGGTCCCATGGCTTTCTTTGGTGGATCTACAGGAGTCATCTATCGTCAGTTTTCAGTAACTATCATCTCCTCCATGCTCCTGTCGGTAATTGTGGCATTGATCCTCACTCCTGTCCTGTGTGCCACGTTCCTCAAGCCTGTAAAGGCAGGACATGAACCTGCTGAAAATTCGATTCGGTTCCTCCGCCCTTTCTTTGAAAGGTTTGACCGTGTCTTTTTCCGCATCAGGGACCGATACGTAAAAATAGTTGGAAACTCTTTTTCGAGAAGAACGCGCTATGTTGTTATATATTTTGTTATCGTGGCAGTGGTAGGGATTTTAATCTGGCGCATTCCCACATCCTATGTTCCAGATGAAGATCAAGGCATGATGCTTGCCCAGATCATGTTGCCATCAGGCTCCACCATTGAGCAGACCCAGGAGGTCGTCAATGCGGTACAAAAGCACTTTCGAGACAATGAAAAAGAAGCGGTAGATTCGATGATGACGATTTCCGGAATCGGTTTTTCAGGAAGAGCACAGAATAATGGCATGGTGTTTGTGAGGCTGAAGGATTGGAATCTTAGAAACCGGTCAGACCTCAAGGTGAAGGCTGTCGCAGGAAGGGCCATGGCGGCATTCTCCCAGCACCGCAATGCCCTCGTATTTGCCTTTCCACCGCCTGCAGTGGTTGAACTTGGTGCAGGAACCGGATTTGACTTCCAGTTGCTCGATCGGGGGGGACTCGGTCACCACAAGCTTATGGAAGCACGCAATCAGCTTCTTGGCATGGCCTTCCAGGATAAACGTCTCACCAAGGTTCGGCCAAATGGCATGGAGGATGTGCCAGAATACCGTGTGGACGTAGATTGGCAAAAAGCAGGCGCACTTGGGGTTCCCATTACCTCGATCCACAATACAATCAAGTATGCCTTCGGCAGCGCCTATGTGAACGACTTCATCCAGGGGGGCAGGGTTAAACGTGTATACGCTCAGGCAGATGCTCCTTACCGTATGTTACCTAAAGACATAGATAAACTATATGTGCGCAATACCGAGGGGAAAATGGTGCCTTTTTCTTCTTTTGCATCCGGGTATTGGATATCCGGCCCTCCCAGACTCGAGCGTTTCAATGGTTTTCCATCTATGAACATATGGGGAGAACCAGCGCCGGGAAGAAGTTCGGGTGAAGCCATGAAGGCCATGGAAGAACTTGCCGCCAAATTGCCTCAGGGAATAGGTTTTGAATGGACAGGCCTCTCTTATCAGGAGCGGATGTCGAGCAGCCAGGCGCCCATTTTGTATGCTTTTTCCATCATTGTTATATTCCTGTGCGTCGCAGCCGTTTATGAGAGCTGGCCTATCCCGCTCGCCAACCTGTTCATGCTACCACTCGGTGTGCTTGGTGCAACGCTTTTTACATGGGCCCGCGGATTACACAATGACGTTTATTTTCAAATAGGTTTTCTCACAACCCTTGGCCTGACAACCAAAAATGCTATTCTAATCATCCAGTTCGCACAACAAAGGCTGGCACGGGGGGAGGGGCTGATTGGGGCTACACTCGGAGCAGTACGGGTAAGATTCAGACCCGTTATCATGACTTCCCTTGCCTTCTTCTTCGGGGTGTTGCCACTGGCAATAGCATCCGGGGCCGGGGCCGGGGCCATGAATGCCATCGGCACTGCAGTGACCGGAGGTATGATGTCTGCCACATTCATAGACCTCTTTTTTATCCCGTTGCTTTTTGTAGGTGTATCCAGATTGTTCAAAGTGGAACAAAAACGTAATGCCCACTCTGTTAATGGCTCGGAGGGACTCAAACAATGATTCGCAATGTATTGTCGATTATCCTTTTGATGCTTTTCCTGGGGGCCTGTACCATGGCCCCTAAATATACACGTCCAGCCCTGTCAATCCCTTCAGATTGGCCGAGTGGCAAGGCATACAAAAAGGTGGAAGCTGCACCCGGAACTCCAATAGCCACCGAACTAAGATGGAAGGAGTTTTTTACCGACGAGAAACTGATAAAAGTCATCACTTTGGCTCTGGACAACAATCGTGATCTTCGGATAACGGCCTTGAATGTGGAAAGAGCCAAGGCACTCTATGGCATTCAGAAATCAGAACTCTTTCCAACACTGAATGCAATAGGCAGTGGCAATAAGCAGCGCGTGGCTGCTGATCTTTCAGAAACAGGACATACTTATATCAGGAACCGGTATAGTGTCGATCTCGGCGTGCTATCCTGGGAGATTGATCTCTTCGGCCGTATCAGGAGCCTGAAAGATAAAGCCCTTGAAGAGTATCTTGCCGCCGAGCATGTACAGCGGGGCACACAGATTTCACTTATTTCTGCAGTTGCTGGAGCCTATCTGCTTCTGGCTGCAGATCAGGAAGGCCTCAGGCTGGCCCAGTCAACTCTTGATGCTCAGCAAGCCGCGTATCAATTAATCCAGAAGCGATACGAAGTGGGAATAACCAATGAACTTGACCTTCGCCGATCCCAGACACAGGTGGATTCTGCGAAACGGGAAGTTGCCCTCTACACACAAATGGTGGCACAGGATGAAAATACATTGAACCTTCTGACCGGTTCAACAGTACCAAGGGAGTTGCTGCCTCATGACCTGAGCACCATGTCATCCTTTAAGGACATATCTCCCGGTATTTCCTCCCATATACTATTACGCAGGCCCGACATCCTGGCCGCAGAACATCAGCTCAAAGCTGTCAATGCAAATATCGGTGCTGCACGGGCAGCTTTTTTTCCTCGTATTTCCCTGACAACCACAGCCGGAACAGCAAGCAATGAATTGTCAGGCCTTTTCCACTCGGGGGGCACTGCGTGGAGTTTTGCACCACAGGTGATTATGCCTATTTTTGACACTCGCTTGTGGGCGGCATTGCGAGGCGTCAAGGCAGAGAGGGAGATTGCCCTGGCTCAGTATGAAAAGGCTATCCAGACTGCCTTCAAAGAAACTGCTGATGCTCTGGCCAAGCAAGGAACTGTAGAAGATCAGCTCGTGGCACAAGAATCCCTCGTCAAAGCTTCATCAGAAACCTATCGTCTCACCAATGCCCGTTATACGAAAGGGATTGACAGTTATCTGAGCGTTCTGGACGCACAACGATCTCTCTATTCTGCAGAGACAGGACTTATCGTTCTTCGTCTGTCAAAACTCACCAATCTCGTGATGCTCTACAAAGCACTTGGCGGAGGTAATGATCAGGGCACTGACTCATCTCAGTGAAAGCTGGAACATGGGAGCGGAAAATGATATGTTATTGTCGCAACAATGATAAATTTCAAAGCTGGGAATATCACATCAAAAACATTAATCATACTTCTAGCCATCTTTCTTGCGCTGTCTTTTCTACCTGACAACGCATTTGCCCAAAAACTTCCCCCTCTTTCAGTCTCTAAAGAAAATTCAGCACCCGCAAAGCAGGAGGTGGCCCTGGACGACCCATTGGGACGCAGCACCCCTCAGGGAACCTTGCTGGGGTTTATCAGGGATGTAGATCGTGAAGATTACGAGAGAGCTGCTGAATACCTTGACACCAGACAGCCTCCCAAAAGAGCCCAACAACTCGCAAGCCAACTATCCTCAGTACTCAACCATGGTCTTTCAGGATACCTTCCTAAGCTGAGCAATAAGCCGGAGGGAAACCTCGAGGACGGCCTCAGGCCTAACCAGGAAAAGATAGGGGTAGTCAAAACCTTTTCGGGAAATTACGATATCATACTAGAACGTGTTCAGCGAGGCGATGATCCTCCTGTATGGCTCTTTTCAGCAAACACTCTAAAGTTCGTGCCAGAAATGTACAGAGACCTCGGACATGACCGGGTAAAACAGTATATCCCGAAAGCCCTTCGTTCCTACAAGTTGTTTGAATACCCAGCATGGCGATGGGTAGGCCTTGTCCTTGTGATTCCTCTCTCATTCCTCATTGCCTGGTTTATAACACGGGTACTTTTTGCCAGCTTCAGATTCGCTTTCAGGGGGCGAACTGTAACAACACAGAATAAAGAGTTAATACACAGCATAAAGGGTCCAATACGAATCCTGGCACTTTCTCTGGGATTTTATGGAGCATCATTTTTTTCTTATTCATTACTTGCCCGCCTGTTCTGGCTTCGCGTTGGAGAAACTCTTTTAATTGTCGGTCTCACGTGGCTGTGTCTGCGTCTAATCGACCCTGTAGTGGAAAAATTATTGATCCTCCGGCAACCGGGTGTATCATCGGGAAAAATCGCTATAGCAAGGTTACTCCGTAAAATAATCAAGGTTTTCGTGATCATAACAGGCGCCATTTTTATTTTTTATGTAGCAGGCATCAATCTCACTGCAGTAGCAACCGGTCTTGGTATCGGAGGTATTGCTGTAGCGTTTGCAGCCCAAAAGACACTGGAAAATTTGTTCGGCGGGGTCATGCTTATATGGGATCAACCGGTTAGAGTTGGAGACTTTTGCCGCGCAGGCGATTATCAGGGTACCGTCGAAGACATAGGCCTGCGTTCAACCCGTCTTCGCACGCTCAGCCGTACAGTGGTTTCCATTCCCAATGGTCAGCTTGCTACAATGAGCCTGGAAAATTATAACATGCGAGACAAAAACCTGTTTCGTCATAATATTCAGTTGCGCTACGAAACCTCTTCAGACCAACTGCAGTTTCTCATTGCTGGAATACGGAGGTTACTTTATGAGCACCCTAAAGTTGAAACATCAGGGGCTAGAGTACGGTTTACCGGTTTCAAAAACTCTGGTTTAGAATTAGAGATATTTGCATATATTCTGGAGGCCGAGCATCCCGTATTCCTCGCAATACAGGAAGACCTTCTTCTCCGTTTTATGAACCTGGTGGAGCAGAGCGGCACATCCTTTTCCTTTCCATCCCAGACAACATATATTGCCAGAGATGTTGGGCTTAATAAGGAAAAAACCGGAAAGGCAGTTGAAAAGGTTGATACATGGCGCAAGCAAGGGGTCCTGCCATTTCCTGATTATACACCTGATGATATTGCCGAATTTGAAAATAAACTTGTATATCCTGAATCTGGCTCAGTCTTTCACAAGAAGGCATAAAGGCGGCATACCAATACCAATATCAATATCAACACACCGTGTTTCTGTGACCTTTCAACCATATACAACAGTATGGTGATTGGACCCTGACCCTGCATCTGCTTTTTTCGGGAAATTGAGCTGAAAATCCGCAACCAGCGGAAGATGGTCTGACGCCATAAGGGCTGTTGTGCTTTTGTGAAGTATGGCATTTTTTAGAACTAACCCCGTATCATAATAGATATGATCCAGATGAAACAGGGGCAATATACCCGGATAGGTCCTCTTGCGCTCCAGCCTCCGGAGGATGTCTTCCCCGGAGAAATGGGTCGAGAAAAGTCTGGTCGGAAGGCTTCTGGTCCAATCGTTAAAATCGCCCAGAAGAATGCGGGCACCATTCTGGTGTTTAAGATTTGAAATTAATTCTCTCATTATATTTTTAGCTTGATGTCGTCGTTCAAAGAAGGCAGTGCCCAGATGGGTATTATATATGTGCAGTATACTGTCTTTTGCCACTGCCAAATCAACGCAGAGACATCCACGTTCCTCCCGACCCGGGCGGCTCAGGTCAAAGGTACGATTCGACATGAAAGGAAAGCGGCTAAGAAGTGTGTTTCCATAGACCCCGTCCCCCATTGTCCGGGTGGTTCCCATCCTATATTCCATGCCAAGGGCATCTGCAATATATCGGGCCTGATCCATCTCAACATTCCTTCCCGGAATGCTAACCACCTCCTGGAGGCCAATGATGTCAGCATCTATTTCTCGCAAAACTTCCACGACCCGTTCCGGGCGCTTGAGACGGTCGAGGCCCACACATTTATGAATGTTATACGTCGTTACCCGTAATCGTTCGCGGTATTGTTTCATTGTACGTTTTATCTCCTTCGTTCTTTTCCATCTCCCTGCGTCTCCTTCGGCGCAGACGCCATGTCTTAATTAACAAGGCGATCCCAAACCACCCAGTGATAATAGCGATCGGAACAGTAACCAGTCTCGGGGCAAGAATAGATAGCATGGCAAGCCCCAAAAGTGCAATACTCCCCACAAAAGTGATGCGTATCTCGGCAGGCCCAAGAATACGGCGGTTGGTTATAGCAGCACCAACTGTATTGCTGATGCGGATTGCTCCAATCCCCACCCTTCCCACGCTTCCTGTACCAGAAATTGGCCCGGAAGCTGATTTGTGCCCTTGTTTCCCTGTAGCAGACCTTATCTTCCATCGCTTTCTTAATACTATCTCTGTTGAGTTTTCTAGGTCTGCAAGATACATATCTTCCATTTCCCGAGCAAAATCCTCATTCTCTACAACCACATCGAGTTCATAGTTACCAATCCAGCTTGCAACGTTCAGGTTTGTAGATCCCACACGAGCCCAATGTCCATCTGCCACAGCTGTTTTCGCATGAATCATGGAACCATTCCATTCAAATACCCTCACCCCTGCTTCAAGGAGCGGCTTATATCCTGCCCTTGATATGGTGCGTAAGACCGGTATGTCAGTAGCTCCCGGGACAAGGAGCCGAACGTCAACCCCATCCATCGCAGCAGCCTTAAGAGACTGGATATAAGACGAAATACCCACGTAGTATGCATCTGTTAGCCAAAGGGAATGCCTGGCCAGGGCTGCTATCTGTTGATCAAGCCTGTATAGGCCACCCACATTCGGTATACTTGCTACCACACGCAAAGCCACATTCCCGGTCTGACTAATCGATTCTTTTTCGGGAATTTCGTCATTAGGCATTGGTTCTCCGGTAGCAACCCATATTTGGGCAAAGGCTGCCTCAATATCTCCTACCGCTGGACCCGTGACACTGATACCGGTATCACGCCATGGATCAATTGACTTTTCACGGTTACCGGCCCACATGCTACCCACGCAAAGTCCGGTAACAAAAGCTATTTTTCCGTCAACACCTATCATTTTCCGGTGATCCCTGCTGATCCATCCCAGAGGACTGTCGAATCTCGGTGGATTGAAACAACGAACCTCAACACCAGCATCCCTCAGCCTCTGCCAAAACCTTCGGGAAGTCTTACCCAAACCTCCGAGCCAGTCATAAATGACTTTTACTCTGATACCTTCTCGCGCTTTTGCCGCAAGTATCTCGCTGAATTCCCTCCCAGCATCATCGTCGTGCATGATGTAACTTTCGAAATGAATCCATCTTTCTGCAGATTTCATAGACTCGACCCAGGCCGGATAGTTTTCTCCTGCATCCTTGAGGATCTGGACTTTATTTCCTTGAGTTATCGGCACACCAGCAGTCCTCAAAAAGACTTGTTCGGCCCAGTCTTCTGTAACAAAGGGCTTTCTGGTGGTGTGCATCTGCTTATATGATAATTTCATCGGGCTATTATATCACAGCTATCGTGATATTCTTCATTCGAATCCAAGAATGTGTATTACAGTATGATTGTTTGATCATATGCTGACCGAACTGTACAAAATCTATCTTCACTTTTGTTGAAGTTTTTCTTAACAGGCTTCACTGAACTTATCGTCAAAAACCATGGGAGATAAAACAAATAAAATTCACAAATTCTATGGAGTTGCAGTATTCGTCTCAGACAAACCCCGTTATTCCTTACCAATCTTTTCGTCAAACTCTTTCCAGAAGTCCTCATCGGGCTTACGCCAATATGGACCTCGCGAACTACTAAAGATTCCTTCCACATTCTTGAGGATGCGTCTCCATACATCACCATATTCATATGTCAGAACATCTTCCAGAAAAGGAACAACATGCCCCAGACTCGATTTAGGGAGATACGCTCTGGCACCCTTCTCTATTGATTCCTTCAAAAATTCAGGAGACAATGCATGGGCCGTAAGCATGACCACTGGGATGGGGTAGTCCCGGTTCACAGCGATCCGGAGCAGATCAAAACCCCGAACCCCCATGATATCAAAAATGGCGAGGTCGTAGGTCCATGAAGCCAAAAGCTCCATTGCTTTGTCATAGGAGGTAGCAGTGTCCACAACACAGGTTGGGACAGCCATTGTAATCTCTTCCCTTAATACTTCCAGCACATCCGGTTCATCATCCACAGCCAAAATCCTCTTATCTTTCAAAACAGAATCCTTCACAGGAACCTCCTTTCAAAAAAATAATATATCATAACAACTTTTAATATAAAATCCATCTTTCCTCATTGGTTCGCAAATGTTCGTTAGGCATCTGATGTGATGTCTGTCAATAATATTACCGGCGATTTGTACGATAATAGGAAAGTGACAAGGGCAAAAAAAATCACATTAAAACCATCTTACCACGGAGATTGAAGCAATGCGAAACGAGAAAAAAGT
>MVQO01000118.1 GCA_002067585.1 Syntrophorhabdus sp. PtaB.Bin027
ACAAATCCTCATGGTTCTCTCACCGATACCGCGTACTGAAGGCAAGCAAGAAGGAAATCTCAGCCCTTCTGAGCACGGGACTTGTCTAAAACATCGGTTCCAAAATAATTTCAGTGAGGAGTGAGTAACTCCCCTCATTTGTGGAATATACTCTTTTCGGGTCACGGCGGAGTTTTTAAATCGTGGTTATGACCAACCTGCATATACACCACATCAACCCTTGAAGGTATCAACTGCACAGCACGGAAATACAACATCGTTGCCAATTGACACACCAAGGAATGGTGAACCATTATTTCTCGAGCACCAGTACCCGGAATCTTGCGAAGTCGAAAATGCCCCAGTCCAAGATTCATAGGGATATGCTTTGTTTACGCTTCTGTAGACAAAAGGAAATAGATAGATATGTTGAGCCTGGCAACTCCGTATTGGTTGGCTGGAATTTTTGCCTGAGTATACACATTAAGCAAACGCACAAGACAACATTCATGTTGCTGATATTGTGCTTTTAAACGAAACCCGTCAAGTTCTCTTGGGGTAAATGTGAACTTACTGTAGGCAATAACAGAGAAACTAACGATTTCAAGGGTATTGATAGGCCATGTACGGGCCACCACAGTTACAAATTTTTCTTGTTCCCCGTTGATGAGTGTAATATTATTTAAGTAAATATATTGTTCAAGTTAAGGGAATACCAGACACCACAAATCTGGTTCGAATTCTGACCACCGCCTTAACAGGTAGTCTGGAAAAGAGGCCGTGGCTATGGTAGCAGAAAAATGGCCTGTGTTGGCTAAAAAAATACGCTGAGGGCTGGGAGTGGGCTGCAGTGTTCTTAGATATGCCTCCCTCTAATACGAAAACAATGGAAACAGGTAGTGGAAGGAACTCATAGACATCTCTGCAATGTATTGACTCGCAAGGGTATGGAAAAGACGTATCGGACATCACCACCTGGCGCTCATAACGGGGAATACGTGGTGATCAAGTTCGGCATATTGTTTGCCAACAGGAAGTCCACAATGGAGACAGTGTTCCCCATGATGGACGAGAGTAGTGCATGGTGGTTCCAGGCTATTATATCAAGTGACATGGAACACGCTAACACGATAGGCCGTGAATAAACACGAGTCGAAACGAGGTGGCATCGGCCTCAAGCGATTGGTAGTCTCAGTATGTCGCATTATGGTTTTCGTATACCTTGGCACGGTTCTCTATTCGTGCCTTGTTTCTGAAACAATGATATTTCAGCCTCAACCCTCCTCTTATCAGGACTCAGATCAAATCATCAAACTGGATTCCGGTAACGGGGAGGCTGTCTCAGCTATTTATCTACGTAATCCCAATGCTTTTTACACAATTTTGTACAGTCATGGAAATGCCGAAGACATTGGCCATCTTCTTCCCATGTTGGAGGAAATAAAAGGTATGGGCTTTTCCTTGTTCGCATACGATTACCGCGGATACGGCACAAGCTTGGGTACGCCATCCGAAAAGAAGGTGTACGAAGATGAGGAGACAGCCTATGACTATCTGGTGAACAATCTTGGTATCCCAGCTTGTCGGATTATTGCACTCGGTCGCTCGCTGGGTGGTGCTGTTGCGATAGACCTGGCTCACAAGAGGCAGTTAGGCGGGTTGATCATTGAAAGCTCATTCGTTACAGCTTATCGGGTACTGACGCGGATACCCCTACTTCCATTTGATAAATTCAAAAACATATCGAAAATGAAAAAAGTTCGTTGCCCGGTTTTGGTTATCCATGGTAAACAGGATGAAGTGGTCCCATTCTGGCATGGTGAGCGGCTGTTTGAAGAGGCCAATGAGCCAAGACTGTCCTTTTGGGTGGAAGGTGCTGGACACAACAATCTTTTTGAAGCAGCTGGGAGTGACTACCGGAAGGTTTTGAGGGACTTTGTAACTATAGTTGAGAAGGGCAGCAAAAATATGCCGTGAAATAAGCACCCCATGCTGGTCGATTCAGCCTATTGGTATAACCTACCGTTTTTGCCAAAATAAAGGATTTATGAAAAGAAACATTGGTTATACTTGCCTTAAATCAAGCCTAGGTCCATGTGACTTATTAAACCAGATACGATTTTGCCAATTTTCTCAACAGAGCAATCAGAATTAATATTTTTGCGTAAACTATACGATGCTTGGGGTAGCCGTTCAGATAGAAAACTTACCATAGCAATGAAGATTCACATCATTTCAATTAAATATCTCTAAAACTTTGGCGCTGTTGCTTCATAAATACTAGACTACCCTGAGAGTGCTTCTGGCAGGGCTGATTATTTTGTGCCATACTTTGTTTTTCTGTTTCATGCCACCGTGTAGATTCATTGGAACAAAACCTATTCAACGAACAAGCCACAAAACCCCTTGCCCTTCCTTTTCCGTGGGTGTAATATTTAAAAGGAGACAGAACTGTCACATTAGGCCTTCAAATGTACAGGTCAGTGAAGAAGGATAGATGGTACTGGATTTACAAGGACGATGAACCTGTGCTGACCCCCATGAACGCACCGGTGATAACATCCCACCAATTACTTGCTGACAGGTTGGTGAGCAACCTTGAGCAGTATGGGGAAACTCCATCGAATCCCGAGTCTATCGCTGCTTTTCACTATACACTGATTGACTTCTTTCTAAACACTCCCAGGGATGAAAACGAGTATTTGATCGCAAAAGGTCTTGACGAAGAGAATGACTGGACCTTCAGGTGTCCTGCAGCTGGCCAGGATTGCATGATGAGGTGGTGGGCCGTGTTTGGTCAACCAATGTCTGCTGAAAAAAAAGAAGAAAAAAGAAAATGGTTATCGTCATTAACTCTGATGCAACTATGTGCTGTAAATGTGATCAGCAGGTACACAGGAAGCGTGAACATAGCATGTCGGCTAGCAACGAGTGTCGATCGAAGCACCCTGAGACAATACGCAGGAGACATAGTGGCCTTTTATCCCTATCTCCGGGCAAAGACACTATACCAAGCATTTGAGAACTTTCTATTCTATTTTACTCTTGAGGGCGAGGTCCAGCCTGAAGACACCACACAATTTGAGAAGGCTCCCATTACCCGCCCATCTCTTGAAGACCATCTTATCGTTGTCGCTGATCTGTACCGAACCTATGGGCCAGACTCTCCCCAGTACGCGCTGGGGCTGAACAAACTGGCAGGGTTGTATCTTGCTCAATGCCACTACGGCAAGGCTGAGCGGACTTACGAACGCGCTCTTGCCATCATGGAGAGAACCCTCGGGCCCAACCACCCTGACATAGCACCAATTCTTGGTGACATGGCAGTGCTGTACAGGAAAACGGGCAGAGATTCGGATGCAAAGAGGATTGATAAACTGGCCATGGCTATCAGGGCACCGAAAAGATAGGATATAGCGTGCGGTGTGGTACCGTGGCCCGTAAAGCTTCCGATGAAATGTCGAAGATTTGGGCTATTGCTACAATTTTAATGCATTTAGAGCCCAGGAGAATTGACATGGAAAGCAAAAACATAATAAAATCAGGCATGCGAGAGTGGCGGAACTGGCAGACGCACTGGACTTAGGATCCAGCGGGTAACCGTAGGGGTTCAAATCCCCTCTCTCGCATTTTTGTTTTGGCGAGCAGACGACAAACGATAAAATAGATTATTTATGCAACAACGCTTGAGGCTGGAGATCAAGGGCCTTAAGCGTCCGTTGTGTTTGATAGGGGGATATAACCATATAAGATAAATCCCTCTGAATCATCCATGTTCATTATAAACTGTAAAACGATAGGCCCTTTATTCCAGATCAACTTTGACAGTGAAAAGTTTACCTTTTTCCGGCTGATCTCTTGGAAGCCTTCAAAGGGTTAATCTTTTGCCCTGCTGCCTGTGACGACTTCTTGGTGTGGGAAGACATGGAGCAAGAACCCTTTTGCCATTTTTGTGCAGGATATGGAAAACTTGAACAGTATTTTCCGGTTTCAAATTCCACAACCTTTGAGCAACCTTCGCAATTCTCAACAATAGTATAGCATTTACCACCATTGTATGAACATCCGGTCTTCTTCATAAAAAGGCACTCAACCCCTGGTTTTAATGTTTCACATACCATAACAGCATCACCTCCTTTTAAAATAAACGGCGGATTATACTATAAAACTACACGTTTTGTCTATATTAATTATAATTTTGTAACAAAATTAATTATTTCTTGGATGTGCTTATTTTTCTTGCAGAAAACACTTCTATAGCGGATTTTCCTTCAAGGGGACATCTGTTCTCACAAATGCCACAACCATTACACAACTCGTCAACAATATAAGGCCTTTTAAGAGTCACTTTTTTTCCTGTGTAATCCACATCTGTCACAGTTTCGAAATGTATTGCTTTTCCTGGAATCGGACAGTGCTCTTCACATACAAGACAGTTTATTTTTTTTGCATATGGGAGACAGTGGTTTTTGTCGATAGCAGCGAGTCCTATAATACTCTTCTTTTTTTGTTCCAGGGAAAGGTTAGGTATCGCGCCCGTTGGACAAACCTGACCGCACAGATTGCAATTATATTCGCAGTAGCCTAAACGTGGGATGAGCACAGGCATAAAAAGTCCATAAATTCCTCCCTTTGAAAGGTCAGGGTAAAGAGCGCTCCTCAGGCAGACTTTCATGCACTCGCCACACCTGACGCATTTCTTAAGAAAATCTCCCTCGTTATTTACGCCTGGAGGTCGTAAAAGCCGCTCATGCCTGCCAGGTGACTGAAATAAGAAAGCTTTTGAAATGAAAAAGCCAGATAGAAGTCCGCCAATGAGAACCCTTCTTTCCATAACAAAAGTGCTGCCAAGCCTTTCTTTTGATCGTCGGAATAGGACAAACCTTACCCTCTTTGATGCACATTTGAGCTTGCACTCCATGCAGAGAATGCAATCTTCTTTTTGCAGGATTTCTTCGTCAAAGCCCGTGGGACAGATATCCTTGCACCTCTTACAATCAACACAAAGTCTCGATGGGAGCCGTTTAAAGGGGGAAAACCTGCCGAGGAGACCGAGGAGCGTGCCTAAGGGGCAAATGTTCTTGCACCAGTTCCTTTTTTCGTAATGCTCTAAAACAAGAATTACAACAAAAAGGATCAAAGATAGAAAAGCCAAGGGATAGAAAGTTTCCCGAAAAGGAAGAATATGATCACGAAAAAAGGCGAATATGAAGGATACGTGATCCCTGTTCTCTCCAATAAGCCTGTATAATCCAGCCCAGGTTGACCGGACCGCATAACCAAAAAGGGGATAGAAAAAGAAGGTCAGTGCCCTTACTACGATAGCGATGGGATCAAGGATACCGATAAGGTTTACATTGAAAAACGCTGCAAAAAGAAGGCTGAACAAAAGATAATATTTGAAGCGAGATTTCAGAAAACCTATGTGCTTTTTTTTCGGGATGCACCGCGTGACGAGATCGAGTATAGTGCCAAGAGGACACAGCCAGCCACAGAAGAATCGGCCAAGAATTACGGTAAACAGCACCATCAGGATACCCGGCAAAAGAACCACAGTAAATGTTTTTTGAGAGAGGAGATAGCTTACGGCAACAAGGGGGTCTGCCCTGAAAAAGCTGTTAATAGCAGCGGAGATAATATCCTTTCCACGATATTCTGTTAATACAAAAAGCACAAAAAAGGTCGCGAGAAAAAGAACTTGTGAGATTCTCGACCATGTTATTTTCATTTATGCTTTAATTACTTTGATTCTGGATAGGTTCATCTCTCCCAGGCCTCTTTTGTAAGCAGTTACTGTTGTTGAAATGTTCTGAGGGTTAAGACCAAAGAATGTGGTTGCATAGGCATCAGCTGCAACGACATCCCGGCAAGCAACAACCTTGTGCAGCGCTTTTACATCCTTTAAGTCCCCTCCTTGAGGACCGTGGTTGAGAAGTATACGCGTTGCGTCGACAATGGTGAGGTGACTTTTAATTACCGTATTCACATCGGTAAGGGCGTCTTCGATGCTCCGGTGGATGAAGCCTCTGTTGCCGCCCATAATACCCATGATGTTTTTCAATCCGATAGACACCCTGGTTAGGCCATGGTGTTTTGCTACGGGTACGTTAATGAAAACGTCTGCTGTGAGGGCTTCATCATACAGCTCCCATGCTTTTAAAAAAACACCGTTTAATTTTACATTTTTATAGCGCTCGCTTTCCATGTGCTTAAGCTGAACATTCTTTATGCCTTTCAAAGCATCGGCTACACCGCTGTTCTCATAACATCTGCGGGGATCATTGCATGGATTGTCAAAGACTTTAACCTTTATTGCTCCCGCTTTCAGACATTCTTCTGTAATCGTTTTTACAACAAGGGGATGGGTATTGGCAGCGTACTCTGGTTTTCTGTCCCACCCTAAATTTGGTTTGACCACTACAACGCTTCCCTGTTTTACAAATTTCTGCATCCCTCCTAACGCTGCAACGGCACTTCTTGTTATGGCTGCATAGTCACTCCCCTCTGCAACAGAAAGAACAGAGGGTTCATCTGAAAAAAGATGTTTTAAGCCCCCACTCATTCCTATAATCCCAAAGGATGTTGAAAGGGCTTTAAGGAATTGTCTTCTGTTCATTGGCCATCCCTGCCTTTAAGAATAGATGTCTTATCATCGGAATATATCTTGCCAATATCATACAAAAACTATGGAAAAGTTTATGTATTATATTGTCTTTGTCAATAGAGGACAATAGAGGACAAACCAAATGCCCTGAACATGTAGGGGAAAAATCGTTTGCATTCCAGCGCCCTTTCCTTATATAATACCTAAAATGTGGAGGTTAGAATATGGCCAGAAAGTGTGTTGTATGGTGCTTAATATCGGCAATATTTATTCTTGGCATTGCGCCACGCCTTGAAGCAGCCTTTGTTCCATCTCAGGCCATAAATTATATGTATTCAGACAGAGGATCCGACCTTAAGGCTATTCAATCAGCCCTAGAGAGCAGACTTGTCCAGCAGAGGCTGGCGGATCTCGGCTATTCGAGCGATGAGATTAAGGATAAGCTTGCCCTCTTAAGTGATCAGCAACTCCATAGTATTGCGCAAAAACTCGACAGCTTGAGGGTTGGGCAGGATAGCGGTCTTGGCATTGTCATTGCGGTGCTTGTGATCATCATTCTGATCATCATTCTTATCAACCTTACAACAGGGCATAAGGTAATAGTAACTAAATAGGCTATAAGGATAAGGTCCGGAATGTAATCAATAAATAAAACCCGGGCACGAACCCTTTTTATGAAAAATTGTCTGTTTCTCTGTTTGCTTGTCGTCTTGCTCTGCCTGACAGGCTGTGCTACAACGGGACGAATAACGGCAGATGCGAGAATTATCGAAGGGGTCCCATATTTCAAGCAAGAAGATTTTCAATGCGGCCCGGCAGCCCTTGTTACAGTCATAAACTATTGGCACAGAAAAAACAGATGTAATGAGCGGCTCAGCGTTGATGCAGTTGCCAAAGAGATTTTTAGCAACAGAGCAAAAGGGGTTCTCAATCTCGACCTTGAGCTGTACGCACGAAAACTCGGGTTTACCTCTCTGCAATTCTCGGGGACGATAGAAAAAATCAAAGAATACATTGATGAAAATTCACCGGTCATAATTCTTGTTGATAACGGCCGAGCCTTTTACCAGCAGAACCATTTCATGGTGGCAAAGGGATATACTCAGGATGGCATCATTTTCAACTCTGGAAGAGAAGAAAACCATCTGATCTTAAAAGAATCACTTATAACTATATGGAAAAAAACCGATTTCTGGGCTCTTGCTATCAAGCCATAGGGCTGTTCATTTCCTTTGTTTTCCTTGCTTCCTGCTCAATGCCAAAAATTTTTGTGCTCCATGATCCTCTTACCCCTGAAGAGCATATTACTCTTGGGTTGAGTTATGAGAGAAATGGGGAGTATGATGCTGCTCTAAATGAATACAAAACTGCATTAAAGAAGCTCCCCATAGCATCTCTTTATATTGGCAATATATGTTTTCAGCACAATGACTATACTGAGGCCGAGAAGGCATATAAAGTTGCCGTCAGCAAAACAGACGACCCGAGGGCACATAATAATCTCGCATGGTTGTACTATATATCAGGAAGGAATCTTGTAGAAGCAGAGATGCATGCCCGGAGGGCTGTCGAATTGTCTCCTGATAACCAAGACTTCATGGATACCCTAATAAAAATTGTTGAAAAAAGAAAGGATTAATGCATTTGTTGTTTTTTGAGGCGATCATTGGCGTAGCTTATCGCTTCTTCTTTAAGGGTTATTTCTTCATTGATCTGTTTTTCGCGAATTTCGTTGAGTATTTGGCCGATAATTGGCCCCTCTTCAAATCCGATTGCTTTCAGCTCATTACCGTTTATCAACCGTGGAAGTGGTTTCTTTTTCCATTCGTTATAAGCCCTTAGTACGTGAGCACACTTTTTTTGAACCATAAAAGTTGAATCATTTTCGGTTCCAGCAGAGCTTCCATACATGTCACACAGGGTAAGAACGATAAGGGCAGGTGTGAGATCGCCCATCTTATAAACGAGCCTTCTTAATGCTTTCTCAGTAGAGTCACTGTTACTGATAAGAAAAATACGCATATGGTTTTCTATGAGCTTGATAATGGCCTTAATATCAATGGAACTGAACCGGAACTTTTCCATGATGTGGTTTGCAAGGTTGCAGGAAACTTTTTCATGATAAAAAAAGTGAACAGCATTTTTGAGCTCGTCATGAGAAAAGGTGTGTGCCTTCCCAATATCGTGCAGAAGAAGGGCGTAACCTGTATTTCGGAAGTCCCTCTCATCGAGTTCATAGGCCCGTCCATATTTTGTTAAATATTTGAATCCTTCTATAGCGTGCCCAAAAGTCTCAAGAATAAACTGTTTTTCTTCATCGAGCTTCTTTAATGCATATAGTTCAGGGAAAAGCTCAAAAAGGAGGCCCGTTTCCTGAAGCATCTTAAGGCCAAGGAATGCATTTTCCGAAAGGATTATCTGATCCATTTCATATTTGATTCTTTCTGGTGCTGTTTTGTGAATAAGATGTTTCAGAATACATATTGCATTGAAAAGATTTTCATCCATTTTGAAGCCATCAAGCATAGTGAAATGCCGTACAGCCTTTAGCATCCTGAGAGGGTCGTCTTCAAGGTTTTTCCTGTGAGGGTATCTGATGATACGTGCTTCAATATCTTGTATACCCTTCAAGGGGTCTACAATGCATCGTTCTTTGAAATCATAGGCTATGGCATTCATCGTAAAATCCCTTCGGTCCAGGTCTTCTTCGATGGCCCCTGCATGAAACGTAATATCAATAGAAATATTCTCTTGAACGAGCCTGTATGTCTGAATCGGTTTTTTTCCTAAAAGAAAAGCAGAAACACCAAAGACATTTTCGAGTATCCGAAGATCACCATACCTCGTTAGAACAAGATCATAATCAGCAGGTGTTTTGTTAAGCAACAATTCTCTTACAGCGCCGCCTACAAGAAAAGCTTTGTCTGCAAAAGAACAATTGGATATTTTGTTCAGTACGTGTTGGTTGTGTATGGCCTTAGTAAGGTTGTCTGAAGACACCCACAAGGCTATGCCTTTTCAGCGAAGTCACCGAGTTCTTTCGCCATCCTTTTCAGGGAATCAGTCATATCAATATAAAGGTATGATGCTTTAGGCATACACACACCCGTAATTAACCTGTTCTGATGGACCATTTCAAACTCGTAAATCATTTTTCTGATCTTTTCCATATCCGTACGTATCTGTTCTTTCAGTACAGGATTTTTCGTCATGCAATAGTCCTTCACATCAGTGAACTCTGTTCCAACGGCTACCATGAGTTGCTTTATTTCATCCAGCGCTTTTTGGGAAAACAAGATGTGTGTTTCCACTTTAATTTCCATTTTATCAACTAGATTGTCAATTGCCAGAGCAACACGCTGGAGATGTGGAAGCAGAGCCACAAATTTTTTCTCCACCTCATTTTTCTCCGTGTCTCCAATGAGTTTCTCTACTGCCGGGAGCCGGTTTTTCCAGACTTCTCTAAATTTTGATCTGCTTTCTTTAAGGAGATTAATTTTTTGGCCTGCAAACCCTTTGTAAATGTTCGTTAATATAGGCAGGGTTTCTTCAAAGAGACTGCAAAATCTGTTGGTAAGTTCTTGTTCTTCCATTTTTCCTCCTCATGATCACAGTTATTTGTCTGTTATCTTTTTATAGCATACGAAATGCTTGTTGTCAGCACCTTAAATCAGATAAGGGCCGAAAATTATTCTTTGATAACAGCTCACTATTGCTTGGGTAAGCATTTGTAGCCTTGCCAAGCAAGCTGCAAGAACCTTACCTGCTCCCTCGCTGTGTTGCAGGTAGGTTCCAATGCCTGTGCCAATGTCAGCACGCTTTAAGGCGCGGTCCAGCCAAACGATTACGCCCTCGATCTTCTGTGAATGATAGTATAAAAACGCGTAGCATATATAGTATCAGGCAATAGACGCGGCTACGAGGTTTGCTCAAAGAGTTCTAACAAAAAAACTATCTTTTTACAACATATACCGTGTCATGTTCTCTCACAACCCCTCCAACTTTAATGCCGACATCTTTTCCAGCTTCAACCTTTTCAACGCTTTCATGTTCTATCTGCAGAGATTCAACGACCTGTTCAAAGTCAGTCACATGCCCCTTAATTTTGATCGTATCTCCTGTCTTTAGTTCGCCATCTGTTATTCTTATTGCAGCAACGCCAATCTTAGAGAAATACTTCAAAACCTTACCGATTTCCACCTCTTCCATAAATCCCCCTTGCAACGTTTTTTAATAACATATTGTAACACTTCGGAAGGTTATTTTGAATAGAATTTCTCGGAACCATTCAGCGCTCACTTGATGGCCATGACCCATGTATTCATATAAAATTCAAAGCAGCCCTGCTGCATGTTTCCTGGTGCAAACCCCCCCAGTTGCAGAGCCTTCATGATGTCATCCGACGTATAAAGTTCTTTGTGGTCTTTGACCTCCTGTCTGCTGATAAGTCGTAGAAGAGACATTCCGTTCAGGATGAAACCTGTCCAGTGCGATGGGGTGGTGATAATGAGAAGGCCACCACGTTTCAGAACCCTGTATAATTCCGCAATGACTTTTGAAAGATTATTTGGCGATATGTGTTCAATCACTGCAAGCATGGTAACAACATCGCAGAACTCATCATAAAAGGGGAAGGGGTCACCTGACTCGATGTCGTGATGAATAAAAGTTATCAATTGTTCATCAAATTTAGTGTGGCATGAGAGAGAACCAGCTTTATCAATACCGTATTTCTCTGAGAAAGCTGTTGTTTGTAAAAAGGCAGGATTCATGCCGCATCCAATATCCAAAATCCTTCCACTTCTGAATGGTCGCGGTATAAGGCTATCTGCAAGTTGCGCCCTTTTCTTGGCCAAAAACCCCTCAAAAAGCCCAAAGCCTCGGGTGCTCCCAGGACTAAACATAATTTATTTTCTGACCTTGGTTTTTTATAAGGAGAAAACAGGAGGCAACAAGGCCAAATAAAGTGAGGCAAAAACCGACATAAAAGGAAAGGGGTCGATATACGAATAAAACAGTATGCGATCCTTTTGGTACATATACTGCTCTGAAGGCAAGATTAGCTCGATAAATAGATACTTCTTTTTCATCAATATATGCCTTCCAGCCAGGATAATAGACGTCGCTGACATAAAGGAATGCATCACCGTTAGTTTTGCAGGCAAGAGAGACCCTGTTGGCCTCATATGAGAGGAGTCTTATGCTTCCTTTTACGTCAGATTCATTCAAAATAAACCCATTTGTGGATTGAATCACCAATTCTTTCTTCAGATCAATAGATTGATCAAGAAGTTTCTCAATGGCTTCTTTGTTGTCTTTTGCTGCGTGCATCCTCCCAAACAGCATGAATCGTCCGGGATAACGCAGATACTGGTAAAGGTGCGCTGTCCTGCTGCCCATATCAATGCTCTGTAAGAGGCTGAAGTCGTTGTCTGTTAATTCTTGAGTGGTGATCACATGACGTATACCAGAAACATCAAGAAACCTCTTTCCAGAATCTATCGTCGGTGAATCCTTAAGCAGGTTTGCAAAATTCTCATAATGTCCAATCCTCAAAACTTCTGCACCGCCGAATGTATACAGACCAAACAGAGAGGCATAGGGTGGGGCAAGAATGGTTCTATCATAAGGGAAATAGTTAAAATCATTTAAGGTTTTAAAAGTAACGAGATACCTGTCCGTGTTTTTGTTGTCGGACAATTTGGTGAAAAAAGTGTAGGTGCCCCACCCCTTTGGTTCAATATAAAATTTCCAATTTCCAGCTGTATAATATCCGGCATTTCCAAAATACATGTCAAGTGCAGCTATGAGAAGAACAAGAAAAAGGACAGTTTTTTTGAAACGAACCCTCAGGTAGAAGACAAGCAAGACACAGAAGAGAAACGAAAACAAGAGAAATCTTTTTATATTATGAATATTTATTTTTGCTTCATTATATTTGTCCGGTATGAAACCCGCTGATTCGAAGAATCTTGTGACTGCATCTTCGAAAATGCTCATGAATCCCCAGAGTATGGCAAAGATAAATCCCGAGTAAAAAAAGGCCAGTATTGTCCGCCTGACACGAGCATCTCCCCTGGGCACACCTTTTTTTAAGTAGTCAAATCCAAGTCCTGCTGTGAGAGCAACTAAAAAAATGAACAGGAAAATAAACTTTACCGGATACCGGATTCCACTGAATGGCGGTATGTAGTACAGAAGTTTATAAGCCGGAGTGTTTCCACCAAGAGCCAACACAAGAGAAATAAACATAAGAGAGGCTAAAACAACCCGTTTTTTGTCGGTCGAAATGAAATAAAAAAAGGACAGAATGAAGGGCGTAATACCCCAATAAAGCGTTAGAAGCCAGGATTGGTTAGACCAGTACTTTTTTATACTCGAGAAATATCCGAAGGCATCAGGTATGAAAAATTGAATGAAGTCTTTCCACGCAAAAGACCATGTAACTGCTTCCACATATCTTAAGCCCGTGGCCCGAACACTATGGGCCTTAAGCTCAAGAAATGGAAGGAGCTGAACAGATGAAAGAAGAAAAAAGAGGCTAAAAACTAAACCCAAGGCTTTTAATCTAGTTGCTAAAGACGACACAAAGTGGGGGACTATGTCCATGAATTTGTTGATAAAGATAGCGATTACACAAAGCCCCATAACAGTTATAAAGGAAATTTCCGGTGCTCCGGCAAAGAACTGGATTGCAAGAAGGATAGAGGTAAAAACGAGGAACTTCTTTTTCCCTTCTTCAAAGTAACGCATAAAAAAAACCAAGATAAGCGGAAACCACGCCACTGCCAGAAGATGGGTAAGCAGATTGTGCACAGAAATCAAATAGCCTGACAGCATTACAGAAATAGCGCCGAGGATAGCCCCTTCATGAGATGCCCGCAAATATCTTAACAAGGAATAGGTTGTAACAGCGGTGAGAAAAAAATGAGAAATAATGATCCAGTTCCACGCTATGTTAAAAGGTAGTATAAAAAAGAGCAGATGGGGTGGGTAAAAGATGCCGGGTTGCAAGGTAGCAAGGAGGGGGATGCCTGCATAATTGAATGGGTTCCAGAGCGGAATCTGAAAAGATTTAACCAATGAGACCCAAAGATATCTTGGTGGTATAAAGAACGCTGCAAGGTCTCGTTCAACAAAGATATTTTTCGATGACAGCATGGGGAAAAAATAAAGGAGGCTTATACTAAAAAAAAGACCAGATACAGTTATCAGGTTTTTTAACGTAATATCGAGATGTTGGTTTTTCATTGAATGTACAGGAGTATACCGCTTTCGAGAATCGTGAAATACTTCTCTGTTCTCCTGCGTCATATCGTTGTTTCAATGGTTTCTTGTGGGAGGAGAGAAAAGGCTATTATTTTTTTCCATAGGAAGACGGTTACCAGTTCGGGGTTCCTGTCCCCGTCTGTATCGTTACCGATGGTGGTGTTGTGGGAATATTATCTGTATCGTTGAGGTAGTAGGTATACTGATTGCCCGATATATTTATAAGCAATGTGTTCGCCCCAGGAACCGATGAATCATACCCTGATATTTGCACCTGACTTAACACAGCTGTCATGTCGATACCTGTAGTTTGACTCTTAATAGCCCTGTCAGCGTAAATTACAGTTACGGCGCCCCTGAGCCCGCCAAGAATACCCCGTGCTGAAGAATCTGCTGCCTGCTGACGCATATCAACATATTTTGGAATGGCGACAGCAGCCAGAATACCGAGAATAACGATTATAATGATTAGCTCAATAAGAGTAAAACCTTTTGCACTACTGACCGTACGCATTTACGCGCCCTCCATGCAATTTGTAAGGATTCAGTTTGCAAGAAACATACCCAAAAACCACGCTATTGTGCTCTATGCCCTGGCTGCAACATTACCAGGATGGTTGATTCTGTATAATTACATTTGGTTGCCCAGTCGCCAGTCCGCCAGCCTTCACAAGACAATAAGCATACTGTTGCCCTGATATCTGAAGGGTGAGCGTATCCGATGATATTATAGGATCCGTATCATAACCAGAAACCTGTGCCTGGCTCCAAACGGCTGTCATATCAATAGGTTCGGTTGATGCACTCACAATTCGATTGGCATATACTATTGTTGCGGCATCACGAAGGCCCCCCAAGATCGCCCTGGCCGTTGAGTTTGATGCTTCTGCTTTCATATCAGCATATTTTGGAATGGCGACAGCTGCCAGAATACCGAGAATAACGATAATAATGATCAACTCCACAAGTGTGAAGCCTTTTTGATGACCATATCTTCCTGATAAAATATCACTTTTTGTTTCCATAATGCACTGTCTTGTTGCAAACCACATACCATATTTGCCTTCTGAAGACACATGTAGCACTAAAAAACTCAATTATTTTGATTGGTACCACATTCTTACCCTTTCCCGTTAATGACAAAATAATAGTCCTGTGAGCCCCACAGGAGTCCTGACTGTTTCAGCACATTCCATAATGGTTGTCAGAATGGCTTTGAGCATCCTTTCAAGAGTATCTTGTAGTGCCCAGATACAATACAGGCATTCTCATACCCCTTTATATCTTTATTTCGGTACATTATTGCCAGAGAAGAATAAAGAAAAGAGTAATTCAGCATATGATCCTCACCAGTCGTGTGTCTTCTCTGTTAAGCCTCTGTCCTCTATCTTTTACGGGTAAGAACGATGGCTTGCCACCTCTGGAACTGTTCCTGATCCTTTCATGCCTGTATTCTCATACCTTGAGCTCATGCTGTTCCAAATGATTCATCAATCCTGCGGGTCTCATTGCACCCCTTCA
>MVQO01000119.1 GCA_002067585.1 Syntrophorhabdus sp. PtaB.Bin027
GTGTGTGAGTCCGCCCGTGCCTTCGGAGTCTCTCCTTCTTCGGATATCATTGCGGTCACTGCGAAAAACCTCACCGTGTTCAAAGAACGGGACCTCGGAGACCTCACCATCTTTGCCCTCTTTATCAATACGATCCATCGGGGAGGAGAAGCATACATGGTTGCCCTGGGCATCGACACAGAGGGAGCCAAGCACGTTCTCGGGTTCTGGCAGGGCGTTACGGAAAACCATGAGGTCTGTACCGGGCTTCATGCCGATCTGGAGAGACGACGCCTTACCCTTTCAAAAAACATCCTCTGGATAACAGATGGAGGCAGGGGGATTATCAAGACGTGGTCCACCACTCATAAGGACAGAAACATCCAGGGGCATCTGGCAAAGAAGTACCGGAAGGAAGCCCACCGGAGATTCACCACTGCCCTGGAACAGAACGACTATAAGGATGCACGGGAGATGCTCCTTGATTTCGAGAAATGGCTTCGTGCTATCAATGAATCAGCAGCCGATTCTCTCATGGAGGCCATCGAAGGAATCCTTACCCTTCACCGATTGAACATACCTGTCCTTATCAGAAAAACCCTTACCTCTACCAATCCCATTGAAAGCATGTTCTCCACTGTACGGGATTGTGAGCGGAACATAAAGAGATACCGCACCAGCGCTATGGCTCAACAATGGCTCGCATCGGTTCTTCTTCACTGTGAAAAAGGGTTCCGAAGAATCAAAGGCTATAGAGACATACCACAGGTGCTAGCAAACATTGAAGCAATACACACTGAAGCCACGCGTCAGGCGGCATGAGAGAGGTTGACCAAAGATGATGAAAAAAGGGTGCCACACATTTCAACTAAAAACTTGACATCTTCACTTTTCTGCCTCTATTTAACAACAAATCCTCGCTCAATAAATAATCTTTTTTTGAGAGTTATCAACATGTTCGCGGTTCCCATGAATGAACCAATCTTTATATTTATATGTTAGCACTATTTCAATTATGCAAAATACATGCTTACTTATAACTGTTTGATATTATTGTTATAAATTTTCATGCCATTAATATCAAGCATCGAATTACGTTGTATATCAACAAATTTCAGAGGCTACCAGTGGCTTTTAAAGGATCTAAGTGGTTCGCTACCCCTATTCGCACCAGTCCCTTCATCACAGGTTTGCATGGTCTGGCAAATCCTCATCATGAATTTTACTATCAAGTTTGTTATTGTGGTGCTCAGTATCGTATCGGCCAGGATATGTGGTAAGGCCTTTTCCCCTCAACATTAAAGAATTGGTGTATCAAGTATTACTATTGCCTAAGGATCAGATTTCGCATTGATGTTTGGCTTCATATTATTCGTTTCAGACAACTACACTAAGCAATCCTTGATGCCAGGATTTAAGATTCGGCGCCGATATTTTGGTATTCAGACAATATGGATAGTCGCTATGAATATACTCGAAGAATAGGAAATACTACTTTCAGGCCATTCCACGTATCATTATATCGCAGTCTTTTCATTCACCCATGATCAAGACCATGGAACTCTGTCCTACGAGTTTTTAGGGTGGCATTCATTTCTCGAAGTCAACCTATTTTTCCAAAAATGAGCATGGAAACTTTTCGCCATCTTCTTGAACTTATTCACCAATGAATTTGACAATTTCCTGGGTAATCCTGCATTCAGGGCTTTTATACGCGTCTAATCTAACTTTTTTCGAATCAAGCATCTTTGCTCGGAGTTCTGACAGATCATAGCAAACGATAATATAATTCTCCCCTGAAAGTGCATCAATCAAATCGGTTTGATGTTTATCTTTTCTGACTAAATTGGGCACTGCAATCACTTTTTTGTTTAACTTCATCAAGTTAAAAAGAGTTCCTGCCCCCCCATGGCATATAACCAGATCTGCATCGCTGTATTCTTTCTCTAAATCTAATTTATATCTGAAATATTGACAGTTTTTGGGAATATATTTTCCATCTGCAATCTGACAAATTATTTCCTCTTTCATATCAGTAGAGATCTCATCTACCTGCTTTATTAATGGATCAAAAGCTGTTGATCCAACCGTAATGAAAATCACGCCAACCTACCCAAATATTTCGCTTTGGGATAATGCTTGAGCATTTGAGGCCACTGAACAAGAAATAAATCAGAAAATGGATACAATACCTTCCCAGCATACGATTTTGTTTTTGTTCTGCTCCAAGACTCAATTACAATTATTTTTTTTCCTGCTATTTTACCAAAAATACAAACGGGGATCCCTAATCCCGGACCTGTTGTAATGATGTACTCAGGATTTGATCTCAATAAAATAATGGATGATTGAAATAAATTCACAAGGATTCTTATTAAAGTTATAACAATCGATTCGTTCTTTCCCCTTATTGGGATGGCAGTAAAAATTTTGTATTTTCTTGAAAATCTTTCAATTCCCAACTTATCTGATTTTTCCAGCATTAATTTAGAATCATATTTGTCCCCAATTTCTTGAAGAATTATTGCTAGTTGGGCAATATGCCCACCGCTTCCTGCAACAAAAAGAACTTTCTTCATACAGACGTTACCATATGCAAAGTCATCTCAGCTACATAAAATTCCGTGATCACATCATCCACGCTAGGCATAGCGCTTTTTCCGACATGTGCTCCCTGACCTTCGTAGGATGACAATTCGTTTGCATTCTTCTCATTGAGCGATGCCGTTGAAACAAGATTACCAGGAAAGCGTTGGGCATTTATTTATTATCGGATAGTTTGTAATTATATATGTTTTCTTCATTTGTTCAGGAAGAATTTCACTCTTAATTTAATGTTCCAATACGTTTGAAATTGCTTTTCAAACAGTTGATTTTATAAGCAATCTTTTCAGATATAATTTCAGGCTTAATACTAAAAAACAGGGCCGAAAATAGCCTCTAAATGCTATACTATCAACGATCTACATCATAAAATACT
>MVQO01000120.1 GCA_002067585.1 Syntrophorhabdus sp. PtaB.Bin027
ATTATCATGTTTGAGGTCATCGAACACATGTCTCTTCAGGAAGGCCTTGAGGTGATGAAGAAATTGTTTTCAATAATGAACACAAAGGGCATCATTGTTGTCTCAACCCCGAATATTTTTAATCCAGCCAGGTTTATGAGAGATGCAACCCATAAGACCTTTTATGCCTATGATGAACTTTGTGGTCTCCTCAGTATCGCTGGTTTTCAGATCAAGAATGTATATCGGTCGTACAACGACGCTTTTCACCGGTATTTTATGAAGGTTCACCTTCTCGGCTGGCTTTTCCGGTTCCTGGGAATTGACTACGCTTTTTCGATATTTGTAGTAGGGGAGAAGGAGTAATTTGTCGGGTATTCAGCGTTCAGTGACTGTTGACATAGCCCAAAGATTATAGGGCACTGCGTTCAACGGGATTTCCTATGAACTTAAGATAATGAGCCGATGTTTGTTCCCACTAGTCTCTTGCTTTTTGTCAATTTTTTTTGGGTTCAGATTGTATATACTTCTTTGCCGAGCGTTTTGACCCAGTTCTCCTGAAGTACCTTCTGTGCCTCCTCTAACCTGTCAACGCCCAGGATCACCACGGCCTGTCCGCCAACCCTACCTAAGTGTGGATAAAGATAGTGAACGTTTATGTTTGCAGCCTTGAGAGGCTTGAGCACAGCATTGAGTCCGCCGGGATGATCTGGTGTTTCAACAGCAAGAACATCTGTTTCTTTCGTGGAAAATCCATTGGCCTTAAGGATGTTTACTGCTTTGACCGGATCATCAACTACAAAACGCACTGTGCTTATATCTGAAGTGTCAGCGACAGATATGGCCCTGATATTAACACCTTCCCGTCCCAATATTTCACTTACATGGGACATAGCCCCTGGTACATTATCAAGTACTATGGATATTTGCTTGATGAACATCCTTCACTCCCTTACATATTTGTACCCCAAATCAAGGGCCTCTTTGTTGATTTTGATCAACTTTGCCTTGCCTTCACCCAGAATGTCTGTAAGGTTCTTAACCATAAAATCGTAGGATATAATATTGCTCAATCTAATGAACGCACCGAGCATGATCATGTTGGCCACTTTGATTGTCCCAATTCTTTCCGCAAGTTCGCTTGTAGGAACCGCGACAATCTCGATATCTCCACGGGCAGATGATACATCCACAATGGAGGAGTTGACAAAAATCAAACCGCCCGACTGCAGGATGCTTTGGAAGCGGGCAAAAGATGGTTGATTCATAGCAACAACGAATTCAGGTTCTGATGCAACAGGTGATGCAATCTCTTCATCGCTAACCGCAACCGTACAGTTTGCCGTACCTCCCCTTACCTCTACCCCATAGGATGGAAAGTAAGTAACATGTTTTCCTTCAAGCATCGCTGCGGTAGCGAGGGTATATCCCATAGAAAGAACGCCTTGGCCTCCAAATCCGGAAAATATAGTTTTAGTTAGCATTGAACCTCTTTGACAAGTCCGATAGGAAATTGCTTGCTCATCACGTCCTCAACCCACTTGCATGCCTGGAGTGGGTCCATCTTCCAGTTTGTTGGGCATGGAGAAAGAATCTCCACCATAGAAAACCCGGTCTTATTCATTTGGTGCTGAAATGCTTTCACAAGTGCTTTTTTTGTAGCCACGATTGCAGCGGGTTTATGAACAGCTACACGTTCAAGATAGGATGTACCGTCAAGGACTGCAAGGACTTCACACATCCTTACTGGATGTCCTGCCTTCTCGGATATCCTTCCCACAGGGGTTGTGGTGGTTACCTGATCAAGAATCGTAGTAGGAGCCATCTGTCCTCCAGTCATACCGTAGACACCATTGTTAACAAAAATGATGGTGATATTCTCTCCCCGATTTGCCGCATGAAAGCTCTCAGCTGTACCAATAGCTGCGAGATCGCCGTCACCCTGATAAGAGACGACCAGGTTATCCGGCCTTACACGCTTAATCCCAGTTGCAACAGCAGCACCACGGCCATGGGCAGATTCAAGGCAATCAACATCAAAGTAGTTGTAAATAAGCATGCCACATCCTGCTGGAGCAACACATATTATTTTGTCCCCGAGATTCATTTCGTCAATCACTTCAGCAATGAGGCGATTTACGATTGAGTGCCCGCATCCGGGGCAGTAATGGAAGTGGGCTGGTTTCAGAGACTTGGGCCGGGAATAAACCTTCTTCATGACTTCTTGACCCTTTGTATCTGGTAGCAATGACGGGAGATTATACGGAAGAGCTCAACCGGTGTCGGTATAACGCCACCGGGCCTGCCGTAAAAATGAACACGGCCTTTGCCTTCGAGAGAGAGTTTTACATCTTCTACTAGCTGACCGGCACTCATTTCAAAGACAAAGAAATCATGGATCGTCTTTGATGTTTCCTGGATTATTTTTGTAGGAAAAGGCCAGAGAGTAATGGGCCTGATCATGCCAACCTTCAAACCTTCCTGGCGAAGCCGTGCAATTGCACCTTTAGCGATTCTTGCAGCGGTGCCATAGGCGATTACGACCAACTCTGCGTCATCAACCAGGTGTGTCTCATAACGAACCTCGTTTTGTTCAATCCGTTGAAATTTTCGTGCCAATTTCCAGTTGTGTTCCTCCTGTTCCTTAACATCAAAGATGAGGGAGCGCACCATTCTTGAAGGTCTCCCTTTTGCGCCTGTCAATATGTAATCTTTGGCTACTGGCTCTGGTTTTTTTATATGGTCAAACTCAACTGGTTCCATCATCTGACCGAGCATTCCATCGCCGAGGACGACCACAGGGTTTCTATATTTTTCTGCAAGATCAAAAGCAAGAGGCATTAAATCTGCTATTTCCTGTACCGATGAAGGAGCGAGCACAATGGTGCGATAATCACCATGGCCTCCACCGCGGGTTGCCTGTAAATAATCGGACTGAGCAGGAGAGATGTTTCCCATGCCCGGACCTCCGCGCACC
The DNA here is from genome assembly GCA_002067585.1 of Syntrophorhabdus sp. PtaB.Bin027. GTDB lineage: Bacteria > Desulfobacterota > Syntrophorhabdia > Syntrophorhabdales > Syntrophorhabdaceae > Syntrophorhabdus. The sequence continues at coordinate 2,957 of MVQO01000120.1, forward strand.
ATGTTGAGGATAACTGCAGGAAGTTCATCTGCGGCAAGATATGATATGCCTTCTTGTTTGAGGCTGATTCCGGGGCCACTTGAGGATGTCATGGCCCGTGCACCTGCCACGCTTGCTCCGAGAACCATATTGATGGCTGCAATTTCACTCTCTGACTGAATGAAAACACCACCTGCCTCCGGGACTCTTTTTGCCATATATTCCGTAAGCTCGTTCTGGGGCGTTATGGGGTAGCCAAAATAGCATGTGCATCCAGCCAGGACTGCAGCTTCTCCGGCAGCTGCATTTCCACTCATCAGTTTCTTCATGCAGTTCCACCCCGATAGACTTCAATAGCTACCTCAGGGCACACAATGGCGCAGATTGCACAACCGGTACATCCATTCCCTTCCTTGTATGTTGCAACGAAATATCCCTTGAGGTTAAGTTTGTCCGTTAGGAAAATAGCTTTCTTCGGGCAGTACTCTATGCAGAAGGAGCACCCTTTGCAGCGTTCCTGATCTATTTCTATATATCCTTTGGTGGCTTGAGTAACCATCTTACTGTAATAAAACGCCTTATCGTAGCGTAATCACATGCTTCTTGTCAAATATTTTGTCCGTGCGTATTTTCATACCCAAGGCAATTCAGATGTGGTAAAAATGAAACTATGTTATCAAAAAAGGTTGGGAGGATAAAGGGAGTTGAATGAACAACAATCTGAGTTGAAAGGGGTGAAGGGGTGGCTGTTACTCCTTTGTATCAATCTTAGCATCCTTGACCCATTTGCTAATCTTTTTAATCTTGCCATAGGAACACACCTCGGAAGGCAGTACTTTGAGCAAAACCCCGCATTGCAAAAACTAATGGTTATTAATGGAGTATGCAGTATAGCCCTTGCAGTCTATAGTATCTATGCAGGTATATCTCTCTGGAGAGTTCTCTCTAACGCAGTAATCACTGCCAAAAAATACCTTGGGGCAGCTTTTGCCTACTCAATTTTGTCCCTTTTTCTTCCGCACCTGATTGGCCTATCCGAAGAGATACAGAAAGAAGTAGGTGCAACGAGCCTTTTCAACAGCTTTGTGACTGCTTTGTACCTCTATGCCTGGTACCAATACTTACAGCGATCAAAGCGAGTTAAGGCCACGTATATTGCAATAGGATCAGAGCAATAGTTAGTATCTCTGGATGACATTCTATCCAAATATGACTTGCCTTGTCCATGTAGCAGTGATCCAAGTTCCTGAGTCCTAATAATTTCAGATCGATCAGGGCTACCGAAATAAAATAGATCTGAGCCTGCTTTACAGTCATGTTTCAATGTCCAATCTGCGCTCACTACAGAATTAATAGCTATACAACAGCAGGAAATGATACTTTGGATTTAAGATCAAAATACATTTCGTAAACAATGCGAGCCGACTCAAAGGTTGCAGGTTGTTTGAACCTGGGTTGTTATCATTCTTTCGATTGTACGTTCCCAAAGCATATTCTATTGACAACAGAGAAGCACACTGGTACCATAGGCGCTGGTTA
>MVQO01000121.1 GCA_002067585.1 Syntrophorhabdus sp. PtaB.Bin027
TTTTTCCCGAAATGTTTGCGATTCAAGACATATACCAGCCACATTGTCCCAAGCTGAATTGCAATCGCCAGGGCAGAGATCACCCAATAGCCAACGGAAAATCTGTTTATCAGTCCAGCGTCAACCAGCCCGCGGTTGAGCCAGAACTGGATCATCACGGCCAGTGCCACTCCTGGGCAAACCAACGCATACGATCCCACCGATGCCTCTTTTCCAAAAATATACCGTTGTGCATAGCCAAGACGCCGCAATACAGCCCATGTCAAGAGTGCGAATAAGAGCTGTGCTGAAAGAAACTGCGACAACATCATGAGCCGGCTGGCGCTGCCGCTAGCCTGTGCAAAGTGTTCTCCAAGGCCGTGGCTCTGGCGCAGGACAAGAATGCCGGTGACTGTCAGTAGAGGGATAAAAATCGATAGAGTTGGAGCTGTTTCTATATCAGCACCGTTTTCCAGTAAAGAGCGAATCCCAAGAACAAGTGCAATGACACCTATCAGCATAGCAGCAACCAGAAAGAACGTAGAAAGCACCAGCCCGATGCCTGACACTAAGGGAGCAGCTGACATTCCAGCCGGTGCGGCCAGGCCTACGCCGATCATAGACAAGGCAAAAGCAGGAAGTGCCTGAGCAAAGGAGTTATTAGCAATGCAACTGAACCCACCTGTTGTCAACGCGCGCCCAAGAAATTTCCCTAACATATCGAAGGCCAGAATGCTGATAGCAACAAAAGCAATTATTGCCAAGGGAAAGAGGTATTCTACAACGCTCCACAACCGTGGTACAAATACCATCCCAAGCATAAAGCAAACATTGACACTCATAGCAAGGGCCAGGGGCATGGCCATTAGCTGGGTTTCGGCATTGGAGGACCTGATTTTGATATAAGCCTCTGTTCTTTTCCATTTTTTGAATTGGATCAGGTTCCAGATCAAAACTTTGATATTGAGGAAAGAATAGAAGGCGATACCAGCTACTGCCATTATAATCATGGCTTTTGTAGCTAAACTTCCTGAATTAAAAGCAGTTGCGATATCTTCAAATACCGGTACAGAACGACCTGGATGACTGGTCCAGTGCATCAACCACATAAAAAAGGTTACGACCAGACCACCTGAACCAAGTGAAGCGAGAAAATACAACGGGGCATATGTTTCAGAAGGTTTTGTGTGCCCGGTTTGCATGACTACCTCCTTATTTTTGTGTGGACAGGCCCAACACAACGATTAATTTTCACTATTATGGTCATATCTTTAGTCAGAGCGCAAACAATAATAAGCTTCCCCCTCACAATCTTAGGAGAAGAAGCTCATTCATTTCATTCATATTCTGGCAAGACCAACAGTCACAAATTCTTTGTCAAACAAATCATTTGTTGGGCTTTTGAAATGATAGTGTCTCTCCTCCTTCGGATCTGCACCACAGATACTCCGCTCCAATTTCTCACCATACTTTTTTGATTACTTTGCCCACAGTCTTTGCTTTTCCGCTGCCATAATCCATCACGATGACCTCTGGACCCTGTAGATGGGTTTTTTCCGTTATTTGCAGAACTAAAACCATTTCTTTTTTAGATTAATGCTTACTAATTTAAGTATATCAGTCTTTGTTCAATTTTGGAAAAATATGCCCTGCAAGCCTGAATATACGTGCTCGAAATGGTATTCTTCATGACCAACAAATCAGGCCCGCAATCGATCTTTTTTTATCACCCGATTTCATTTCGAGCTTTCTTTGGTCCTTGTATGTGTTACAAAGCTATAAGACTGCATCCAGCTCTGACTACAAGAAACATAGGTTTTAATACCAGGAATATAGACCCGAAAGGCTGATTCTATAACATGAGGGGTTCATCAAGGAGGGGATAGGTGAAGAATGGTTTTCATGCCAGATGATACGTTCGTTCATATTAGTCATTTTACGTGCAAATCAATATCATGGCTGCCAAACCTAAAACAATGCCAAATCCCTGTTTCAATGAAATGGTTTCATTCAGGAAAATTACTGATAATGTAACAGTAATAACAGGGGAGAGAGCTGTCAATATTGCAATTAATGAAACTGGCCCCTTTGAAACGGCGTAGAGGTAACACAGGGCTCCCAAAAACCCCAGACCACCTGTGGTCATTGCCAGCAATACACCCTTGAGGTGAATATCGGGTTTAAACTTCAATGTGAATAAAACCATTGTAGCAACGAGAACACCGCCCATCACTTCAAAAAGTATTGCACTTCTAGGGCTAATATATCTTGTTGTTATCTTAGGGATAAAGCTCCAGAATCCCCACAGAACAAATGCACCAAAGGTAGGTAACAGCCAGTGTTTCATAGAAGTCTCCTTATTTATAATCAATACAGAATCGCCAGTACTTTCCAAGATAATCTAAGTCTATCATCCATCGTTCAGCAGGACAATGTTTAAGGCAGGCAAACTCTTCATTTCAGAAACAGGTTGGCGTTCTTCGATGAATGTATGATTGGCATTGCCCGTCTGCTTGCCCACAAACCAGACGCTTTTATATTTCACCGGGCAATGATGGCATAATCTACATATTATGCATCTCCTATCCATGACAGCAATGGATCTTTTAGGGAAATTGTATCTTTTTGAAGTTGTCCCTGAAAATCAATTTTGAATAGATAAAAGACAGTACTGTTGAGCAGGAGGTCGAAAACCGATTACCCAGGCTTTTATCCTGCCTCACAGCTCAGGAACGGGGAGGATGTTCTATTTCTTCCTTAATCCACACATTTTTGGTATTGGCTGTATAGACATGGGGGTCATTCAGCACTGATCAGCCATAAATCTCCACAGATTTGCTCGCTGACATGACAGTCATTTCTCTTTTGCCAAACAATATATTATTGTACCCGCTGCAAAAACAAAAAAATATGATATTTTTTCTTTATCCTTGAGAATGATTGAATTTTTCTTAGAGTTTTCCTTTTCGTTACTTTTCCCCTTTTGGTATCCTGACTCTTGCAAGCCTGTTTTTAATGGTTATTGCAGAGTCCTTATCCTTCATCTTGATGCGGTTGATGTCTTCACGACATTTGTCATAAATTTTGCAAGCCAAAGAAGCAAGGTCATCTATCCTTGTCTCGAAAAGAGCTAAATCTTCAAGTATTTCAGGTTTAGTCCTTTTGATTGCCTCTTCATCATTTATCTTCAGCTCTTCTCTTACCGCCTTTTTGAGGAAATAAATAAACTCAACAGCCTGTGACGGGCTGAAATCCTGAACCGTGCGTATTCTGATGATACTGTCCAGGGCAGTGATTATTTTGCTCCGGTTTCCCTCGCATGTAAGCTCATGGAAAAGTATCTCACAGCCTGTTGAGATTGCAAAGCCAACAGGATTTGCGAATCTATCTTTTTCCATTTTTAAAAAATTTACAACATCAGCCGGGTACGTCTCCACGGTGAGTGAAATCCATCTTTGCAATATACGGTTTTTTTTCTCCTCCAGCGTAGCATTCAGGTTCATAGCCTGTACTCAAAACGGTGGTTTCGGATCCGTATACAATAATCCAGATCTCTCATCATCACTCTTGATCAACAGTCATGAATCAGGGGATGTCCTCGTTGGATTTTTGGAAAAAACTGCTTTTTACATCTTTAAAACAGGCTGCAACCTTTTCACCATTATAAATCATAATGCCTGGCCCCTTAAGAGGTAAACGTATAAGATGTACCGGCAGTATTCAGTATGAACTGCTCTGGCATTTCCCTGGCAAAGCGCACAATTGCCTCAAAACCTGTACAATGAGTAGGTACAATGTAGTCAGGGGAAAAACCTTTTATATCTTCAATGTAACGGTCTATAAGGTTGGTCTGTGCATTGACCAGATGGAATCCACCAATGATGGCGTGTATTTTTGATATGCCGCTGATTTGAACCACATACTTGACAATATTTATAATGCCTATGTGAGCGCAGCCGCTGAGGATAACAAGGCCTCTGTTTTTGACAACAAAAAACAGGGCAAGTTCCCCTTCAAACAAATCCTGCTCCAGCCGATCACCTCTCTTGACAAGTAAATTTGGATTACCTTTCTCATAGTCTGTCACTTTTTCCACAGGGCCTGTGGCGTAACCGCCCGGTATTATTTCCTTGGGTTCCGTCAATTCCCTTATATCGACCACTCCAAACTTATCTATCTCAGCTCTTTCCAGTTTTCCTATATCCATGGGCTCATTGTCTGATGGACGAATAGAAAACCGGCGTGCAAAGGTTTCCTGACCGATGTAAAGCGGAGTGCCTTTTGGGATACGATCCCCATACCGTCTGAGAAACTCTGTGAGCCCACCCCAGTGGTCAAAATGACCGTGACTCAAAGCCATGGCATTGACCCTGCCAACATCAATGCCAAGAACCTCTATATTGTGAGTCATGCCCATGAGGTCCATGCCGTAATCAAAGAAAAGGGTCGATGAAACCCCGTTCACCTCTGTCTCAATATGGTACGAAAGGCCGTGTTCAGCATGTATAACAGACCCCGGCCTTGATCGGAACACTGTTGAGACTTTTGTGTCAGGTCTCAGGGCATCATAATAATTATCAGTAATAACAGTTACTACCAGGCGATCTACTTCTGTTGCAGTAATGGGCTGCCTTGTCATATGTGTAGGACCTCCTGAAAAGCCAGGATTTGCCTGGCTACCTTGCTAATGATCGCACGTATTTGCACCGGTCTGCAGGACGCCTTTGAGGTATTGTTCCACAATTTCCTTCGGATCTTCTCCCTGTGCGCCGGTAATAACATTCACACCCTGTTGTGCAAATAGTTGCTGCGCGCGGCTTCCCATGCCTCCGGCGATAATGCAGTTTACGCCCTGCTGAGAAAGCCAGGGTGGGAGAAGACCTGGTTCGTGAGGCGGAGGAGTAACGTAGGTCTCATTGATCACCTTGCCAGTTGCATCTGTATCAATGAGTGCAAAGGCCTCACAATGACCAAAATGGGCACATAATTTTCCCTGATGTGTTGGTATTGCAAATTTCATTGAAGCCTCCTTGTTTAATGTGGATATGTTTTCTTTCGTATCTTTGTCTCCCGGCTGCGTTGCAGTGGGGGTTTTATTCTCAGATTCCTTTTTGATTCCCAGCGAGTTGTCTTTTGCAAAGAAGATTATTCTTTCAATTATGTCTTCGAATACCTTTGCTGTTGCAGATTTGGAGTAGAAATAGATATAAGGTTTTTCCTCATCTCCGCTTTGGGCAATGGCCGGGTCGAGGGGAATGCTTCCAAGGAATGGAATGCCGTATCGGTCTGCAAGAAGCTCTCCTCCACCCTTTGAAAAAATCTCAGTGGACTGACCACAGTGGGGGCAGACAAATCCGCTCATGTTTTCTATCACTCCAGCTACAGGGAGTTCAAGTTGTTTACAGAAGGTGATACATTTTTCAACATCGATGGTGGCGACCTGTTGTGGAGTGGTGACAATTACTGCTTTCGCCTTTTCTTTGAGAAACTGAGCTACTGAGAGGGTTTCATCGCCAGTACCTGGAGGACAGTCAACAACAAGATAATCAAGATCACCCCATTGAACGCGGGAAATGAAATCCTTTATCATACTATATTTGAGGGGCCCTCTCCAGATTACAGCCTGTTCAGTCCCCTGTAGCAGGAAACCCATGGACATTACCTTGAGAAGATCCGACTCGTATGTTATAGGGACAATCTCCTCTCCCTTCATTTCTGGCCATCTGTTCATCAAATGTAAAAGTTTTGGAACACTTGGTCCATGAATATCTACGTCCATAAGACCGGTTTTGTGTCCCCGTAATGCAAGGCTCAATGCAAGGTTTACTGCGACAGTGCTCTTGCCAACACCCCCTTTACCGGAAAGGACAACGATAACCTGATCTATTTTACTCAGTTTGTCGGCCATGGCAAGTTCGTCCAGCAGGGGGTTTCTTTGATTGTCTTGTTCGCATGTACTCATAATTCCTCCAAAATCTTTGATATTTTTTTGTGGATCGTTCTGATAATTTCACTCGTTTCACTGTCGGGTGCTATATCCAGGATTGTTTTTGCCTGTATCTGGGCTTCAGTTATCCTGTGATCGTAAGGAATTGCCCCAAGAAAGGCAGTTTCCTTTGTAATGCAATAATCTTCAATGCGTTTGCAAAAATCAGGATTTATGTCGCTCTTATTTACAATTACACCGGTTTTACATTTGAAGAACCGTGCAAGTTCAATGATACGCTCCAGGTCGTGAAACCCCGAAATGGTCGGTTCCGTGACAACTGTCGCTACATGTGTTCCTGTCATGGAAGCTATAACCGGGCAGCCTATACCTGGAGGGCCATCTATTACAATAAGGGGGCAACCGTTTTTTTCAGCCAGAGCTTTTGCCTCACTACGGACCATGGTAACAAGTTTGCCTGAATTCTCTTCTCCAGGCAGAAGTTCCGCATACACGTAAGGTTGAGAGTATTTATCTTTGCATATATAACACGAACCGGCGACAGTGGAGGGAAAATCAATAGCATTGGCAGGGCAAAGAAAATAACAAGCGCCACAGCCCTCACACTGACGATGATCAACGATATAGTCAGCAGAAATTGCCTGGAACCTGCAGACATCCCTGCATGTACCACAACTGGTGCACCGAGACGGATCAATGGTTGCTTTTTTACCGCCAATGAATTCCTTTTCTTCAATGATCACGGGATTAAGAATCATGTGAAGGTTTGCCGCATCAACATCACAGTCTGCTGCCACCCTGTTTGTCATGAGACTGACCAGAGGGCCCACAACAGAGGTTTTTCCTGTACCTCCTTTACCGCTTACCACAATCACTTCTTTTATGTCAGTCATGTTTATACACCTATCACAGATTTTCCAAATGCTTTTCCTATATTGATTGCGAGATCACTGAAAAGGGGTCTGAGTTCCGGCAGAGCCTCAATAATAATTTCTCCCCTGGAGTAATGCTCGGCAATTCTTCTGTCTTCAGGAATCCTTGCAAGAATTTCCATTCCATGATCGTCAATATACTTTTCCAGGGGCTGAAACTGTTCCCTTTCACGATTAATAACTAGTCCCAACGGAATTTCAAGCTTCTCAGCCACTGCAACTGCTATAGAGAGGTCATGAAGACCGAATGGGGTAGGTTCTGTAACCATGACAACGATATCTGCGTCACTGATGGTTGCAACAAGCGGGCAGGCGGTACCAGGGGGTGCATCAATTATGTGAACACGGGACTCCAAACTCCCTTCCTTGACCTGCCTGATCAAGGGCACTGCCATTACCTCTCCAACGTTGAGTATCCCATGTATGCAGGCAATTCCTTCAATGCCAGTGCCTTCCTCGATAAACCCTACTTCTCTTTTTGCCTCAATGATAGCATTTTCAGGACATATATGAACACAAAGACCGCACCCATGGCACAATCCAGGGAATACAAGGGGGGGAATATCAGGAAGGCTTACGAGGGCATTGTATTGACACTTAGAACTGCATTCTCCGCAGAAGGTGCATTTCTCCTCAATGATTTTGGGAACCATAACATACGCAGTTTTTCGAGATTCAATCTTTGGCTTAAGAAAAAGATGACCATTTGGCTCTTCAACATCACAGTCAATATACTGGACAGACTGCCCGGAGGTGGCCAGGAAGTATGCAAGACTGACTGCAATCGTGGTTTTACCTGTACCACCTTTTCCACTGGCGATGGCGATATTCATAGGGCTGTCCTTCTACGCTCTCGTCATTGGAATTCCACATTTTGGACATTTCTGTTCAAAACAGGGAATCCCTCTTTGGTGAGGCGACCGCTGCCCACACTGTGGGCAAACACATTCACCGTCCGGCCCCAGTCCTCTTCCACCCATTCTTCCTCTTCCTCCCCTTCCAGGCCCCAGACGTTGGCCTGCTCCTGTTCCGCCTCCCAAACCCTGTCCACCACCTTGTCCTGAACCCTCTCTTCTGTTATCCGCCATTGTTGGCCTCCCTTCTTTTGCTGGGGCTTGTATCTTGCCCCTCTGTTTGCAAAGCCGTCAGAGATTCCTTTTCATGTACGCTCTGCTCATTCACAGATTCCCGCAGAAAACGCAAACCCTGCAGGGTATCGCGCTTTCAAGGGTAGATGAATTCGGTTTACCAGTGGGACGATACATCAGCACTGGCAAGCTTTTCCAGTTTCCCTTCCTCAAACCTCTTGATTGCATCAGCGACAGTCATATCAGTTGCAGAATAAACTTCCAGCCCTGCCACCTGCACTACCTGAAATGCTTTTGGCCCGAAATGACCGCTGATAATTACCTTCGCTCCTGATTTTACTACGTTTTGTGCAGCCTGTATCCCTGCTCCCTGTGCCGCATTGAGATTCATGGAGTTATCTAACACCACATGTTCCTTTGTTTCAGTGTCGTAAACAATAATCTTTCTGGCTCGTCCGAAACGTTCATCCAGCTTTCCTTCCATTGTACCGTCTACACTCGTTATGGCTATTTTCATTTCTCATCCTCCCTCAGGCTTATAATTTCTTTTATTGATTTCTCCGGTAATGATTTTGCCCGGTAAGCCCATCTCTTTTCCCACTGCCAAAAGCCGGGCAAAATGTCACTTGCAGTCAGATTGCCATCCTTTATTCTTAAGTCCATACCACCTTCCAAAGCATTTGTTATTTTTTGGTGGGCAGTCCAGGCAGATTTGAAATGGGTTACGCTCGGGAAAAAACCAGCTTTTCCTGGACTTGTCTGTCTGGTCACTTATAAAATCCCTCCTTGCCTTTGCATCAACTACTATATGAATATATATTCATAATGAATATATGTCAAGAATATTTCCATAATTTTGTTCCCGTAGTAGTAAAGTCGCTTAAGGATGTAGCCTGTATGAAACAGGGGTTAGGTGGCTACCATTTTTTCTGCTGCGGACATAACAGCTTCTATAATCTTTTTGTATCCAGTGCAGCGACAAATATTTGAGGAAATGGTGCGAATAATCTGGTCTTTTGAAGGCTTGCTTTGCCTATCCAGAAGGCTTTTAGCAGTAAGTATCATACCAGAAGTGCAGAAACCACATTGCACTGCGCCTTTCTCCATAAAGGCCTGCTGCAAAGGATGAAGTATACCATTCTTCTCCAGACCTTCCACTGTTGTAATACTTTTTCCTTCAACTTCAGGCGAAAGAACAAGGCATGATCTCACCGGGATGCCGTCAAGAATTACCGTGCATGCCCCACATGAACCGATGCTGCACGATTCTTTTACTCCTGTCAGGCAGAGTCTCTCCCGCAGGGTTTCCAGAAGGGTTTCATATTGCTTTACTTCTACCGAAACCTTTTCTCCATTTACAGTAAAATTAACCTTGACCCTTTTCATCAGCAGCCCTCCCCTGAAAGTTTTCTAACGATTCTTTTCACAAGAACATACACCATTTTTTTGCGATACGTTGGAGAAAGTACTGTGTTTGCTACAGGCGTTACGTGACTCGCTGCCTCCCGGGCAATACGCTCTCCCCATCCATCTTCGGTCTCATCGAAGTCGAAATGAAGTGGTTTTGCGCCGATTCCACCGATTGCCAGACACCCGTTCCCGTTCTTTAACGATGCTGCTGCTCCGACAAGAGGGTAGTCAATCGAGTCCCTGACTCTGATCTTGAGGTAACAACCCCTTGTTTTATTTGCGGGGATAAAAATGTGTGTTAATATTTCGCCAGGCTGCAAGGTAAAAGGACGATCTGACTTTCCACTGAAGATGGCTGCCAAGGGAATCTGACGACTGCCATCAACCCCTGACAGGCGTACCTGTGTCTCCAGGGTGATCAGGGCCGGGGCATTATCACTTGTATAGTTGGCAAAACACATTTTTGCCCCTTTTACTGCATTGCATACCTGCCCGCCCATTTTCAGGCAATATCCTTTTGCTTTCCTCCACTCATCGGACTTGTTATAAAAAAGACAACGAGTATTCTGGAGGACATTGCCGCCAATAGTACCCCTCATCTGTATTGTCTCGCAAGCAGTGGCCTCAAGGGAATCAGCAAGGGCTGGCAGATTGTCTTTTACGAAAGGATGGTTTTTTAACTCATATATGGTAACGTTTGCACCAATCTTCAGCCAGGACCGGGACAATTCTATCTTATTCAGGCTTGAGATATTTTTTAAGTCGATTACAATAGAGGGCTTCTCAAGCCTCTGCTTGATTCTTGGGACAAGGTCGGTTCCCCCAGAGAGATAAACTGCATCGCCTCTGTTTGCCTGGAATAATTGAAGTGCTTTTTTTATTACCTTCGGTTTTTTGTATTCGAATTCTGGCAGAATCATTTGTCCCCTCCCTTCTTCTCGATCATTTCCAAAATCCTGTCAGGCGTAAGAGGCAGTTCACTGAACTGAACACCAAGAGCGTTGCTCACAGCACATGCAACAGCGCTATATGCGTTCATTCTTACAGTAAGCCCCCCCTCCTTTGCTCCAAAGGGGCCTTCCGGATCATTGGATTCAACAATAATTGTCTCTATGTCAGGCATGTCGCATGCCAGAGGCACTTTATACTCGAGAAGGTCCGGGTTTAGCAGGAAACCCTCATCCCACAGATTTCCTTCGGTAATTGCAGCAACTCCGGCCTGCTGAACCGATCCTTCCATCTGTCCTTCTACCGCCATGGGATTAATGGCCTTGCCGCAATCGTGGGCTGTGACAAAATGCGGCATCGTTATTTTGCCCGTTTCCTCATCAATTTCTACCTCTGCAACAGAAGTCCCAAATGAATAGGTCCCAGCCATTTGGCCAAAAGGCTTAGAAATCCATTCTCTATCAAAATCAATTTTAGGGATATAAGACCCAATGCCTGCTATTGGTTTTGCCCTGAAGAAAGCCTCTCTTGTTATCCATGAAATAGGCATCTTCTTTTCAGGGTTTTTTCGACAGATAACCATTTTGTTTTGAAGATCAAGGTCTTCAACAGCCTCGTTGAGTTTTTCTGAAGCAAGGGCAAGGATTTGGTTCCGAGCATGCTCACAGGCTTTTTTTACCGCGTTGCCCCCTGCAAATGTAGCTGCCTGTGAATATGCTCCCGGATCAAGGTTTGTCACCTCTGTATCTGCACTTACCAGGTTGATATCTTCCATGGGAAGGCCGAGAATCTCGGAAGCAATTTGGACTGCCATAGAGTCATTGCCCTGGCCGTTGTCAACAATACCTGTAACAACCGTTGCATGACCATCATCGTTCAGTTTAACATAGCAGGACGAGCTCGACCTGAAACCCATAGGGAAACCAGTCATTATTGCCACACAACCCATACCAATACCTTTATTTTTCGGGAGCTTTCCCCGTTTACTGCTCCACCCTGCTTTCTCTGCAGCCTTTTGTGTCGGTTCTGCAAGATTACCGCTTGTGATCCACGATTTTGTTGCTGTCTTTTCTCCTAAAGTCAGGCCATTTTTTATCCGTATATCCATGGGGTCAATACCAAGATCTTTGGCAATCATATCGAGTTGCACCTCGTTGCCGGCAAGAAAAGCCCTTCCGTGACACCCATACATGCCGCGAATGCCCTTGTTTGTGTACACCCGGTATCCATCATATTTTACATTTGGAAAACGATAGGCTTCCTCATATACATAGTACGGAATCGATGCGGCAATGGGCCCAGTGCTGCTATACGCCCCACCATTGTATATGGCTTTGAATTCTTTGGCCAGGATTGTGCCGTCCTGTTTGACGCCAGTCTTGATGGTGGCAACAATGTCGTGTACCTGTCTGCTGCTTATAGCGTTTTCTTCTCTCGATAGGACAAGTTTCACAGGTTTTCCGGACTTCATCGACAGGAGCGCCGTTATAAAATCTCCTGGTGCAACCTCTGAACGACCGCCGAAGGCACCACCTGAAAAGATGTGCCGTACCCTCACCCTGTTGAGTGGAATCTGCAAGAGGTTCGAAAGGGCTTTTGCTCTTACATGTGGACCTGCATTGGGCATCCAAAAATCAAGGTAGCCTGAATTGTAATGGGCAACAACCGCATATGGCTCCATCATGGCATATGCTTCACCTGCAGCTCTAAATGTGTCTTCTCGAACAATGAATGACTCGCGGAATGCTGATTCCACATCACCCACATCAATATGGACATGGACATTGATATTGCCTGGATATGCATCATGGATCTGAGGGGCATCCGGTGCCATAGCAGCCACAGGATCGAATACTGCCGGAAGGGGTTCGTACTCTACCTTTATGGCATGAAGAGCCTCGAGTGCTGTTTCTTCATCAATTGCTGCCACGGCAGCCACATCTTCACCCACATACCGTACCTTATCAGTGGGCAACATATCATGGTCCTGTGTGTAACGGAAAACACCCCATTTTACTCCATACCCGTCTTGTCCGCTCACGGCTGCTTTAACTCCAGGAATTTTCAGCGCTGGACTTACATCAATAGCCAGGATTCGCGCGTGAGCATAAGGACTCCTCAGCACCTTGGCCACGAGCATTCCTGGCAACTTCAGGTCTGCAGAATAACAGGCTTGCCCCGTCACCTTGGCAAGATAGTCAGACCTAACGACCCTTTGACCGATAACCTTGTGATTTTCCATGAGCCCCCCTTGTGTTATCGTTGCCCTCAGCCCAATTTTTTCGGAGAGGGTCAAATTTTTCTGTTTAATGGTGATTTCAAATCAGAATTCTATCACCCTCCATATAAGAGGTGCAAGAAATTTCCGAGATACAAGATTACTGCGAACAGCAACTCCCTGGATTTCCACACGAGCCCGGTGCACCACAACACCCGCCAGATACAGGTACAGAAGGTGTAGAAGAGGACATTGAAAAGTTTGAAGCCGACATCAGTTTATAAAGATCTGTGCTCTCGCAATTTTTGCATCTCAGTTCGTCTGTGTCACTACTCCGAACAAAAAACTCATTCTTTGCACCACATTTCATGCATTGGTATTCATAAATAGGCATGTTACTCCTCCATATATAGGATCAAGAAAGTCTGTTAAAACCTGCTATAAGGTTTTTTAGCTCCGGCATTTGCCTAATGATGTCCACAACCGCTACCACTTTGGTGACCACTGCACCCGTCATTAACAGTAAGTTCTGTAAGTTTTTTTTGTTCGAAGAGGTCAAGGTTCTCACGGACAGACCCTGGAGCTGACCTAAACACTTTAACGCCTGCAGCATTGAGTTTCATAAGTGCCCCTGCCCCAATTCCTCCCACAACAACCGCATCTATCGGCAGGCCGCCTATTGAACGTAATGGGTTACAGGCCCCGTGAGCGTGTCCAGCATCTTCGTTTTTCACTGACGTTGCAACTTTCTGATTCGTGTCGACCATAATGAACAACGGTGCTGAACCGAAGTGTCCGTATACGCTACTGTTGACCCCATCATCTTTTTCGACAGCAAAACAAATCTTCATCCGGTTCTCCTCGAAGCCAATATTTTCGGTGGTCAGCATCTTTGTTTCTCATCGAAACGAAAAAAGCTGCCATTTCGCCCAAAAATCTGTGCGGCGTTTGCAGGAAACTCAACGACATTTTTTTGGGCACCACATGATTATATAATAAGCATATGGCAGAAATAAGTTCAAGATTCTGTCAGTATAATATGTCTGATTCAAGATTGTGTGTTATCCTTAGACATCCACGCTCAGTGATGATACGAGAAAAACTACAATGCATACAGAAAAGCCAAGCAAGCACAGTAACACCTTTGGAAAATTTTTTATGATGGAAAAAGCGAACAATTGTGTGGTCAAATCGATTAGCGCAGAATGTGTGACGCTTGTCTTAAAGTCTGTCTAACATACCTTGTTGCCGGAGATTCATTATTTTTCCCGAAAGATTGTTTGGGAACAGCACATAACCCTCTTGGCACGAACGAAATCAATCAGGTAACTGATTATTTCAAAATTGATTGTTTCATTAAACAAGATCGAGGTGAAAAAACTCATAGGCCCGTGACCTTTTGTACGTTCAACCTTAATTTTTTTCATAAAACCACTATCCTCGACAGGAAGGTTACTTATGTAATGAAAATCGCTTTGGGAGCCCATGAAAGACGAGCCTTAAGGCAATTTTTTATCTTCTCTAACTTTGATTGCAGTACTATCTAGCGTGAACTGGGGTGTTAAAAAATAATAATCTTACACTTTCCCTCTTCTTTTTAAAGTGTCAGAATCACTGATGGGCTCCACATATGTTTTGTTGCCCTCATACACAGAAATCACATTCAAGTCTGCAAAGTGATTTTTTATATCCATTAATTCTATCTCAGAAAGCGGAGGGACCGGGCAGGACCTCAAAGGCGTATTTATCTGTATTTCATCAGGGGCAATCTTACGAGATAATGATGCTATCTTCCCCGCGTATTTTTTGTTCTCCTCTGTAAACATAATTTGGAGCGCAAATTTTCCATTATAATTCTTCCTAAACTTGAGGAGTCCCTTTACCACGTTTTCAAAATGAATCATATCAGATGGCTTGTTGACGGCCTCAAAAGTCTCGGCTGAAAATGCATCGAGTTTCGCGATAACAAAATCCGCCAAAGAAAGATCTTCTTGCACGCTTGCCCGATCCATGGTTGACGAATTTGTTATGATAGCGATTGGGTCAGGGCGCAATGCTTTCACAGCTTTGACGGCTATCCCCAGATTGGACGCCAGAGTTGGCTCACCGCGGCCTGAAAAGGTTATGAAGTCTATAGGGATTTTTGGGGGTAACGATCTTAACTCTCTCAGTATGTCATCAACGTGAACATAAGCGATGCGTTGGTTCGAATAAGTTTTTGTTGCACCGAGCTGGCAGTAAATACAGTCAAAAGTGCAGATTTTTGATTTCTGTGAGAGCAGGTCAATCCCTAAGGAACTACCCAGCCTCCATGAAGGCACTGGTCCATAGACATATTTGTATGTATTTTGTTTGATTTTGATCATGTTATTGTTCGACCCTTTTTTGACATATTATGCTGCTACCGGCCCAAGGTGATCTTCATTTACAGAGACCAATGATATGGTGCATAGTCGTTGACCTGCCCTTCAAGCAACAAAGGTAAACCTTGAACCAGCTGTGCTAAGTACAAGCTGTTCCGGCATCTCCTTGTAAAACAGGGTCATAGCATCATAACCAGTACAATGCATCGGAATTATGTATTGTGGTTTCACAGACTTAATATCTTGCACAGTTCTTTTGATATTCTCTGTGCCTGAATCAAAAAGGTGAAAACCTCCCATGACCGCATGAACATCGGAGATACCGGTAATTTTCTGTGCGTGTCTGACCGTATTCACGATTCCTGCGTGTGCACACCCGGACAGAATGATGAGTCCCTTGTTTCTCAAGCCAACTATCATGGCCTGTTCACCCCTAAAATCATCCATTTCAAGACGCTCATTGCGTGCAATAAGAAGGGTGGTTCTTGCTTTTTCATATTCAGTGACCCGATCTATATACCCGGTAAAGTACCCTCCCGGCATAACTTCTGTTGGCAGCTTTATTTCTTTTATTTTTAGATTTTGGATGGATGAGATTTGCTTAACGTCTAATTGTCCTAAATAGTGTGGTGAACCCCAGGGATATCCCGAAAATCTGGGGGCAAAAGCCTCTTCACCAACATAAAGGGTGGTCTCCTTCGA